>CAJXLA010000029.1 GCA_913055795.1 uncultured Alcanivorax sp. | reverse complement strand
CCCGCCTTCAAAAGGGCGCCTCGATTGCGAACCAGCCTGAAAGCCTGAGTACGCAACGGGTTTTCCAACAGCCTGCTTATCCGGATACGCCCAGAAAATCACGCGCGAGATAGAGCGCGGCGATCACCCGGGCCTCATGCACATCGCTGCGTTCAAACAATTGCGGCAGATTCGACAGGCTCCAGGGCACCACTTCCAGCGGCTCGGGCTCGTCGCCGGGCAGCACTTCCTCATAGAGCCCCCGCGCGAGCACCGCCTGAATGCGATGGCCCATGTAGCCCGGCGACAGGGACAACTCCTTCAACAGCTTGAGCTCGTGCGCGCCCCGGCCCACTTCCTCCTTGAGCTCGCGGTTGGCCGCCTCGTGCCAGTCCTCGCCGTGCTCGTAGGAACCCTTGGGCAGGGTGAGCACATAATCCTCCACCCCGGCGCCGTATTCACGGATCATGAGCACGGTATCGCCGTCGTCCATCACCGGCACCATCATGACCGCGGCAATGGGGGGCGTGCGCAGTCGCTCGAAGGTGCGCTCCACGCCGTTGTTGAACCGCAGGTGCATCTCCTCGATGCCGAACAGCTTGCTGGAGGTGACCAGCCGCGTATCCAGCACCCTGGGCTTGTCCTCCATGGGGCGCTCCCGGGACTCGAACATGGCAAGCGGGTAACTTATCATAGAATCCACAATCATCCCGAGCCGCGCGAGCAGCCAGCCCATGATCATCCGGGATTCCATCGAAACCGTGTTGCTGGATATGGACGGGGTGCTGCTGGATCTGTCCTTCGACAATTTTTTCTGGCAGCGCTATGTGCCCCGCCGTTATGCCGACATCAGCGGGCTGGCACACGAGGAAGCCGTCCAGCATGTGCACGCCCGGCTGGACGCGCACCTGGGTACGCTCAACTGGTATTGCCTGGACTTCTGGTCGCGCGAGCTGAATCTGGACATGGCCGCGCTCAAGCGTGAAGTGGCGCATCACATCGCCCTGCGTCCGGGTGCCGAGACCTTCCTGCGGGCGCTGCGCGACAGCGGCCGGCAGCTGATCATGGTGACCAACTGCCATCCGGACGCGCTGGCCCTGAAAAGCGAATGCACCGGCATCGACCGCTGGTTCGACGGGCTGCACACCAGCCACGACTTCGGCCGGGCCAAGGAGGAGGCGGGCTTCTGGGACGCCCTGCGTGGGCAACGTCACTTTGAGCCGGCGCGCGCACTACTGGTGGACGACTCGCTCAAGGTGCTGCATGCCGCGCGGGACTACGGCATCGCGGAGAACTGGAGCATTCTGCATCCCGATTCCAGCACGCCGCCACGCGAGCACACCGACCCCTTCCCCGCTATCCGGGCTTTCACCGAGGTGCGGCCGGAGTCCGCCCATGCCGGATAATGTGCGTGTCGATTCCTGGCTCTGGGCCGCGCGTTTTTTCAAGACGCGCTCGCTGGCCAAGCATGCCGTGGAAGGCGGCAAGGTCCAGATCGACGGCCAAAAGGCCAAACCCGGCAAGACGGTGGCGCCGGGGATGATACTGGCGGTCACCAAGGAATCGCAGAGCTTCGAGGTGGAAGTGCTGGATGTCGCGTCCAAACGCGGTCCGGCCAGCCAGGCGGAACAGCTCTACCGGGAAACGGAACAATCCCGGCGCAAGCGTGCCGAGGCCGCCGAACACCGGCGTGCGGCCGGGACCCGGCCCGCGCCGCCGCGCCGGCCCGACAAGCGTGACCGCCGGGCCCTGCGCCGCCTGCGTCAGGACGGCGAATAAACACGGTTGCGCGAACGCCGGGCTTTCCTGGCACCCGGGCTTGACGCACAATAGCGCCCCCTTCGAGAGAGCGTCCATGCGCGAAAACAACGACTTCCGACAACGTTTTCTGTTTCCGGATTCGGATCTGCGCGGCGAGATCGTGCACCTGGAAGCCAGTCTGGAACCCGCGCTTGCCGGCCGCGACTATCCACTGTTGCTGCGCGGCCTGGTGGCGGAAAGCCTGACCGCCTCGGCTCTGTTGTCCAGCACCCTGAAATTCGAGGGCCGCCTGAGCCTGCAGGCCCAGGGCGAGGGCCCGATACGCCTGCTCATGGCCGAATGCGACCATCAGGGACATCTGCGCGGACTGGCGCGCTACGACGAACTACCCGATACCACGGAGCAGCCCCCGTTGCATGACCTTCTGGGCCAGGGGCGCATGGCCATTACCATCATGCCGGATCAGGGGCGCCAGTATCAGGGCCTGGTGCCACTGGAGCGCGCCAGCCTGGCCGCATGCGTCGAGGACTATTTCGAGCGTTCGGAACAGCTGCCCACCCGGCTCTGGCTGGCGGCGGGCAACAACCGCGCCGCCGGTCTGCTGCTGCAGCGCCTGCCCGAGCGCGCCGCCAACGCCGAACGCAACGCGGACCTGTGGCAACACCTCACCACCCTCGCGGACAGCCTCACCATGGAGGAACTGCTGGATCTGGGCGCGGAAACCGTGCTGCATCGCCTCTTCCATGAAACCCCGCCGGAACTGGCACCGGCACGGCCGCTGCGTTTCCAGTGCAGCTGCTCGCGCGAGCGCGTGCGCAACACTCTCCTGTCGCTGGGTGCGGCGGAACTGCGCGACATTCTGGACACTCAGGGCGAGGCCGAGATTACCTGCGAGTTCTGCGGCGCCCGCGAGCACTTCGACCCGGTGGATCTGGGCGAGCTGATCCGCGAACTGGAAGCCTGAAAGGCCGCCAGTACTGCGTTTCAGCCGCGAGGCGCGAACACCCTGACAGGACCTTGCGACCGATCGTTCATGGCCCGGAATCGCCAAGGCCGGTCTTTTCTGTCATAATCGCGCGCCTCGGGGAGTCCCCCCGGCGGTTCGCGGGCATTGATGGCCCGCCGATCCACGGCCCTGCCGGCCATTGATCCTGAAACTGCTCTTCCCGCCGCAGCGGGCAATGGGGCGGTTTTGACACCGGCACGGGGCCGGCATAGCCAGACGCTTTGCAAACGACTCCGGCCACAAGCCCAGGAATGACCATGACACATCCAAGATCCTTTACTGACCTGTCCCCCGCTGAACTGGTGGAGATGTCCATCCAGCGCGAGGAAGGCCAGCTGGCGCACAACGGCGCCCTGGTTGTCACCACCGGTGAACGCACCGGCCGCTCCCCCATGGATCGCTTCATTGTGGACGAAGCCTCCACCCGTGATCATATCGACTGGGGCCCGATTAACCGTCCCTTTGACGCGGATCAGTTTGAAGCGCTCTGGGACCGCGTGGACGCCTATATGGCGGAACAGGAAGCCTTCATCTCGCACCTGCATGTGGGCGCCGACCCGAACCATTACCTGCCGGTGAAGGTGACCGCCCAGACCGCCTGGCACAACCTTTTCGCCAATACGCTGTTCATCCGTCCGGAACGCTACAACCCCCAGGGCAAGGAAGCATGGGAAATCCTGCACGCGGCGGATTTCGAGTGCGATCCGGAACGTGACGGCACCAACTCCGAGGGCACGGTCATCTTCCATTTCGCCCAGCGCCGCGTGCTCATCGCGGGTATGCGCTACGCCGGCGAGATGAAAAAGGCCATGTTCTCCGTGCAGAACTTCCTGCTGCCGGAAAAGGACGTACTGCCCATGCACTGCTCGGCCAATGTGGGCGAGGACGGTGACGTGGCGCTGTTCTTTGGCCTGTCCGGCACGGGCAAGACCACGCTGTCCGCCGACCCCAACCGTTACCTCATCGGCGACGACGAGCATGGCTGGGCCAAGGGTTCGGTGTTCAACCTGGAAGGCGGCTGCTACGCCAAGTGCATCGACTTGTCGAAAGAAAACGAGCCCATGATCTGGGACGCCATCCGTTTTGGCGCCACCCTGGAAAACGTGGTGCTCGACGAAGAGCGCGTACCGGATTTCAACGATGTCTCGTTGACGCAGAACACACGCGCCGCTTATCCGCTGGAGAACATCGACAAGCGCATCGAGGAAAACCGCCACGGTGAGCCCAAGCATGTGATCTTTTTGACCTGTGACCTCACGGGCGTGCTGCCGCCGGTATCCAAGCTCAACAACGAGGCGGCCGCCTATCACTTCCTGAGCGGCTATACGGCGCTGATGGGCTCCACCGAGGTGGGTGCGGGCCCGGGCATCAAAAAGACCTTCTCCACCTGCTTCGGGGCGCCCTTCTTCCCCCGTCCGGCGGGCGAATACGCGGAGCTGCTGATCAAGCGGGTCGAGGACTTCGACGCCAAGGTGTTCCTGGTGAACACCGGCTGGACCGGCGGTCCCTATGGCGAGGGCGAGCGTTTCTCCATCCCCACCACCCGGGGCGTGATCACCGCCATCCTGTCGGGTGACCTCGACGAAACGGAGACCGAGCATCTGGATATCATCAACCTGGACGTACCCCAATCCGTTCCGGGCGTGGACTCCAGCCTGCTCCGTCCGCGTGCCACCTGGAAGGACCCGGAAGCCTATGACCGCGAAGCGCGGCAACTGGCCCGGGAATTCCAGAACAACTTCGACGAGAAGTACACCGACGTCTCCGACGCCATCCGCCAGGCCGGTCCGCAGCCGGACCAGTAAAACCGGCGCGCAGGAGCTCCGGAGCCCCCGCTCGACCTGCTGGTTGAGCGGGGGTTTTTATTTCGGGGGGACGCGGCAGCCTGCCAACGCTTGCCGCCGGAACCATGGCGATGGCCCCGGGCTGACCCGACTGCCCGGCTCTGCCTGTTCCTGTGGGCCACCAACCGGAACCAAATAGCCGGACAGGTTTACCCTTTTGTCTGTGCATGTGTCCGGAACTCTGCCTCCTATCGTGGTCGTCAAGGGCGTTGCTCGGGGCATTTCCGCAAACTGTCACGGCCCGGCTCAAACTGCACTGAAGCCGGTCATTTCGCGCCCCTGTTGATTTCTGCCGGACTTGACCGGGAACCGCCGCATCCTGTGTCGTGTCCTCTACTGAGGTCCCGGGGGTTCGGGGCTGGTTTAGTACAACGAACAGGAGGAAATTTCCCCATGTCCATGCAGATTCTCAAGGTAGCCGTTATCAGTATTGCCGCCGGTGCCATGTCCCTGGCCTATGCCCAGCAGGACGCTCAGCAGGGTAGCGGCGATGGCGGTCAGCAATCCGCGCCGCAGCAAGCCGGCACCGGGCCGAGCGGTCCCGACCTGGATCTCTCCGACAAGGATATCCAGAAATTCGCCAAGGCGCAGAACAAGGTTCAGTCCGTACGCGAAGACTACTCCGGCCAGCTGCGCAATGTGGAAGACACGGAAAAGGCGCGTGAAATCCAGGCCCAAATGCAGGAAGAAATGCTGCAGGCGGTCAAGGACGCGGGCATGAGCGCGCAGAAGTACAACCAGGTATCGCAGGCCGCGATGCAGGACGAGCAACTGCGCAAGCGCATTGAAAGCGCCATGGAGTAAATCGCTCCACGGGCATGAATCCTTGGTGAGGGGACGGCTTCGGCCGTCCCTTGTTTTTGCGCGCCTGCCTGTGCGTTTCTGCTATTTCCTGCACCGGTTTTATCGGACCCGCGAAGACAGCGCTTCCGGCTGCACGAAACGCCCGGTCACGGGCAGACGAATCTCCACACGCAGCCCGCCTTCGGGATCATTGTTCAGGCTCATGTGGCCGTGGTGCATGTCCACGATCCGGCTGACAATGGCCAGGCCCAGCCCCGAACCGGACAAAGTCCGCGCCGCATCCCCCCGGGAAAAGGGTTCCAGCAGCACGGGAATGTCTTCGGCGCGCACGCCCGGGCCGTGATCGCGTACCCGCAAGACCACCTCGTTTTCCTCCAGCTCGGTGGTCACTTCCACCGGCGGGCGGCCGTATTTCAGGCCATTGGTGAGCAGATTGGACAACAGACGCTTCATGGTCAGGCGCTTGACCATGAGGCGCGGAATCTCGCCCGGGGCAAACTCGATCTGCCCGCCGTCGAGCTTGCCGCGCACTTCCTCGATCAGCTCGTTGAGCTGGGCATAACCCGGTTCTTCGTCGGCGCCGTCGCGGATAAAGCCGATGAACTGATCCAGGATGGCGTCCATGTCCTCGATGTCCTGGATAATGCCCCGGGAGAGATCCGCATCGTCCAGGAACTCGGCCGTCAGGCGCATACGCGTCAGCGGCGTGCGCAAATCATGACTGACACCGGCGAGCAGCAGGGCCCGATCGCGCTGGGCCTGGAGCATTTCCGAGGCCATGCGGTTGAACGCCCGGTTCACGGCATCGATTTCCGCGGGTCCGGCACTGTCGTCCAGTCGGGGCACGGGCTCGCCCCGGCCCACAAAGGCCGCCGCCCTTTCCAGGCGCTTCAGGGGCCGGTTCAAGCCACGCGCGATAAGCAGCCCGGCGGCAAGGGACAACAGCGGAATCGTCACCCCCCAGCCCAGCAACAGATAGCGGTCATAGTCACGGAAAAAGGTCATGGGCACACGCACCCAGCGCCCGCCGAAGGACTCCGCGGTGACCCAGAGCACGGGCTTGCTCTCGCCCGCCAGCCGGACCCGGGCCGGTTCGTCCAGCAGCTTTTCCACTTCCCGATCGAAACGCGACACGACCGGGCGTGACAGCAGCGGCCAGGCGTCGTCCGCGGGCTCCCGACCGGCATCGGCGATCTCGATGCCGGTGGCCTCGCTCAGCCGCGCGGCGGCCGGACGCCGGCCGGTATCCGGCTCCAGCGCCAGATCCGCCTGCAATACGGTCAGCCGGGCGTATTCACGGATACCGGGCAGATAGGCATTGCGGGCAAAGAACCACAGCGTCAGCACCTGACTCAGCCCCACGGCCAGCGCCACAACCAGCGCGGAGCGACCGAAGGCGGTGGCGGGGAGGAAGCGCATGGCCTACAGACGCAAGACGAAAGACAAAAGACAAAAGCAGTCTTGTCGCGGCGCGCTCATGCGAGCGCGCCGCGCTTCTTGCGACTTTCGGCTTTCGGCTTTCGGCTGGTTTGAAAGATCCCCCGAAGGAGTCATCGCCACCAGGGTCTCAGTCCGGCACGAATACATACCCCACCCCCCAGACCGTCTGAATATAGCGCGGATTGCCCGGGTCCTCTTCCACCAGACGGCGCAGGCGCGAGACCTGGACGTCGATGGAGCGTTCCGTGGCGGTCCATTCCCGGCCCCGGGCCAGGTTCATGAGCTTGTCGCGGGTGAGCGGATCGCGTTCATGCGAGACCAAGGCCTTGAGCACGGCGAATTCGCCCGTGGTGAGATTGACCGGGCCCTCGCCTTCCCGGTGCAATTCGCGCGTGGTGAGATCCAGCTCCCAGGGCCCGAAGCACACCCGCGAGGCGTCTTCGCGCGTGGGCGCGCCGGGGACCTCGCGCGTGCGCCGCCGCAGCACGGCGCGGATGCGCGCGTCCAGCTCGCTCGGATTGAAGGGCTTGGGCAGATAATCGTCGGCGCCGGCGTCCAACCCCTCGATGCGCTCGCTGTCGTCGCCCTTGGCGGTGAGCATGATGACCGGCAGATCATTGTTGTGCTCGCGCAGGCGCCGGCAGATGGACAGGCCGTCTTCGCCGGGCAGCATCAGATCCAGCACCATGAGCGAATAGAGTTCGCGGCCCAGGGCGCGGTCCATCTGCTCCGCGTCGGGCACCGTCTTGACCTGGTAATCGCGTTCTTCGAGAAAGCGCTGCAGCAGCGAACGCAGACGGCTGTCGTCATCGACGACCAGAATCTTTTCCGGTGGTTCGTTGGTCATGTCCGCTCCTGTACCCGTGGGACGCCACAGCGCCCGAGATGATGCCGGATGCGTGCATTATGGCCCGACAAGACCCGAAGGCAAGCACCGGAAACAGGCTTTTACAGCGGAGCCATGTGGCATGAGGCGCGGATCGACGCCGGGCCCGGCTCCTGGAGGTTACGCCGGCCGTATTCGCTGCTATGATTCGGCCCATAAGGATCCGAATGAAAATGAATGCCCCAGTGCGCGGGACCGGGAGGTCGCAATGGCAAAAATCCTTGTGGTGGACGATTCCCCCACCCAACTGAAGAACCTGACCAAGCTGGTCGAGGGCCAGGGCCACGAGGCCCTCACCGCCGAGGACGGCATGGCGGGTGTTAGCGCCGCCAAGGAGCAACAGCCGGATCTCATCCTCATGGATGTGGTCATGCCCGAGCTCAACGGTTTCCAGGCCACGCGCAAGATCACCCAGGACCCGGACACCAGCCACATCCCCGTGATCATCGTCACCACCAAGGACCAGCAGACCGACCAGGTCTGGGGCAAGCGTCAGGGCGCGTCCGACTACATCGTCAAGCCGCCGGACGAAAAGGACTTGATTGACAAGATCAACGCCTACCTCTAAGCAGGCTGTTGGAAAATCCTGTGCCTGCTCAGCGTGTCCTGAAGTGCGCAAGGGGTTTGTAAACCGCCCGCCAAGGGGAACTGGTCAGGACCGGCATCTTTGCTTATGATGCCGGTCGCTGAGATCCCGTCCCACCCAACCAACGCGCATCCCGAATCATGGCCCAACTGAACGAGACCATCGCCGGCGAACTCGGTGTCCAGCCGGCGCAGGTAGCCGCCGCCGTGGAATTGCTGGACAACGGCGCCACCGTTCCCTTCATCTCCCGCTACCGCAAGGAGGCCACCCAGGGGCTGGATGACACCCAGCTGCGCCAGCTGGAAGAGCGCCTGCGCTATCTGCGCGAGCTGGAAGAGCGCCGCGCCACCATTCTGGACAGCATTGCCGAACAGGATCAGCTCACGCCGGAATTGAAAAAGGCCATCCAGGCGGCGGATACCAAGACCCGGCTGGAAGATCTCTATCTACCCTACAAACCCCGGCGCCGCACCAAGGCCCAGAAGGCGCGGGAGGCGGGTCTGGAACCGCTGGCGCAACAACTGCTGCAGGACCCGGGCCGAGACCCGGAAACCGAAGCCGCGCACTACCTGCACGAGGAACACGGCGTCGCCTCCACCGCCGATGCCCTGGACGGCGCCAAGCGCATTCTGGCCGAGGATTTCAGCGAGAACGCCGAACTGCTCGCCCGGGTACGTGAGCTGCTCTGGCAGCACGGGCTCATTCGTTCGGCGGTGGTCGCGGGCAAGGAAGAAGACGGTGCCAAGTTCCGCGACTATTTCGATTACCGGGAAGCGCTGAGCCGGGTCGCCAGCCACCGCGCGCTGGCGCTGTTCCGGGGCCGCAAGGAAGGCGTGCTGAACCTGCATCTGGCGCTGCCCGAGGAACAGGAAAACGCCGAGCCTCATCCCTGTATCGCGGAAATCACGCGCGCCGCCGACTGGCGCCATGCCGGCCGGGCGGCCGATGACTGGCTCGCGGAGGTCATGCGCTGGAGCTGGCGCGTCAAACTCTACAGTCAGCTGGAAACCGAATTGCTGGGTCGGGTCCGGGAATTGGCCGAGGACGAGGCCATCCATGTTTTCGCGCGCAACCTGCGCAGCCTGCTCATGGCCTCGCCGGCGGGTGCCCGCACCACCCTGGGACTGGACCCGGGGCTGCGCACGGGCGTGAAGGTCGTGGTCGTGGACGGCACGGGCAAGCTGGTGGAGCACACCACCATCTACCCGCACCAGCCCAGGAATCAGTGGCAGCAATCGCTGGAAACCCTGGGACGGCTGGTCAAGGACCATGGTGTGGAGCTCATCGCCATCGGCAACGGCACCGCCACCCGGGAGACGGATCAGCTGGCCGGCGAACTGCTGCAGCAGCCGGGTAACGACGAAAACCTTCACAAGATCCGGGTGAGCGAGGCGGGTGCTTCGGTGTATTCCGCCTCGGAAATCGCGGCCAGGGAATTTCCGAAACTGGATGTGTCCTTCCGCGGGGCGGTGAGCATTGCCCGGCGCCTGCAGGACCCGCTGGCCGAACTGGTGAAGATCGAGCCCAAATCCATCGGCGTGGGCCAGTACCAGCACGATGTGAGCCAGACCAAACTGGCGCGGCAACTCGATGCGATGGTGGAGGACTGCGTGAATGCCGTGGGCGTGGATGTGAATACGGCCTCGGCGCCGTTGCTCGCGCGCGTGTCCGGCCTCACCACCACCAGCGCGGGCAATATCGTGCGCTACCGCGACGACAATGGCGCCTTCCCGGACCGCCAGACCCTGAAGAAGGTGCCCCGGCTGGGTGAGCGCACCTTTGAACTGGCGGCCGGCTTTCTGCGTGTGCCTAACGGCGACAACCCGCTGGATGCCTCCGCCGTACACCCGGAAGCCTATCCGGTGGTGGAACGCATGGCCGCCGCCAACGATCGACCCGTGGCGTCACTGATCGGCGAAGGCGAGTTCCTGCGCGGCCTTCAGGCCGAAGACTACACCGATGAGCACTTCGGCGTGCCCACCGTCACCGACATTCTGGGCGAGCTGGAAAAGCCCGGCCGGGACCCGCGTCCGGAATTCCGCGCTGCGGTCTTCCGCGACGATGTCTCCGAACTCAAGGATCTGACGCCGGGCATGATCCTGGAAGGCTCGGTCACCAATGTGACCAACTTCGGGGCCTTCGTCGACATCGGCGTGCACCAGGACGGCCTGGTGCATGTGTCCGTGCTGGCCAATCGTTTCGTCAAGGATCCACACGAAGTGGTCGCGCCCGGCGACATCGTCCGGGTCAAGGTCATGGAAGTGGATCAGGACCGCAAGCGCATCAGCCTGTCCATGCGCCTGGACGAGCGCCACGCGGACAACGCGCAAGGCGGCAAGACCGAGCCGTCCGGCGATGGCGCATCAAAAGGCAACAAAGGTGGTGGCAAGCGCAAGGGTAAGGGCAAGGGCAAATCCGACAAGGCGCCCGAACCCCAGGGCGCACTGGCCCAGGCCTTCGCGCGCGCGAAGGAAGAGAAGAACCAGTAGCGGAATCAACGACATGGCGGCATTGTTGCAACAACGCATCCGCGCCCTGCTGGATGCCGACGCCTCGGCCACGCTGGCCGGCATCCGGCGCGGCATTGAAAAGGAAAGTCTGCGCATTACCCCCGACGGGCATCTGGCGCAGACCCCGCACCCGAAGGCACTGGGCTCGGCGCTGACGCATCCCTATATCACCACGGATTACTCCGAGGCGCTGCTGGAATTCGTCACCCCGCCCACCACGGATCTGCAGCAGCCGCTGGCCTTTCTCGACGATCTGCACCGCTTTGTCTACAACAACATCGGCGACGAGATCCTGTGGGTGAATTCCATGCCCTGCCTGATGGGCCCGGACAGCGACATCCCCATCGCCGATTACGGCACCTCCAATGTGGGGCTGATGAAAAACATCTACCGGCGCGGACTGGGCCATCGCTACGGCCGGGCCATGCAGACCATTGCCGGCATTCACTACAACTTCTCCCTGCCGGCGGAGTTCTGGCAACTGCATCAGTTGCTGGAGAAGGATCAGCGGCCGCTGCAGAGTTATATTTCCGATCGCTACTTCGATCTGCTGCGCAACTTCCAGCGGTATTCCTGGCTGCTGCTCTATCTGTTCGGTGCCTCGCCCGCCATTTGCCCCTCGTTCATGCAGGGCCGCGGCCATGACCGGCTTCAGGCACTGGACAAGAGCCTGTACACGCCCTATGCGACCAGCCTGCGCATGAGCGACATCGGCTATCAGAACAAGGCCCAGTCGGCGGTGGAGCTCAACTACAATGATCTTGAAAGCTATGTGCAATCACTGACCCGGGCCATCAATACCCCCGACCCGGAATACGAAAAGATCGGCGTCCATGTGGACGGCGAATACCGTCAGCTCAACACCAATATCCTGCAGATCGAAAACGAATACTATTCCTCCGCCCGACCCAAGCGTTCCATCGAACGCGGCGAGCGGCCCACCCTGGCGCTGGAACGCCGGGGCGTGGAATACATCGAGATGCGTGCGCTGGATCTCAATCCCTTCGAGCCGGTGGGCATCCGCGAGCGGGATCTGCGCTTTCTCGATCTCTTCGCTGTCTGGTGTCTGTTGCAGGAGTCACCGGAGCTGGACGAGACGGATCTGCGGGCTACGCGCGACAATATCCGCCAGGTGGCCTATGACGGGCGCAACCCGGAACTGGAGATCAACCGCCGGGGGGAAGCCGTGCGACTGCACGACTGGGCGGAACGACAGCTGGAGCAGATGCAGCCCATTGCCGAGCTCTTCGACGGCCTGCTGGGGGATCGGCAATACCGTGACGTGCTGGAAGAACAGCGCCTGCGCGTGGCGGAACCTGAACGTACACCCTCCGCGCGCGTGCTCGCGGAAATGGAACGGCGCAACCAGAGCTTTTACGAGTTCGCCATGGACCAGGCCCTGTTACACCGGGACCATTTCCTGGGCCGCCCCCTGGACCCGACCAAACTGGGCCAGTTCGAACACCTGGCCAGCTGTAGCCTGGAACAGCAACACGCCCGCGAAGCCGAACCCGAGCCGCCATTCGAGGAGTACCTGGCGGAGTATTTTCGGTAGAATTCAGTCGAAAGCAGAAAGACGAAAGTCGAAAGGAAAAAGGATGTAATGCCCCGCATACCGCCAGTGGAGTTCCATTATGAAACAGTTGCTGCAAAGACTGCCTCACTCGCGCTGGGTGAATCTGGCGGCCGTGGGCGTGTGCATGGTGGCCATGGTTTCCGCGCTGGCGCTGGAATACGCCGCCCATCTGCCGCCCTGTCCGCTCTGCATCTTCCAGCGCGTGGGGGTAATCCTGGTCGGCGTCTTCTTTCTGGCGGCGGCGCTGCACAATCCGCGCGCCACGGGGCAGCGCATTTATGCCGGGCTGGCCGCGCTGGCCACTCTGGCGGGCGGCGGCGTGGCCGTTCGCCATCTCTGGCTGCAGCAACTGCCGGCGGATCAGGTACCGGCCTGTGGTCCCGATCTGGACTACATGCTGGATGTCTTCCCGCTCTGGGAAGTCATTACCACCATCTTCCAGGGCTCCGGCTCCTGCGCGGACACCAGCTGGCAATTCCTGGGCCTGACGATCCCCGGCTGGGCCCTGGTGGTGTTCGTCATCCTGCTGGGTATCGCCCTGGTGCAGTTGCTCCGGCCCCATGCTTGATGGCCTGCTGATCCTGCTGGTTTTTCAGCTCGCCGGCGAGGCGCTGGTGCGCTGGCTGGGCCTGCCCCTGCCGGGTCCCGTGGCCGGCATGCTCTTGCTGCTCGTCGCCCTGCTGGGCCACAGCTTCTTCAGCGACCGGGTGGCGCCGGCGGCCAACATCCTGATCCGGCATCTCACCCTGCTGTTCTTCCCCATCGGCGTGGGCATTGTGCTCCAGTGGGACCAGTACGCGCCCCATGCCGATGCCCTGGTACTCGCCATCGGCGCCGGCACTCTGTTGGCGCTGCCGCTGGTGGCGGGCCTGTTGCGGCTGATGCTGGGGAAGAACGCATGAGCGCCCTGGTGGAAACGCCGCTGTTCGGTCTGCTGCTGACCCTGGGCAGCTACCGGCTGGGTCAGTGGCTCTATGGCCGCAGCAACAGCTTTCCCCTGCTGCATCCCTTCCTGCTGGCCATGATCCCGGTGGCGGCGATCCTGCTCTGGCTGGACATCCCCTATGAACGCTATCGCCAGCAGACCCTTGTGCTGGAGTTTCTGCTGGGCCCGGCCACGGTGGCGCTGGCCTGGCCGCTCTACCGCCAGCTCCACACCATCCGCCGCGTGTGGCAGCCGGTGCTGATCACCACCCTGGCCGGCGCCGGTCTCGCATCAGGCATCAGCCTGGCCCTGGCCGCCTGGCTGGACGCCCCCGCCCTGGTACTGGGCTCCGTGGCACCCAAGTCGATTACTACGCCCATCGCGCTGGAAGTCATCCCCTTCACCGGCGGCGACGCGCCCCTGACCGCCGGGCTCGTGGCCATTACCGGCATTCTGGGGGCGCTGCTGGGCCCACCCGTGTTCCGACTCATGGGCATCACCGACGACCGGGTGCGCGGCTTTACCCTGGGGCTGATCGGCCACGGCATCGGCACGGCCCGGGCCTTTGAATACAGCGAACGCGCCGGTGCCTTCGCCAGTCTGGCCCTGGGGCTGACCGGCGCGGTCACGGCTGCGCTGCTGCCCTGGCTCTGGCCGGCAATCTCCGGCTGGCTGCAGCTGTGACACCCAGGCCATCCCCGTTTCCGAAGCCCGGCTATGTTGTTCTTCGTATATCCAGCGAAACTACCAACAGTTTTGTTTTTATGACAAATCCGTCTTTCGGCAAGTCCCTGAAAAACAAGCACTTTCAAGAACACCGATCAAAGTGCGGCAAAAGTCACGTCCCGTCCATTGCCGCCGCTGCCACCCCCGGTCTATGTTGAGTACCCCATGCGTTGTGCGGGAAACGACCAAGGGAGGGAACCGCCATGACGGTCGAATCAAATGAGGCGAGGGATGAATGGCAGCGTATTGAGTCGCTGGTCAATCACTGGCTGGAAGAACGTCGCCGCCTGCTCTATCTGCTCTGCGCCGTGCGCGGTATTCGCGGGCTCACCTTCGACGGCGTGCCCGTTCACTACCGGGTGCAGCAGTTCTGTCAGGTACTTATGGATTACATCAGCGCGGGGCACTTCGAAGTGTACCGGGAACTGATCAGCAAGGCCCGCGCCTTCAATAGCGAAAACGCCGAACAGGTGGGCCGGATCCTGCAGCTGCTGGAAGACTCCACCGACGAGGCGCTGACGTTCAACGAGGACTTTGCGTCTCCGGAATCCTGTGATGCCCAGCTGGATTCACTGGCCCTGCGCCTGTCCAACCTGCTGGAAAAACTGGAGGAGCGCTTCGCCCTGGAGGATCAGTTGATCGTGAGTATTCACCAGCGTGGATTGTCGCCGGGGATGCGGGTGCATTGAAGGCCCTGCTGTTGATGAAACCACAGAGCGCACAGAGGACACAGAGAATGGGCGCCGCGTAATCCATGCCGCCCGGCAGCCATGGACCATGGCCTTCGATTCGAAGAGCGGTTTGGTTTTTCGACCGCCGTGCCCTCTGAGCTAGATCCTGAAAATACGAACCGTACGGCCCGAGTCAGAAACGGTAGCCGATCGCCGCCTGCGCATAGTGCAGCCACGCGAAGGTATAGACGTCATCATTGTCCGCACCGCCTTCCAGCGTCCTGTACCCCGCCCGGGCGTACCACCCGGCATCAAGATCATATTCCGCCATGAGCCCCGCATCGACGGCGCGCCCCATGGGTGACCAGGCACCTTCCACATCCAGAATCAGGGAAGCGCGATCATTCACCCGGTACTCGCCGTACAGATGCGCGAGCGGAACCAGCCCGAGATCGTCCCGGGATTGCCGCTTGCCTGCTTGCTCCAGCGCGATGTCCGCATCCCGAACAAGCGCCGCCGCGCCGACGCCCCAACGCCAGCGCTCGCGGTCATGGAACAACCACCGGTAGGTCAGGCGATAGGTGCTGAACTGGTAGGTGCCCTTCACGGGCGCATCCGCAGTGAACACCTCGTCCTTGAACCGGACATCTCGACTCAACCTCCCTGTTCCCTCCACTTCCAGCGGAGCCAGAGTAAGGCGGAGGCTGTGTCTGTCGTTGACTTCATAAGTGCCGTAGAACCGCACATAAGGATCCGGCCCGTTGCCGGTAAGCTCCCGCAAGTCGAACCGGGTGCCGGCATCGCCGGGGATACGCACGTCGTTCCGGCTCGAAGAGACACTGCCGCCCTCGAGCCGCAGGTCGAACTGTTCGGCCTGTAAAGGTGACGTCGTAACCAGTAGCAGGATCAATACGGCCCTAAGTAGCAGGCTATGCGGAGGCCTTTCGTCTCGATCTGCAAGCAGAACAGATTCATATCTCACGTCGTCGCTCTCCTTGTGGAAGGTCCAGGCTTGCCGTTCGCCGACCTTGTTCCAGCGCGCCCTTTATTGAACCACAGAGATCACCGACGACACAGACACTACCTGCTTTGTGGGTCAAGAGGCTGTGGAACCCGATCAATCGGGCGCGATAGTCGCGACGGGCGGACGACCTTTGGTCGCCGCGTCAATGCGTAACGCCCGGATCAGCCCGACACAGGCCACCAGGAGCAAAGCTGTCAACGGCAGTGCGGACGTGAGTGAGGCGGTGCGCATCGCGATCAATCCCCCGGCGGATAACAGGCTCATCGCGACAACACCCTCAGTGACACACCAGAAGATGCGGTAAGGTGCTGGCGGGTTGGGATGCCCACCCGAGGTAACCATCACGTCCACCAGCGACCCGGAATCCGACGAGGTGATAAAAAAGACAACTATCGCCAGTGTCGCCAGCGCCGAGGTCACCATGGGCAGCGGCATCTGCGCCAACATCGCATAAAGCGACAGGGCTTCGTCTTTCAACGCCATCTCGGCGATGCGGCCAATGCCCCCGGACTCGAGCGACAATGCCGTTCCACCGAAAGCTGCGAACCAAAAGAACCCCAGAAGCGTTGGCGCCAGAAGCATGCCAGCGATCATCTCGCGGATGGTGCGCCCGTGCGAGATGCGCGCCGCGAATATGCCGACGAAGGGCGACCAGGATATCCACCACACCCAGTAGAACAGGGTCCAGTCGGCCTGCCAGTCCGGATCGCTGGCGGCACCGACACGAAAGCTCGCTTCGACGAACTCCGAGAGATAGGTGCCGATGCCGGCCGTGAAGGTCTCCAGGATATGGATGGTCGGACCAGCCACTAGAACGAACGCCAGAAGGACCGCCCCGACACCGATATTGAACTCACTCAGCCGGCGGATGCCAACATGCAGACCACTCACCACCGAGAAGGTCGCAATGCTGGTAATCGCTGCGATGATCACCAACTGTGCCGGCAGCGACATGGCAAACCCAGCCAGCGTTTCGAGACCGGCATTGATCTGCATCGCACCCAGCCCCAGCGACGTGCCCACGCCGAAAAGCGTGCCCACCGTGGCGATGATGTCCACCACATGACCGATCCAGCCATTTATGCGATTCCCTATCAGCGGATAGAGCAGCGACCGCGGCGCAAGGGGAAGGCTGTGGCGAAAATGGAAATAGGCAAGCGGAAGCGCCATGCAAATATAGATGGCCCAGGGGTGCAGCCCCCAGTGAAAATAACTGTGGAACAGCGCCTCTCGCACGGCTTCTTCGCTGCGTGGTTCGGCGTCGAGCGGGGACGTGTAGTGCAGTATCGGCTCGGCAACGCCGTAGAACACCAGCCCGATCCCCATGCCCGCGGCCATCAGCATGGTGAACCAGGTCAAGCGCCCGAATTCCGGATTTGCGCTATCTCCCCCGAGCCGGATCTCGCCAAAGCGACTGAGGCCAAGCCAAATAACGAAGCCCAGCATGGCACTGGCTGAAAGGACATAAAACCAACCAAAACTGTCGATGAGCCAACCTTGCGCGCGCGAAAAAAGCGCCTCGGCCTCTCCGCTGAACCCAACGCCGTAAAGTACGAAGAACACGATCAATCCCGCAGAGCCGAGGAAGACCGGCGGATTCATCGTTTGCCGGAAATCCCGGATGATGTTTTTCAGCACTATTCCCCACCCTTTCCGATCTTTGAGAAATGGGGTCTGATCCCGTTTCCCAGCCATAACAAATGGTTCATTACAACGGCCTCTACAACTTTTCCCCGTTGTGCACGCCAAGCCGCTCTGTGGACATCTCCGAAAAATCCTGCCACAGCAGAAAACTGTGGTGCCATGACCAATCTCCTGCAACGGCAAAACCGGATGGATCCAATGAACGCTCCAACACCCCGGTGGCATTCAACTCCAGAACGCCCCCTGAGGTCAGCCTGCCAAGGGCCCCGAATAAAAAAACCGGCGCCCCTGGCGGGACACCGGCTTGAGCATGGGCTTACGGCCGCTAATCAGCTTTCTTCGCTGTCACCTTGGTTGCCGGAGTCGCCGTTACCGGAACCTTCACCTTCTTCCGGTACGCCCAGCAATTCGACTTCGAAGATCAGGGTTTCATTGGGGCCGATATCCTGGCCCGCGCCCTGTTCGCCGTAACCGAGTTCCGGCGGCACGAACAGCTTCCACTTGTCGCCCACCTTCATTTTGGGCAGTGCGATCTGCCAGGCTTCGATCACCCGGTTCAGAGGGAAGGTGGCCGGTTCGCCACGCTCGACAGAGCTGTCGAAGACGGTGCCGTCGAGCAGGGTGCCGTGATAGTGCGCCTTGACGGTGTCGCCTTCCTCAGGCGATTCCGCGCCTTGCTCGCCGGATTCCAGCACCTTGTACTGCAGGCCGCTGTCCAGCGTGTTTACATCGTCCTTCCGGGCGTTTTCCTTCAGGAATTGCTCGCCCTTCTTGGCGTTTTCCGAGGACTCCTCCTTGCGCTGCTCCTGGCGCTCTTTCATCTTGCGCTGCTGGAACTCCTGGATGACTTTCTGCATCTTTTCCGGGTCCAGCTTGGGGTTTTCCGTGCCGCCGACGCCGTGGCGCATGCCGGTGATGAACGCCTCCAGCTCCAGGTCCTGCATCTGACCCTTCATCTGTTCGCCGGTCTTGTAGCCGATGGCGTAGGAAGCCTTCTTGTCATCATTGTCCAGCTTGACGTCGCCGCCTCCTCCGCTACCGCCACAGGCGGTAACAAAGACGGCACTCAATGCCAGCACTCCAGCTTTTTTCATGTTCCCTCCACTCGTGTTGATGATGGGTCCTTTCAGTCGGAACCCTTGCCCTGGTCCCCGGCAGCCTCGCCCCGGAGTTGTTCGGCGGGTCGTGTGGTCACGGGATTGGGCTCCACGGGTTCATACTCGACCCCCGCCGGCGGGCGGTCTCCATAGTGCCAGCTCCCGTCGTCGCCACGCCAGCGATAATAGGTCTTGTCGGTGCTCTCTTCGCCGGAAAGCTCGTCCGGCAGTTTTTCCGGATCCACTCGGGTTGGATCTTCCCGGTCCTGGAAGTCCTGCATCTGCTCGAGCTGCTCCATCTGCTGCTGCATGGCGTCCGGGAACAGGCCACCCCCGCGCATGGGCACATACCGGACCGCCAGTACCACGGACACCGCCAGCGCTATCACCAGAAGCAGGTATTGCATGCCGGTTCCTCCCGAACCAAACGGCCCCGCCGGGCCGATGCGGCCCAAGCATACCGCCCGGGCACCGGCACTGTCATGGCGCAGATCACACCTCGCCCCTTGTTACGGCACGCCGCTGGGCTATAGTGCGGACTGGGACTATGCAAACAATGGCGCGGAACTATGGACGATGAAGGCGTGATCTCGCCCGCCCGGGTGCGTTCGCACACTTCGGGCCAGCGCTTCACGATTCTGGTGGCCAACGCCAAGGGCGGCTGCGGCAAGACTACCCTGGCCACCAACCTGGCGAGTCTTTACGCGCGCCGCGGCAGTCCCGTGTCGCTGCTGGACCTCGACCCGCAGCAGTCCGCCGATACCTGGCTGAACCTGCGCCGCCAGAGCGGACTGACCGGCATCGAGTCGCTGCGCCTGCCGCTGTCCGGTGAACTCAGGCGCGCGGATCTGGCGGACAAGTTGCGCCGGGGCGGTCCCCGGGTGATCATCGATTCGCCGGCCGGGCTGGACGCGCGGACGCTGGAGCCGCTGCTGCAGGTGAGTCAGGTGGTGCTGGTGCCGGTACTGCCCAGCCCGCTGGATATCCGCTCCGCCACGCGTTTCCTGCAAACGCTCATGCTCACCCGCAGCTACCAGCAGCATCCGCGCCGGCTGGCCGTGGTGGCCAACCGCACCCGCCAGCGCACCGTCATGTTCAGCCAGCTCAAGCGCTTTCTGCAGAGTCTCAAGATCCCCTATCTCGCCTCACTGCACGATACCCAGTTGCTTGCCCAGGCCGCCGGCGAGGGCAAGGGGCTGTTCGAGCTGGACCAGGGCCGTGCCCACGCCCATCTGGACGACTGGCAACCCATCATCGAGTGGCTGGAAGTGCAGCGCCAGCTCATTCGGTCCATGTCCGCAGACCGGTAACGAACGCCATTGCCCCCTGCCCTTTCCCGGCGATGATCCCTACACTGCGCGACCATGATTGAACTGCGCGATATTACCCTGCGGCGCGGCCCGGATCCGCTGCTGGAACACACCGGGCTGCGCATCGGCCCCGGCTGGCATCTGGGTGTGACCGGGCGCAACGGCTCCGGCAAGAGCTCGCTGCTGCAGCTGATCACCGGCGAGCTGGAAGCCGAGGACGGCGTGGTGAGCGTGCCCCGGGACTGGCGTGTGGCCGTCATGGCCCAGGAAGTGCCCGGCTCCGACCGGGGCGCGCGCGACTATATCCTGGACGGCCATGAGCCGCTGCGCGCCGCCGAACAAAAGCTGGAAAGGGCCCAGGCCGCCGACGACGGCCACGCCATTGCCGAAGCGCACGCCGAGCTGGAGCAGCAGGACGCCTGGAGCGCGCCCGCCCGCGCGGCGTCCATGATGATCGGGCTGGGTTTTGCCACGGCGGACCTGGACCGGCCGCTGTCGGATTTCTCCGGCGGCTGGCGCATGCGGCTCAATATCGCGCGCATCCTCATGGCCGACGCCGATCTGCTGTTGCTGGATGAGCCCACCAACCACCTGGATCTGGACGCGGTGCTCTGGCTCCAGGACATGCTCGCGCGCAGCCCGGCCACGATCCTGCTGATCTCCCACGACCGGGGCTTTCTCGACGCCGTGGTGGGCCATATCGTGCATATCGAGGATCGCAAGCTGCACTACTTCAAGGGCACCTTCTCCGAGTCCCAGGAACAGCGCGCGCGCGAGCGCGCCCAGCAGCAACAGCAGCACGACAAACAGCAGGCGGAAATCGCGCGCGTACAGGCCTTTATCGACCGTTTTCGCGCCAAGGCCAACAAGGCCCGCCAGGCCCAGAGCCGGATCAAGGCGCTGGAAAAGATGGAACGGGTGGCACCGGTGCGCGTGGAAAGCGGCTTTCAGTTCCGCTTTCTGAGCCCGGACAAGGTGCCCGACCCCATGATCCGGCTCGACGACGCGGCCACCGGCTACCACGGCCAGCCCCTGCTGAGCGGCATCAACCTGAGCCTGCACCCGCATACGCGCCTGGGCCTGCTGGGCCCCAATGGCGCGGGCAAATCCACCCTGATCCGTTTTCTCGCCGGTCAGCTTGAAACCCTGGCCGGCGAGGAGCAGCGCCACCCGTATCTGGTGGTGGGCTATTTCGAACAGCACCAGGTGGATGCGCTGCCCGCCGAGGGCACGCCCCTGGGCCTGCTGCGCGAGCAATGCCCGGAACTGCACGAGCAGTTCATGCGCGATTTCCTGGGCGGTTTCGGCTTCCGCGGCGATGATGTCAATGCACCCGTGCGCAAGTTTTCCGGCGGCGAGAAAAGCCGGCTGGCGCTGGCGCTGCTGGTGCGGCGCAAGCCCGCGCTGCTGTTGCTGGACGAGCCCACCAACCATCTGGACATGGACATGCGCGAGGCCCTGGCCACGGCCCTGGGCGAGTTCGAGGGCGCCGTGGTGATCATCGCGCATGATCGCCATCTGCTGGACGCCACCGTGGACGAGTTCCTGCTGGTCCATGATGGCCGGGTGGAGCCCTGGGACGGCAACCTGGACGACTATGCCGCCTGGTTGCGCCGGCGCCCGGTGGAAGCCTTGCCCGAGGCACCGGCCGAGCCCGAACCGGCGCCGGAACCGGAACCGCAGAGCAGCAGCCGGGATCGCCGCCGCGAGGCGGCGCAGAAACGCGCCGAAGTCAAACCCCTGCAGGACCGCGTGAGCCGGCTGGAAAAGGAACTGGCCGCCTGTCAGGCGTCACTGGAAGAGATCGAGCAACAGCTGTCCGATGCCGGCCTCTATGGGGAAGACCGCAAGGACGAACTCACGGACCTGCTGAACCGGCAGGGCGAACAACGGCGACAATACGAAGAACTGGAAGCGCAGCTGCTGGAGGCCATGCAAGCGCTGGAAAACGCGCAGCAGGAAGCGGCCGGCTAGTCTTTCTGGTTTCCTGCCTCTTGCTCCTTGCCCCTTTCGACTCTTTCGATGTCCTCGAAAAAGCGCTCGGAGCCGGTGCCACAGGCAATGATGGTCTTCATCATCCGGTCCACGCCCGCGTGGGGATAGGTCTCCACCAGATCCGCGTCCACGTGATAGATAAAGCCGGAGGTGGGATTGGGTCCGGTGGGCACGAAAACGGTCACGCGGCCGTCGCCATGCCAGGCGGTGACCAGTGCGGTCACCGAGACATCGACTTCGCGACCGTAGAGCCAGACCCGCGCCACTTCCGTGCCCCGGCTCAGCGAGGAGCTCCGGGCGCCGCCCAGCAATTGCGCGACCATGTCGCGCAGGGTGAAATAGCCGGGCAGACGGCCCATCAGGCGCCGTTCCAGCCCGGACCAGGCCCAGCCGCCCATGCGCGTGCTCACCAGATGCCCCACGGTGAAGCACACCAGAATCAACAGCATCAGGATCACGATGTCGGCGACCGGGCCGGGCAGACCCAGGCTCTGCGTGAGGATAGTGGTGAGCGGTTTAATGGCGCCGCTGAGCGCGCCATAGAGCCAGTTGAGAAACAGCGCCACAATGGCAATGGGCAGCAATACCACCAGCCCGCCGAGCATGGAACGGCGGATGAACTGACGCGAGCGGGTGGGAGCCGTGTCCGTCATCATTGCTCCTCAAGGGGCTGCTCATAAGCGATCCGGTTCACCAGATAATGACGCCGGCCCGAGGGCGTGTCCACGTCCACTTCGTCATCCACCTGCTTTTTCAGCAGGGCCCGCGCCAGGGGCGAATCAATGCTGATCCAGCGCTTTTCGGTGTCCGTTTCATCCGGTCCCACCAGGCGCACCACCATGATTTCACGGTTGTCGTCTTCCAGTTCCACCCAGGCGCCGAAAAAGATCCGGGACGGGTCGTCCGGCAATCGGTCAACAACCGTCATGGCATCCAGGCGCCTGGTCAGATAACGGATGCGGCGATCGATTTCGCCCAGCTGTTTCTTGCCGTAGATGTATTCGGCGTTCTCGGAGCGGTCACCCTGGGCGGCGGCTTCCTGGACCCGTTGCGTCACCTCCGGGCGCTTTTCCTTCCATAGATACTGCAGTTCGTTTTCCATCCGGGTATAGCCCGCGCGGGTGATATAGCCGGAACTGCGTTCCTGCGGGGCACGGTAGCGACCCATCGAACCTCCGGGCTGCGGAATCAGTCGAACAGTGCCTCGTCCCGGCGCGGCGCCTTGAATTCCAGCGCGTTGCCGTCCGGATCGGCGATAAAGAAGGTGCCCTGCTCGGCGGGCTGGCCTTCAAAGCGCACCAGCGGCTCCACCAGAAAATGCGCGCCCCGCGCGCGCAGGCGCTCGGTCAGGGCTTGCCAGTCGGACCATGCCAGCACCAGCCCGAAATGGGGAATGGGCACTTCGCGGCCGTCCACGTGACCCAGGCCCGCCGGCGCCGGCATCCGTTCGACGCGGTGGGCGGACAGCTGATGACCATGGAGGTCGAAATCCGCCCAGGTGTCCGTGGCCCTGCCGGCCCGCGCGCCCAGCTGCTCGACATAGAAATCCCGGGCGGCGGCCAGGTCCGTGACCGGAAAGGCGAGATGAAAGCGGGGCGTCATAACCGCTCCTGCTGCCACAACAAGGTGGGCCCCGGGCCCGCGAGGACCGTCATTATGCCATAGCTCGCCCCCGGTACGGCCCATGCCGGCCAATGCAAGATTCACACCCGAATTCGCTGCTATGATGATAGCTTCCGTTGAACGCTTGAAGGAGTACGGCCTTGACCCATCCGTTTCCCGCACGCGGCCCCTGGCCCGCCACGCGCATGCGCCGCATGCGCCGTGACGACTTTTCACGGCGGCTGATGCGCGAAAACCGGCTGACGGCGGCGGATCTGATTGCCCCCTTGTTCGTGCTCGACGGCGAACAACGCACCGAAGCGGTGGAGGCCATGCCCGGTGTTGAACGGCTGAGCATTGATCTGCTCTGCCACGAGGTGGAGACCCTGGCCCGGCTGGGCATTCCGGCGGTGGCGCTGTTTCCGGTTACCCCGCCCGAGCGCAAGAGCGCCGATGCCGCCGAAGCCTGGAACCCCGAAGGACTGGCCCAGCGCGCGGTACGCGCGGTCAAACAGGCCGTACCGGAGATGGGCGTGGTCACGGATGTGGCCCTGGATCCGTTTACCCGTCACGGCCAGGACGGCATTATCGATGACCAAGGTTATGTCGTGAACGATGAAACCATCACCGCCCTGGTGCGTCAGGCCCTGAGCCTGGCCGAAGCCGGCGCGGACGTGCTGGCGCCGTCGGACATGATGGACGGCCGGGTGGGCGAAATCCGCAGCGCGCTGGAAGACGCGGGGCATACCAATACGCGCATTCTCTCCTATGCGGCCAAGTACGCCTCCGCCTATTACGGCCCCTTCCGGGACGCCGTGGGCTCGGCCTCGAACCTGGGGGGCGCGGACAAGTCGACCTACCAGATGGACCCGGCCAACAGCGACGAGGCACTGCACGAAGTGGGCCTGGATCTGCAGGAAGGCGCGGACATGGTCATGGTCAAGCCGGGCCTGCCCTATCTGGATGTGGTACGCCGGGTGAAGGACGAATTCGCGGTGCCCACTCTGGTTTATCAGGTCAGCGGCGAATATTCCATGCACAGGGCCGCCTTTGAAAAGGGCTGGCTGGACGAGAACAAGGTCATGCTGGAGTCATTGACGGCGTTCAAGCGCGCGGGCGCGGATGCGATTGTCACCTATTTCGCCAAAAAAGCGGCTACGCTGCTCTATGATCAGCGGCCATGAACTTTTCCATCCGGCTGTAATGAGGATGTCACGGGCTGTCTTTCATGAATGAAACGCAAACACAAATCACGGATCTCGATCATCCGGATTACTACATCAACCGCGAGCTGAGCCTGTTGCAGTTTCATCTGCGTGTACTGGAACAGGCCATGGACGAACGTCATCCGCTGCTGGAACGGTTGAACTTCCTGTTGATCTTTTCCGACAACATGGACGAGTTCTTCGAGATCCGGGTAGCCGAACTCAAGGAGCGCCTGGAAACGGGCACGGGCCGCCCGGGCCCGGACGGCATGCTGCCCGGCGAAGTGCTCGCCGAAATCTCGCGCATCACCCATGAGGCGGTGGAGCGCCAGTACCGTACGCTCAACGACGTTCTGCTGCCCCGACTGGCGGAAGAAGGCGTGCGTTTTCTCCGGCGCGAGCAGTTCACCCAGGCCCAGGAAGCCTGGGTGAAGCGCTATTTCCGGGATCAGATCTATCCGGTCCTTACACCCATTGCCCTGGACCCGGCACACCCGTTTCCGCGACTGGTGAACAAGAGCCTGAACTTCATTGTGTCACTGGAAGGCGAGGATGCCTTTGGCCGCCAGACCGGGCTGGCCATTGTGCCCGCGCCGCGTTCACTACCCCGGTTGATCCGGCTGCCGGAAGAAATCTGCGCCGACGGCGACAACTTCGTGTTTCTCTCGTCCATGATCCATGCCCATGCCAGCGATCTTTTCCCGGGCATGAAGGCGACGGGCTGTTATCAGTTCCGGGTCACCAGGAACGCCGATCTGGAGGTGGACGAGGACGTAGAGGATCTCGCCTCCGCGCTCAAGGGCGAGTTGCTGTCGCGGCGCTACGGCGATGAAACCCGGCTGGAAGTGGCGGACAACTGCCCGGAACATCTCACCGATTATCTGCTGCAGCAGTTCGAGTTGACCGCCGACGATCTCTACAAGGTGAACGGCCCGGTTAATCTCGCGCGCATGTTCACCGATGTCCAGCGTCCACGCCTGCGTTACACGCCCTTTTCGCCTCATGTGCCCCGGGTGGTGCGCAAGCAGGAAAGCATCTTCGATCTGCTGGACCAGGAAGATGTACTGCTGTATCACCCCTTCGAGTCCTTCACGCCCGTGGTGAACTTTCTGGCCGAGGCGGCACGTGATCCCAAGGTGCTGGCGATCAAGCAGACGCTGTACCGTACGGGCACGGATTCCGAAATTCTGGATCATCTGGAAACAGCCGCGCGCAACGGCAAGGAAGTCACGGCCGTGGTGGAACTGCGCGCGCGCTTCGATGAGGAAAGCAATATCGAGGGCGCGCGGCGGCTGCAGGAAGCCGGCGCTATCGTGGTCTATGGTGTGGTGGGCTACAAGACCCACGCCAAGATGATGCTGGTGGTGCGCCGTGATGCCTCGGGCATCAAGCGCTATGCGCACCTGGGTACGGGGAACTACCACACCAAGACCGCGCGGCTGTACACGGATTACGGACTCATGACTTCCGATGTGTCCATGTGCCAGGACGTGCACAAGATCTTCCAGGAGCTGACCGGCATGGGCAAGGCGGCGCGCTTGAAACATCTGCGCCATTCCCCCTTTACCCTGCACAAGACGCTGCTGGATCTGATCGAATTCGAAACCTCCGAGGCTTTCGCGGGCCGAACGGCGCGCATCGTGGCCAAGTTCAACGCGCTTACCGAGCGCCGCGTCATGCAGGCGCTCTACCGGGCCAGTCAGGCGGGCGTGGAAATCGAGCTGATCGTACGCGGCATCTGCTGTCTGCGGCCGGGCATCCCGGGCCTGTCCGAAAACATCC
>CAJXLA010000028.1 GCA_913055795.1 uncultured Alcanivorax sp. | reverse complement strand
TGGCTGCGGTGGCGCCATGGTGCCTATCGCGTTGCCGCCCGGCGGATCAGTAAGCTCAACACCATCACTCAGGCCGGCTATCTGCTGCTGGTGCTGGCGGCCCTGGTTCCGCTGCCCGTCCCGGCAGTAGCCGTGGCAGTCGGGACCCTGCTGGTGGTAGTGACCACCCTGGCCTCTGGGCTGGACTACCTCTACGTCTTCTTCCGGATGGCCGCTACCGGGAATGTCTGCGAGGAGGATCGAACGTGATGGACAACCGGGCCCTGGTCCCCGTGGCCATTGCCGTGCTCATCGCCGGGCTCCTGTGGCTCCTGGCGCCGGTGCTGACCCCGTTTGCCGCGGCCGGCCTGCTGGCCTATCTGGTCTGGGCTTATCGCAGTGAGCAGGCCCTAGGTGGCCCTTCCGCGGAGCTGCATCAGGCGGAGGCGGACGAGCTGTCCCGGGTACCGAAATCCGTCGGGGCCATCAGCGCCTTTTGCGTCATCGGCTTGCTCCTTCTCATCGGCGGTTCACGCGTGCTGCTGCTCGGTGCCATCGGCGTCGCGCAGCAGCTGGGGCTGTCCGAGGCGCTGATCAGTCTGACCCTGGTGGCGGTGGGGACATCCCTGCCCGAATTCTCCATCTGCGTGATCGCGGCGCTGCGACGTCACGCGGATGTGGCCGTGGGCAATGTGCTGGGCAGCAACATCTTCAATCTGATGGGCATTCCGGGCCTGTCCGCACTGCTGCAACCCTTGCCGATCCACGGCCGTGTACTGCAGTTCGATCAGTGGGTGATGCTGGGCGCGGCCGCGGTGCTTCTGCTCTTTCTGTACACCGGGCGCAGCCTGGGCCGGCTGGAAGGCGGTTTTCTGCTGGCCGGCTACGTGATCTACGCCGTGGTCAGCTTCACGCTTTTCGATCGGTAACGACGAGAGTCCGCTGCCACGAAATACGCCCACGTTCCCCGCTCCCCAATGAGCGACAGCAACAAAAGTGCGGGCAGGCTGGACGCGTTCGGATGACATTTTCTGCTCGGCCCTGCACCCGCTAACCGGATTCGCAAAATGGCCCGAATTGACCGCCGTAAATCGGCCGGTCTGACATAAGCTGAATGAATATTCATTCACTACGGAGTATTCATGGCTGGTCAGGGCAGGGCCGAAAGCGCACAGGAAGCGGACAAGCGCTGGCGCATCCTCGACGCAGCGCTGGGGGTCTTTGCCGAGTACGGCGTTCACGGCACGGCCGTACCGCCCATCGCGCGGCAAGCGGGCGTGGCCGTGGGAACGCTTTACCGCTACTTCGCCAGCAAGGAGCAACTGGTCAATGCCGTCTTCCGGGAGACCAAGGCCTTGCTGGGCGAGCGGCTGCTGAGCGGTCTGGATCTGTCTTCCGGCGACGTTCGCCGGCTCTTCGAGCAGATCTGGGAACGGCTGGTGGGGTTTGCCCGCGAGGAACCGGCCGCCTTTCGTTTTCTGGAGATGCAGGACCATGCCGGGTACCTGGACGCCTCCAGCCGGCAGCAGGAAAACACCCTGCTCGGGCCCCTGCGCGAACTGATCCACGCGGGCCAGCAAAACGGTGTACTCAACAGCGGCATCCGGCCCGAAGTGGCCATCGCGCTCTTCTGGGGCGGGGTGGTGGGCCTGTTCAAGGCAGATAAGCACGGCTACCTGGAATTGGCCGAAACCGATACCCGCGACGCGCGCGAGGCCTGCTGGCGCGCGCTGGCCGCCCCGGCCGTGGAGCAAGCCTGATGAAGGACAGCCCCCAACACATCCTGATTACCGGTGCGGCCGGCGCCCGCGGCGCAGCACTGGCCCGCGCCTTTCGCCGGCACCATCCCGATGCGCGCCTGACGCTGGTGGACCAGGACGGAGACAACCTGGCCCCTGTGGCCGGGGAACTCGACGCGGTCGCGTCGGTGTGCGATCTCACCGACCTCGAGGCCCTGGAAACCTGGTGGTCGAGCCTTGCTGCCGAAGGCGGCGATCCGGACCTGCTGATCAACTGCGCCGGCATCATGGACATCTTCACCTTCCAGGGCACGGGCTGGGAACGCGGGCGCAAGCTGCTGGACATCAACTTCAACGCCCCCATGCGGCTCATGGATTTCGCGGTGCCGGCCATGGTCGCAAACGGCCGCGGCTGGGTGATCAATGTCACCAGCATGGCCGGACGCGTGGCGCTACGCGGCTGCAGCTATTACGGCGGCGCCAAGGCGGGCATGGGCATGGCTTCCGAGGTAGCGCGGCTGGATCTGCGCGATCAGGGCGTGGCCGTGCTCACGGTCTATCCGGGGCCCATCTGGTCCGGGCTGGAACGCCATGCGCGCAACCAGGTGAGACCCGGTCTGCTTCAGCGCCATATCCCCACAGGTCACCCCGAGGGCCTCGCCCGGCGGGTCCACAAGGCCTTTCGCAACGGCCGCGCCCGCGTGATCTATCCGGATACCTACGCGCCCGCGCGCTATCTGGCGAATCTCAACCTGACGTATCGCACCGTGGACCTGCTGGGTCCGCGCCCCAACCAGTAGAGGCGCTACCATGACGACATCAGCAAAGGCTCCCGTCCATGATGTGCTGGTGATTGGTGCCGGCATCAGCGGCATCGGCGCCGGCATTCGTCTGCGCGAAAACGGCTTTGAAAACTTCGTGATCCTGGAAAAGGCCGCCGATCTGGGCGGCACCTGGCGCGACAACACCTATCCGGGCTGCGCCTGTGATGTGCCGTCGGCGCTGTATTCGTACTCCTTTGCGCAGAAGCCGGACTGGTCACGCACCTTCGCCGGCCAGGCCGAGATTTTCGACTATGTGCGTGACACCGCCGAGCGTCACGGCATCCTGCCCTTTATCCGTTTCCACCAGGCGGTGGAACACGCGCAATGGCGCGAACAGGACAGCCTCTGGGCCGTTCACAGCGGCGACCATGTTTATTTCGCGCGTACCCTGATCGCCTGTTCCGGTTATCTGCACGAGCCCAATATTCCGGATATTCCCGGCTTGCGGGATTTCCCCGGCAAGGTTTTCCACTCCGCGCGCTGGGACCATGACCATGATCTGCGAGGCGAGCGGGTCGCGGTCGTGGGCACGGGCGCGTCGGCCATTCAGTTCGTTCCGGAAATCCAGCCCCAGGTGAACGAACTCACCCTCTTTCAGCGTACCCCGCAGTGGGTACTGCCCAAACCGGACCGGAGCCTGCCCGCGAGTCAGCAGCGATTGCTTGCGCTGCCGGGCATGATGAAGAGCCTCAGGGCGCTGCTCTATGGCGGCTTCGAAAGCTTCGGTATCGGCTTTCGCCGGCCGAAGCTGCTGCAGCGGCTGCAGAAGCTCGCCGAGGCCCATATGCGCCGGCAGATCCGGGATCCGGCACTGCGCGCCAAGCTCACACCCGACTATACGCTGGGCTGCAAGCGCGTGCTCATGAGCAATGCGTACTATCCCGCGCTCAATGAATCCAATGTCGCCGTCCACGCCACCGGTCTGCGCGAAGTGCGCGGGCGTACCCTGATGGGCCGGGATGGCAGCAGCTGTGAAGCGGACACCATTATTCTGGGCACCGGCTTTTTCGTTACCGAGCCGCCCATCGCCGAACGCATCTTCGACAGTCGGGGTCTGTCCCTGTCCGAACACTGGCGCGACGGCATGCAGGCCTATCGAGGCACGACCATTCATGGTTTCCCCAATGCCTTCATGGTGCTCGGCCCCAACCTGGGTATCGGTCACAACTCCGCTTTCATCGTGATCGAGGCACAACTCAATTACATCATGAGCGCGCTGAACAAAATGCACCGCAAAGGCTGGAACCGGATCGAAGTCAAACCGCAAGCACAGACCGAATACAACCGCCGGGTGCAAAAGGACCTGCAGCACAGCGTCTGGAATACCGGCGGTTGCTCCAGTTATTATCTCGACCGAAACGGCCTCAACAGCGTGGGCTTCCCCTGGAGCACCATCACGATGCGCCGGCTGTTGAAATCCTTCGACGAAACGCGATATCAGACCCAGTGACCGTGCACAAGGCGATCCAGGCAATGGAACAAGCACACTTCACGATTTTTACGCAAACCGAAAAACGCGCGAAACAGCTTTGATGGATATTGCGACCTGGAGCTTGGTGGCTCTGGTGGCCACCGTCATCATCTGGCAGGGCAGCGGTTTGCTGGAAACGTCGGCGGCCCGATTGTCGGCCTGGTATGAACTGCCGGATATCGTCCAGGGTGCCATTGTGGTGGCCATCGGTTCGAGTTTCCCGGAACTGTCCACCACCGTGATCTCGACGCTGATCCACGGCGAGTTCGAGCTGGGCGTTGCGGCCATTGTGGGCTCCGCGCTTTTCAACATCCTGGTGATTCCCGGCATCGCCGGGTTGAGCAGCAAGGAACAGCTGAGTGCCAATCGGGATCTGGTCTACAAGGAAGCGCAGTTCTACATGATCGCCGTGGCCGTTCTGACCCTGACCTTTGCCTTCGCCGCCATCTACAATCCGGTGGAAGCACCCGGGTCCATTCAGGGTGAAATGACGCGCTGGCTCGTGCTTATGCCCGTTGCACTTTATGGACTCTATGTCTTCGTACAATACCAGGACACGCTGGAACACGTCAGTGACCTGGATACCAGCCATATCCATCCCGGGCGGGAATGGATTCGTCTGCTGATCTCGCTGATCATCATTGCCGCTGGCGTAGAAGCTCTGGTTCAGGCCGCGATTCATTTCGGCGATATCTTCAATACGCCCAGCTTCCTCTGGGGCATTACCGTGGTGGCCGCCGGCACTTCGGTACCGGACGCATTCGTGTCGGTGCGTGCGGCACGCGAGGGCCGAGGCATTACCAGTATCGCCAATGTACTGGGCAGCAACACCTTTGATCTTCTGGTCTGCATTCCCGCCGGCATACTGATTGCCGGCGCCGCCGTAATCAACTTCTCCATCGCCGCGCCCATGATGGCGGTACTGACGCTCGCCACGATAGCGCTGTTTCTGGTGATGCGCACAAATATGGTGCTCTCGCGCGCGGAGTCCGTGGGACTGCTGATCCTGTACGGCGTTTTCCTGCTCTGGATCGGGCTGGAAACGTTCGGGGTTCTGAACCTGGTACCCACACTGCCGCCATCGACAACAACGCCCGCGAGTTGAGCGCCGGCCGCCAGCGCTTGTGCCGGAGTCCGGAGGACGCTGGCGCGGCTAACACGACTGTATTAGGATAATTTGCAACATGGCCCGCGGCGCGGGCCTGTCCCTGAATCGGACCGGATGTACGAAGAATGCCCTCCCTGGCCAGACGCAACGACTCCACATTGCGCCAGCTACACAAACGCATGGAAGCAGCCACCGATTATGCCGCCTGGCTCAATGCCGCCATGGAACACGACCGGATTTCGGGCATGGAGCGCTGGCGACACAAGGAAGACAGTTCGCTCTACGATTCCGCCGAGATCCGCATCCGCTACGATCGACTGCGCAATCTTATCGATGGTGGTCGCACTCATGATCTGCTCTATGCCCTGAACGAGGGCATTCACGGCAACATGGGCGGGATGGGCAAGTCGGTGCTGTACAACCACGCGCGGGCGGGCACCAAGGTGCTGATCGACGAGTACGTCAATGTCATTGTCGAGGCCCTGCACTGCATTGCCGACGCGCCCGAGAGCGAGATCCCGCTGGTGGAGAAAGTGGATTTCTTCCGCCGCGCCAGTCACTGCTACGGCCGTTCCGCATTGATGCTGAGCGGCGGTGCCGGGGTCATCTATTTCCACCACGGCGTGGTGCAGGAACTGGTCAACGAAAGCCTGCTGCCCCATGTACTATCCGGCTCCAGTGCCGGTTCCTGGATCTGTGCCCAGATCGGCACACACACGGACGAGCAGCTACGCCGGGGCCATTTCGAACAGCTGCGCTATGATCTGCCCACCCATCTCAACCCCTTCCGGGTGCTCGCCGGCCGCGAAGAGGAAGCCTCACCCCTGACGGTCAAGGAAGGCGCCATTGACAGCTTCTGTTCGGACATGACCTTCCAGGAGGCCTACGAACTCACCGGACGCTACATCAATGTCTCCATCGCGCCGGTGGAAAAACACCAGAATTCGCGCCTGCTGAATGCGATTACTTCACCCAATGTCTATATCCGTTCGGCTATTGACGCGTCCAGCAGCATCCCCGGTGTAGTTCCCCCGGTCACGCTCTATGCCAAGGGCGCCGACGGCAAGCCCAAGCCCTATCTGCCTTCCCGCAAATGGGTGGACGGCTCTTTCTCCGAGGATCTTCCGGCCAAGCGGCTGGCACGGCTGTTCGGCGTCAATCACTATCTGGTCAGTCTGATCAATCCGCTCGCCGTGCCCTTCGTCAATGATCCCGAGATCCAGCGCCGCAAGCGGCTGCGCGATCTTGTCTCGCGATCGGGGCTCAATGTGGTCAAGGAAGGACTGCTACACGCGGAGGATTACGGGTCCCGGCTGGGCGCTTCCTTTATCAGCCCGGCCATCCTGTTCTCCCATGCCCTGCTGGATCAGGAATACACGGGCGATATCAACATCATGCTGCAGAAAAAGGATTTTCGCTGGATGAATGTGCTCTTCGACTACAGCGACGACAGCGAAATCCAGGATCTGATCCATGCCGGCAAGCGCGCCACCTGGCCGCGGATCGCGCAGATCCGCAACGCCACCGTGATCGCGCGCACCCTGGACGGCATTCTGGAACGGCTGGATGCGCTCGAGTTCGGGCAAACCGGGCGCAAGGGCCGGCACATGACCGCGGCCACCTGAGGCGCGGCGGAGGTAGCACCATCCAAAGACAGTGATCGCAGCTTGCCCTTGATCAGATGATATCACTGATATCATCTGATCAGAGGAACTTGTCCCAGAGGCGATCTTTCATGGCCAACCTGATCGTGCGCAACATCGACGACCGGATCGCGCGGGCACTGAAGATTCGTGCCCGTGAGCACGGCGTCAGCGCCGAGGCGGAACATCGCCGTATCCTGGAGGAGGTACTAATACGGCCGGAAAGACGTTCCTTTGTGGACGTACTCGGCGAGATTCCTGATGTGGGCACCGATGAGAATTTTGCTCGAGCACAAGAGGAAGAAACGCGCGAGCCCTTTGACGACTAAAGGATTGCGGGCAACAGGGAGGTGGGATGTATCTGCTGGACACGCATGTTGTCAGTGAACTCCGCAAGCGCGAACGGGCCGATCCCGGTATACGGCACTTCTTCAGCCAACTCGGCCAGGAAGCTGATCAAGCCTGGATCAGTGTGATCACTCTGGGCGAATTGCGCCGGGGAGTGGAACGGATCCGGCACCGCGGTGACCGGGATCAGGCCCGGGCGCTCGAAAGCTGGCTGCACAAGCTTCTTGACGAATACGCGGACCATGTTCTGGATTTCGGTCCGGAAGAGGCCCAACTATGGGGCCGATTGCGCGTGCCCCATCCGGAAAACGCTCTGGATAAGCAGATCGCGGCTACGGCCCTGATCCGGGACCTCATCCTGGTAACGCGTAATACGAGTGATCTCCGGAATACGGGGGGCCGTCTTCTCAATCCCTTCGCGTAACGTGGTTATGCCGAACACAATCAGCGCGAGTCCGACCCCCGGGTCGTTCCAGCCACCGCCCGCCGGTACAGCCCCCAGGCGCTGGCGCCGGCGAGCAGATTGCCCAGGCCCGCGCCCACCGCCAGGCCGGCAAAACCGCCCAGCTCCTTGCCGATCCACAGCAGCGGCAGATACCACACGAAAAGCCGCATGAAGGAAATCAGCATGGCCCGCACCGGCCAGCCCAGCGCATTGGAAGCGGAGACCACCAGCATGCAGATGCCCAGCAGGGCATAGCTCGGCGGCAGGCACAGCAGCAGCACGGCCAGGTTTTCCCGCACCGCCGGATCTTGCACCAGCAAACCCGCCAGCGGCACCGACGCGGCGGCCAGGAGCAGCCCCAGGGTCAACTGCCAGATCACCACGCCCCGGGCGGCAATGCGCATAAGCCGCCGGATCTCGTCCCAGTTGCCGGCGCCATAGCACTTGCCCAGCCAGGGCGGCAGGGCCATGGTCAGGCCCAGCACCAGCACGATCGAGAAACTCTCCATCCGGCTTGCCAGGCCCCAGGCGGCCACGCTGTCCTCGCCGATACGCGCCACGAGGCCGGTGGCGAGCATGGCTGCCAGCGGCGGCATGAGCTGACTGATCATGGCCGGTCCGGCGATATGCACAAAGGGGCCGGCGGTGGTCCGCGCCTCGCGCAGGATGTGGCGATGTTCCAGCCAGCCCTGACTCTGGAGCATGGGCAGCACGATCAGCGCGCCCGTGCCGAAGGCGATCAGGGTGGCCAGGGCCGCACCCTCCAGCCCGAAGCCCTGGAAGGATCCGACGCCGAAGATCAACAAGGGATCCAGCACCAGATTCAGGGCACTGGTGATCATCATCATGGTGCCGGGAAAGAAGGTGCGCCCGTGGGCGCGAAAGATGGAGTAGCCGAAATAGAGCACCGCACCGGCCCAGGCGGCACAGACCCAGAGGTTCCAGTAGGGCCGGATCACCGAGCGCATGTCGGCATCCGCGCCCAGCAAGGCAAAGGCCTGGTCCTGAATCAGCCAGAGCACGAACGCAAGCAGGGCCATGAAAGCGCCCCCGCCGATCAGCACCAGCGCACCCTGGCGCTGGGCCCGCTCGGGTTCGTCCGCGCCAATGGCCCGCGAAATAATGGCGGCAATGGCAATGCCGAAGCCCACCTGCACGCCAATGATGAGAAAGTGCAGGGGAAAGGTGAACGACTGCGCGGCCAGCGGTTCCGTCCCCAGACGCGCGATAAAGATGGAGTCCACCAGATTGAAGCCCAGCAGGGATGCCACGCCCATGACCATGGGCCAGGTCTGGGACCAGAGCTGTCGCGCCAGGGACAGGGATCCGTTTCTCACCTTGGGCGCCCCCCGCTGCCTACTCAGAGTTGGCGAGCCTGCGCGCGAGGCCACCCACGGTCAATCCCTGCACGACCAGACTGAACAGCACCACCGCATAGGTGACCGTGACGAGCAGATCGCGCTCGGCGCCGGCGGGCAGGGACAGCACCAGCGCCACCGAAATCCCGCCGCGCAAACCACCCCAGGTGAGCACGCGAATCACGCCGGGCGAGAATTCACGCACCCAGCGCAGCATATGCACGGGCACGCTCACACTGACCAACCGCGCCAGCAACACCACGGGAATCATCAAAAGGCCGGCGAGCCAGGGCTCAGGCGCGAACGTCAGAATCAGAACCTCCAGGCCGATGAGCACGAACAGCACAGCGTTGAGCAGCTCGTCCAGCAGTTCCCAGAAATGATCGAGATGCTCGCGGGTGGCGCCGGTCATGGACTCGCCGGGCTTGTGATTGCCCAGGACAAGCCCGGCCACCACCATGGCGATGGGTCCGGAAAGATGCAGCGCATGGGCCAGACTGTAACCGCCCAGCACCACGGCCAGCGTAATGAGGATTTCCACCTGATACTGATCAATGCTCGCCAGCATCCTGTGCGCAATCCAGGCCAGCGCCAGTCCGAAAAGCAGACCGCCGACGGCTTCCTGAAGGAAAAGGCCGGCCGCCCCGGCCACGGAAGCCTCGCCCGAGGTGGCCATGTCCACCAGCACCAGAAAGAGCACCACGGCCACCCCGTCATTGAACAGGGACTCACCCACGATCTTGGTCTCGAGCGATTCCGGCACGCCCGCGGATTTGAGCACCCCGAGCACGGCAATGGGATCCGTGGGCGCCAGCACCGCGCCCAACACCAGGCACCAGACAAAGGCGATCTCCAGCCCCATGAGCGCGAAGAGCCCCCAGCTCAGCCCGGCCACCAGCAGGGTAGACGTGACCACGCCCAGGCTCGCGAGCAGGCCCACCAGGTACTTGCGTTCCCGGAGCGCATCGAGATTGACGAAGAGTGCACCGGCGAACAGCAGGAAAGAGAGCATGCCGTCGAGCACGGTGCGCGAGAAATCCACCCGGGCCAGAGTCTGTTCGGCCCAGCCCCCGACACCCGGGAAAACGGTATGCCCCGCCAGCAGAATTACCAGGGATAGCCCCAGGGCCAGCACCATGACGCCTATGGTCGTGGGCAAGCCGATAAAGCGGTCATTGAACCAGGCGAATACCGCCGCCAGGGTAACCAGCAGCCCGGCAACTTCCAGAATCCCCATGTGCGCTTCCCCGCCCCGGAAAAAGGTTGCGTGCGCCGGGATTGTAGCAGCCGCAACCGGGCCCGCACCGGTATCATGGTGACGCAGATCCTGCACAGCGAAGCGAGCTCCCTATGCCGGCACAAGGCCCGTTCGCCAACACCCTGTTCTTCCCGGCGGCCGTGATCTATGCCCTCATCGCCCTGCCCTGGTCCGTGCTCGCCCTTCAGGGCCTGGTCCCGGCGCCGCCCGGCCTGATTACGCCCGGCGGCCATGCCCACGAAATGCTCTTCGGCTATGCCCTGGCGGTAGTGGCGGGCTATCTGCTGGGCCCGCAGCCCATACGCTGGATCGCCGCCATCTTCGGCTGCTGGCTGGCCGCCCGGTTGAGCTCCTGGTTCTTTCCCGGCGCCTGGCCCACCTTTGTTTTCAGCGGCATCTTCGCGGCCCTGGTGGCGTACAAGGTCATGCCACGTTTCATGAAGTCCGCGAAGAAGTGGCGCAACCAGACCCTGGCTCCGGTGGTGGGCGCGCTGGCGCTATGCACCGCGGCCGGAGCCTGGCTGGTCGGCACGGCGCCCGGGCCCGCTTATATGGTGCTGCACATGACCGTGCTCTTGCTGGCGGTGCTGCTGTTCTTCATGGGCGGTCGCATCATCGCGCCGGCGCTGGCCGGGCATATCATCAAGGGCGGTGGTTCCATGCCCCACCGGGTGCAACCGGGTGTTGAAGGTACGGTGCTGATCCTGCTGCCCACGGCCATTGTACTGACCCCGGTACAGGCCGCCTGGAGCGCACCGGTGGCCGGCACGGCCCTGACGGTAGCGGGCCTTTTGACCGGTTTCCGCTGGCTGCGCTGGCAACCCTGGCTCGGCCGCCGCCGTCCGGACCTGGTGGCCCTGCTGAGCGGCTATCTCTGGCTCGGCCTCGGGCTGATCCTCATGGGCCTGGCGCACTTCGTGCACGGTATCCCGGCTCAGGCCGCCACCCACGCGATCACCGCCGGCGCGCTCGGCACCCTGACGCTGACGGTGATGATGCGCACCCGCCTGCTCTACCGCTTCCGCGACGCCAACCGGTTCCGACTGGCGCATCTGGCCGTGGTCTTCATGCAGCTGGCGGCGCTGAGCCGGGTCATGCCAGCCTTCGTCGACGGCAGCACCGAATGGCTAACCATCGCCGCTGCCTTCTGGTCGCTGGCGTTGCTTTGCGGATTGGTGGTGATCACCCGGACACTCAAGCCGAAGGCAGAAAGATGAAAGACGGAGGAGGAATCGAAAAGGTCGCGCTCTGCGCGACCCGTCCTTACCCGCTTGCGCCTTGCCTCTTGCCCCTTGCCCCTGTTCAGGCCATCTGAACGCGCATCCGGCGCCGCCCCCATTGTCCGGGTGCGCCTTCAAAAACACCCGCGCAGCCGGCGCCGCAATTCAGGCAGTAGCCGTGGTCATCCAGGTTGTAGCTTCCCAGCTGGAACCAGTCCCGTTCGATCACAACCTGGCCGCAATGGTGGCAGTAGGTGCTGCCGCCTTCGCTGTCATGCACATTGCCCGTATAGGCATAACGGATGCCGTTGTCGATCGCGATGCGCCGGGCCCGCGCTAGCGTGGCCGGCGGTGTGGCCGGCACGTCCATCATCTTGTAATCGGGATGGAAAGCGGTGAAATGCATGGGCACGTCCGGTCCGAGGTGCTCCACCACCCATTGGGTCATTTCGTCGAGCTCCCGGTCACTATCGTTCCAGCCGGGTATGAGCAGCGTAGTCAGCTCCATCCAGGCGTCGGTTTCGTGACGCACGTAGTACAGGGAATCCAGGCACGGCTGCAGATGCGAACCGGCGAGCTTCCAGTAGAACTCCTCCGTGAAGGCCTTCAGATCGAAATTCACCGCGTCCATGACCGAGAAGAACGCCTCACGGGCTTCGTCGGTGATATAGCCGGCGGTGACGGCCACATTGTTCAGGCCTTCTTCATGGCAGGCTCGCCCCACGTCCAGTGCATACTCATGGAAAATCACCGGATCATTGTAGGTATAGGCCACCGAGCGGCAGCCCAGCGCCCGGGCCTCGCGTGCAATGGCCTCCGGGCGGGCCTGGTCCATGAGCTTGTCCATTTGCCGGGCCTTGCTCATGTCCCAGTTCTGGCAGAATTTGCAGGCCAGATTGCACCCGGCCGTGCCGAATGACAGTACGGAGGAACCAGGGAGAAAGTGGTTGAGTGGTTTCTTCTCGATGGGATCCACCGCGAAGCCCGAGCTACGGCCCCAGGACGTAAAAACCACCTCATCGTTCACGCGGCCGCGCACAAAGCAAAGCCCCCGCTGGCCCTCCTTGAGCTTACAGGCACGCGGACACAGATCGCACTGGAGGCGACCATCATCCAGCTGGTGCCAGTATTTCGTGGAGACCACGGACGGATCCGTGGGGGTAATAACATCGTCCGCCATAAATTTCGTATCACAAACATCTTGCTTCGTTACCTCTTTAGACCATGTCAAAACAACAAGTTCCCGGCAAACCGGCCCTGCAGCTACCTTGAACCGGCTCCGTTCACCACCATGTTCAGGGGGAGAACCGACGGAGATAGCGATGACAGCAACACGACCGCCCGCAGTGGCCGGCCTGTTCTATGCGGACGATCCGGCGGCGCTCGACCAGCAAATCGACGCGCTGATGAACAATGTGGAGCCGGCGTCAGGCCAGGACGATGAACCACCGCGAGCGCTGGTGGTGCCGCACGCGGGCTATCCCTATTCCGGTCCGGTGGCGGCCCGGGCCTATGCCCGTATCGCACCTTTCCGGGGTCAGTACGAACGAGTGCTGCTGCTGGGCCCGTCCCACCGGGTGCCCTTCCGGGGGATGGCGCTGAGCAGTGCGGACGCCTTCACCACCCCGCTGGGCGACGTCCCCCTGGACAAAGCCGAGAGCCATGCCCTGCTGGACTATGCGGGAGTGGAGGAAATTGATGCCGCCCACAGCATGGAACACAGCCTGGAGGTGCAACTGCCCTTTCTCCAGCGGCTGCTGTGCGATTTCCAGCTGATCCCGCTGTCGGTGGGGGATGTGTCCGTGCAACAAGTGGCGGCCGTCATCGAGCGTTACTGGGGCGACCCGGCGACGCTGGTGGTCATCAGCACGGACCTGAGCCATTTCTTTACCCTCCGCCAGGCCGAAGAACGGGATCAGCGTACGCGGCGCGCCATCGAACAACGCGACTACAAGGCCATCGGCGACGAACAGGCCTGTGGCCGTTACCCGTTGCGCGGACTGCTCAAGGTGCTGGATGACCATGACGCGGGCATCGAGACCCTGGCCATGGGCACATCGGCGGACACCACCGGCGACGCTTCACGCGTGGTGGGCTACGGCAGCTGGCTGGTGCAATGAGGGAAGCGATCCGCCAGTGCCTGCTCACGGTGGCGCGCGAATCCATCCAGCAGGGCCTGCTTACCGGCCGGCCGCTCAACCCGGATCCGGAGCGCGACGAACCCGAGGTTCTTCAGCCGGGCGCGAGTTTTGTCACCCTCACGCTTGGCGGCACCTTGCGGGGCTGCATCGGCACCCTGGAACCGGGCCGACCACTGCTTGTGGACGTGGCGGAAAACGCCTTCCGTGCCGCCTTCCGTGATCCGCGCTTCCCGCCCCTGGGACCGGACGAATTCCGCCAGCTGGACATCCAGATCGCCGTGCTGAATCAACCGGAACCCCTGGCGGCGGCGTCCGAGGCGGAACTGGTGGAACAATTGCGCCCCGAAGTGGACGGGCTGACCCTGAGCGATGGCGAGCGCCGCGCTACCTTTCTGCCCTCGGTCTGGGAACAACTCCCCGACCCCGGGGATTTCGTTCGCCAGCTCAAGCGCAAGGGCGGCTGGGATCCGGACTACTGGGGCCCGGAAATCGTCGCCGAACGCTATACCGTCGAGGACATCGGAGCCTGAGGCACGCAGGTATCAGCCGGCAACAAGGACGTTGCCAAAACCGTTTCGGAGCCTTCGATCATAGTGATCGCACGGGTTTATATTGAGTACCCGTGAAAACGGCTTCACTCACCGACGTTTGACGACCACCCAAGCATGCTGCCCTCCACCAACATCAAGCATGCGAGGAGGTCTTCATGGTCACCATGGGCGTGATGCACGACACGGTTCCGGCCTATGTCAAACAGGACAGCAAGAACTTTGACATGGTCGTGGCGACAACGGAGCCCGAACATTTTGCTTCCGAGATCGAAAAGCAGTCCCCTCAGGTTCTGGTGCTCGACCTGGGGCTGCTCGGTCCCCATCCCCTGGACTGGGTGCGCCAGCTCGAAAAGAAAGCCATGCCGGAAACGACGATCATCATTTACAGCTTCGCCAAGCGCAGCGTTATCGAGGAACTCCGGTCCCAGAACCGCCAGGTCATGCGCGGACCACTGAAAATGCAGGATCTGCGTACGGCCCTGGTGAACCTGATCGTGCGCGACATGACCCCGCGTCCGAAGACACCGAGCCAGCCTGTCGTGCCGGACACGGCGCCGCCCGCGGAAGCCTTCACGGCGGAGCAGATGGCGCGTCTGCAGGAAATCCAGAGCGCCGTGGACTGCGAATGCCCCAATCACGTGTCCGACGTGATCATTTCGCTCAAGGGTTTCGAGAACTATTCCAGGCAGTGCGAAAACAAGGATGATGCCGACGCCAAGATGCATGAGTTCCTGTATCGCGCCGCCGGTCATTCGCGCGCGCTCATGGAACACGCCATGAAGGAACTCTGCCGGTTCGAGGGTATTGACCTGAATAACCCGACGGCGCCCACGCCCGCGTGAAGGCCCGCGCGCCTGCGCCCGGTTTCCGGGCGGTTGGGCGGAACCGCCGATCGCGCTATCCTAGACCCCTCAGCCACGAGGGGTCTTCATTTTGGATCAGATCGAAATCACCCGGCCGGACGACTGGCACCTGCATCTGCGCGACGGCTCCATGCTCACCTCCACGGTGCCTCCTTCCGCTTCGGTCTTCCGCCGAGCCATCATCATGCCCAACCTGAAGCCACCGGTAACCACGCTCGGACTGGCCGAGGCCTACTATGAGCGCATCCTGGGGGCCGCTCCCGGGGATTCGGACTTTCAGCCACTGATGACGCTTTATCTCACGGACGAAACCACACCCGACGAGATTCAGGCTGCGGCGGACAGCGGTCTGGTCTTTGGCTGCAAGCTTTATCCCGCGGGCGCGACCACGCACTCCGACAGCGGTGTGCGCGATCCGGGCCAAATCGATCATCTCTACGCGGCGCTGCAGCGCGCGGGGCTGCCTCTGCTGGTCCATGGCGAGGTCACGGACACGGACGTGGATATCTTCGACCGGGAGAAGGTCTTCATTGATCGGCACCTGACCGGCATCCGCGAGCGCTTTCCCGAACTGCGTATGGTCTTCGAGCATGTCACCACGCGCGAAGCCGTGCAGTTCGTCAAGGAAGCGGGCGAGAACACCGGCGCCACGGTCACGCCGCAGCATCTGCTGCTCAACCGAAATGATCTGCTGGTAGGCGGAATCCGGCCGCACAACTACTGCCTGCCCATTCTCAAGCGCGACATCCACCAGCACAGCATTCAACAGGCGGTGCTCGAAGGCCACCCGCGCTTTTTCCTGGGTACCGATTCGGCGCCCCATGTTCGCGACCACAAGGAAACGGCCTGTGGTTGCGCGGGTTGCTTCTCGGCACCGGCAGCACTGCCGCTCTATGCCCATTTTTTCGATCAGCACGACGCCCTGGACCGACTGGAAGCCTTTGCGTCATTGAACGGTGCGGACTTCTACGGGCTGCCGCGCAATGAGGACAGTATCCAACTGATTCGTACTGACTGGACCATTCCGGATCGCGTAAGTATCGACGACGACAGTCTTGTGCCTTTCCTGTCGGGCCAGCAACTGGAATGGCAGATCGCTCCCCATCGCTTGTAGCGGAAGGCGGGGCCTTTTTTCAACATGAGGTGACCATGCATATCATTTTCAGCCACGGCAAGGAATCCGGACCCAACGGCAGCAAGATTCAGGCGCTGGGTGCGCAGGCGGAACAGCTCGGCCACAGCACGGTATCGCTGGATTACACCGATCTGCCCGACGATCCGGAAGCGCGGGTGGAGCGGCTGGTGGCCTATGTTCGCGAGCAGACCCAACCCGTGGTGCTGGTGGGCTCATCCATGGGCAGCTATGTGGCGGCTGTGGCGTCCATGCAGGAAGCCGTACAGGGCCTTTTCCTGCTGGCACCGGCTTTCTACATCGAGGGCTTCGCCGTCCAGGACTACAACCCGCAGGCGAACGACATCGCGCTGGTTCACGGTTACGCCGACGAAATCATCCCCTTTCAGCACAGTGTTACCTTTGGCGAACGTCATGGTGCCGAGGTGCATCTTCTGCCCGGTGATCACCGGCTGAAAGACGCCATGCCGCGCATTCATCCGCTCTTCGGTAACTTCCTGAATCAGTTGGGCTGACCCCATGGACTGCCCGCTGTGCCGGAGCACGAACACGCGCGATTTCGTTACCGCCGGGGGCGTGGATTATCTGCGCTGTGATCACTGCCACTTTACCTGGATGCATCCGGATTTCCTGCCCACGGTGGCGGAGGAAAAGGAACAGTACGATCTGCACGACAACCGGGTGGATAACTACCACTACCGCAAATTCCTGTCGCGCTTGACGGAGCCGTTGAAAGACGTACTCGCGCCCGGCGCACGGGGCCTGGATTTCGGCTGCGGCCAGGGGCCGGCCCTGGCGGCCATGATGGACGAGGCCGGGTTTCCCACGGCCGTCTATGATCCCATCTATTTTGCCGAAACCACGCCCCTGGAACACCGCTATGATTTCATTACCGCTACCGAGGTGGTGGAACATCTGCATGATCCGCGTCCGGTATTCGAGCAGCTGAATGGGATGCTGGCTGGAGACGGCCTGCTGGCGGTCATGACGCGCTGGCTTACCGAAGACGACGCGTTCGCCGACTGGCGCTACCGGCGCGATAGCACCCACGTCTGTTTCTACCGCCTGGAAACCCTGGAATGGCTGGCCGGCCACTTCGGCTGGTCGGTGGATTTTCCCGCGCGCAATGTGGCCTTCTTCCGCAAGGCATCATAAGCCGACGCTGCTAGCAGGCTGTTGAAAAAGGGCTTCCGTGCTCAGCGCGCGAAGGGTTTTCAACAGCCTGCTAACCATCCTCTTCCGGACAATTGCATGCGTTGCCGGTCCGCGCCTCGATGCATTGGCCCAGTGTGTTCAATGCCCTGACTTTCCCCGGATCCGGCGGGCCGCTTCCTGATCGTTCATTCAGGGCCCGGGCCTCTTCGCAGAAGAAGTCACAATCCAGCTGGTATTCGTTGATATCGAACTCAGCCATGGCTTCCTCGCAGTCCGGTCCTGCTCCGCTGTTGCCCGACATGCCACCGAACAGGAAATAGATGACATTGGCCGCGATAATGACAGCGATAATACCTTTAACGGTATTATTCATGGCTTTGCCCCGAAAAAGTGGATGGCCACGCTTCTAAAGTAGCAGTTTTTCGGTCGGCGTCCAGTGCGGGTATAGCAGGAGAGACGACTACCCCGGGGCCACCACCAGGGCCGTGCCCGCGAACACCAGCACCCCCAGCACCGTGCGCCGAAAGCGGAGCTCGTCCACTCGGCCGTGCAGGAATTCCCCTACCATGACCCCTGCGACCACAACGGGAAGCAGGATGGCTACGCGCGGTAGCGCGGGGACCAGGCTGCCGTCCAGGGCGAACACCAGGGTGAGCAAACTGTTCAGGGTCAGCCAGACGGTGACCAGGGTGGCGCGGAAGCGGGCCTTGTCCAGTTCCACCCCGGTCAGGGCATACACCAGCAAGGGCCCGCCCGAGGCAAAAAGGCCATGGGTGACGCCGGCCAGCAACATCCAGCCGCGCGTCCACCCGCGGCCATGGCGTGCGGGATGCACGCCATAGGCGCTGCGCCAGAGCTCGCGCCCGGCAAACCAGATCACCAGCACGCCCAGCAATACCTGGGTGAGGCGCTCCCCCAGCCAGGGGCGCAGGCCATAGCCCGCCAGGGTACCGAGCACCATTAACGGCAGAATCAGGCGCACCAGGGTGGGCCCATGGATGTTATGGCGGTGCCGGATCACCAGATAACCGGTCATGCAGATATTGAGCGGCACCAGCACGGGCATCAGGGTTTCGATGGGCAGGACCAGCGCACCCAGCGAAATCGCGATGACGATACTGCCGAAGCCCGTCACCGTTTCCATGGTGTAGGCGAAGAACACGAACGCCGCGATGAGCCACCAGACACTCATCGGCGCTGCTCCAGCTCCACACGGAAACGCCGCCGGACCAGCTTGTGAAAAAGCCCCGGGGCGAGGCGCCAGAGCAGACTGGCGAACCAGGTGAACCGATCCGGGAAGAGAACGGCGCGCCGGTTTTCCAGGGCCCGCAGAATTTGGCCGGCCAGCTCGTCCGCGCCGCGGATCCGGCCCACCGTGGAGCGGGCATGACCGGCCGGCTCACCGCCGGCGCCCAGGGCATTGCGCTCGATATCGGTTTCCAGGAAGGCGGGATAGACCATGAGCACATGCAGGTCCCGGTCCGCCTCTTCCGCGCGCAGGACCTCGAAGAACTGACTTAGCGCGGCCTTGGCGCTGCAATAGCCCGCGCGACCGGGCACTGGCATCCAGCCGGCCATGGAACCGATGTTCACGATGCGGCCCGCGCCGGCCCGCAGTTGTGGCAGCAGCGCCAGGGTCAGCTCCACCGGGACCTGCCAGTCCAGCTGCATGACCCGGCGGTAGACCTCGGGCGCAGTATCCACCGCCGGCGAGCGGTGCGTAATGCCGGCATTGTTGACCAGCACATCCAGGGGGGTATGGCCAAAGGCGCCGACCACGGCGGAGACCGCATCCGGCTCGGTCAGATCAACCACCCGCGTGGTCACGCGCTCCGCCGCGTCCAGTTCGGCGGCACAGGCCTCCAGCCCGTCGCGGTCGCGATCCACCAGAACCAGCTCGTCGCCGCGCGCGGCAAAGACACGCGCCATTTCCCGGCCCAGTCCGGCCGCCGCCCCGGTAATCAGAACCCGGCTCATAGCTGCCCCCGCGCACGTGCGTGTTGGACGAAGAGTTCAAAGGTCGCCCGCGAATTCAGCCGTGGCTGGTAGCCGAAGTCCTCGCGCAGCCTTCGGTTGTCGAGCACGGGCCGGTAGCGCAGGAAGTTCACCTGGGCGGGCCGGTACCGGCTCAGCCCCAGGGCATGGCCCACCGCCAGCGCCAGCCGCACCAGACCGGCCGGCAGGCGCAGCAGGGGCTTGCCCAGGATGCGCGCGATCTCGTCGATGGGCACGGCCCCGTCGCCGGCCAGGTTGTAGATGCCGGTGGCCGAAGCGGCGACGCCCTGTTCGATAATGGCCGCCAGATCCTCGTCCCAGAGAAAGACAAAGGGCGAATCCGAGCCGCGCATACCGAGCACCCGGCGGCCCTCGAACAGGCGGGTAATCTGATTGTGCGTAGCCGTACCCAGCACCGTACCGGGACGCAGGATCAGCTGGCGCAACTCCGGGTGTTGCGCGCGCACCGCCGCGAGATATTCCTCCACCAACCGCTTGTGCCAGGCATAGGAAAAATCCCGGTTGGCCCGCAGGGGTGCATCCTCGTTGATCCAGGCCGGATGGTCCGGATGATAGCCGTAGACCGCGCCCGAGCTGGTGACGGTCAGATGTTCCACACCGGCTTCCAGACAGGCCGCCACAACATTGCGCGTGCCGTTCACGTCGATGTCGTAGTCGCGAGCGTCGTCGCCACTGGCCTCGAGCACCGAAGCCAGATGGATCACATGGGTGATGCCCTCGTGCCGCAGCAGTTCGGCCAGCCCGGGGTCGCGGATATCGCCGCAGCGCATGGTGCAGGGCGACTTCTCCGGCCGCACCCGATCGAGCCCCAGAACCGGATAGTGCTCCGAGAGCGCGGCAGCGACGGTGCGACCAATATAGCCAGCGGCGCCCGTGATCAGAACACGCTTACTCATGAGCTCGCCCCGCCGACCGCGACCAGAGCAGGGCCAGCACCAGTCCGGACATCAGATGCCAGACGCCCCAGGAGGCGGTGATCAGCATCATCCCGCCGGCCTGCGGAAAGAAATTGAACAGGATCGACAGCCCCAGCGCCGAATTCTGGATGCCCACTTCCATGGTCACGGCCCGGCGCTCGTCCCGGGGCAGCCGGATCAGCCAGCCGGCGAAGGCGCCCAGGCCCAGCGCCGCCAGGTTGTGCACGATCACCAGTCCCGAGATCTGATCCCCGTACTCGAGAAAGAGATGGAAGTTGCGCACCACCGCAATGGCCACGAACCCGCCCAGCACGAAAAGCGCCACCAGCCGCATGGGCTTTTCCGCGCGTCCGGCCAGCCGCGGATGCCGGTGGCCGAAGACCATGCCCAGCAACATGGGCAGCGCCAGCACCAGCCCCACCAGGGCGAGCATCTTGAGCGGATCCAGTTCAATATCGCGCAGCATGGAACGGGTATGGGGGTTGAGCCAGCCGTAGAGCGCGAAATTGAACGGCGTCATGACCACGGCGGCAAGACTGGACACCGCCGTCATGGACACCGACACGGGCAGGCTCGCCCGGCCCAGCCAGGTCATCACATTGGAAAAGGTCCCGCCGGGGCAGGATGCGACCAGCATCATCCCCAGCGCCAGCGGCGCCGGCACCGCCAGCAGCCAGGTAGCCAGACAGGTGGCGGCGGGCAGCAACAGGAACTGCGCGATCAGCCCCGCGACCGGCGCGCGCGGCGAGCGCAGCACGCGCCGGAAATCCGCGCCCGTAAGCTGCAGGGAAACTCCGAACATCATGCCGGCGAGGATGATGTTGAGCACCAGCAGGCTCTCCGGGGAGAAGGCAATCTCCACCTCAGACATCGCCGGCTCCTTTCAGATCCTTCTTCAGCCGCCGGGTCTCGCGCGCAACCGCCTTGCGGTAGCTGTCCTTGTGCACGTAGTAGGCCATGCGCTCGAGCGGCAGGTACTCGATGCCGCCGTCCTCGCGCTCGCCCGCATGCCGGGCCTTTTCCGCCTGCAGCGTGCGGGCCGAAGCCTTGCCGTCGCGGAGCTGACGCAGATAGAGCGCCACCATCTCCGCCTGTTCGTTGCGCCCCTCCCAGCCCAGTCCGGCCGCCTCGATCATGCCCATCACGAAGAGATCGTCATAGTCCGGATGCAAGCAATTGAGATAGAGCGCGGGCGCGCCGTCGCCGCCCCAGTTCAGATGAGCGTCGTCGATAAAGGGGAAATGCAGCTTGTAGCCGGTGGCCAGCAGCACCAGATCGTATTCGCCGGTGGCGCCGTCACGGAAGGTGACGGTTTGTCCCTGCATGTCGATGATATCGCCCCGGGGCGTAATATCGCCGTGGCCCAGATGATGCAGCACCAGCGAATTGATTACCGGGTGCGCTTCGTACATCCGGTAGTCCGGGTCGGGCAGGCCATAATCCGAGGGTTTGCCCACCACCAGCCGGATCAGGCCCGCATCCAGGCGTTGCTTGAGCGCGTGGGGCAACGGCAGGCCACCCAGGGTATCGGTGGGCTTGCCGCCGATAAACTTGGGGAGGAAGTAATAGCCCCGGCGCACGGACAGGTCCACCGAACGGGCGCGGTGCACCGCGTCGACCGCGATGTCACAGGCGGAATTGCCGCAACCCACCACCAGGACCCGCTTGCCCTCAAACCGCTCCGGATGGCGATAGTCGCAGGAATGCATCAGCTCGCCGGTGAACGCGCCCGGCAGTTCCGGCCAACGCGGATGATGCAGGGTGCCGTTGGCGATCAGCACCCCGTCGAAATGCTCCGTCTGGCGTTGCCCGTCGCGCTCGCTGGTCAGCCACCAGCCCGCGTCGGCGCGCTCGACACTCACCACGCGGGTGTGGAAACGATAATGCTCATAGAGGCCGAAGTGGCGGGCGTAGTCGCGGAAATAGTCGCGCATCTCGGCGTGATGGGGATAAGCGGCGATGGACGGTTCCATGGGAAACTCGGCGAATTCCGTCATGTGCCGCGACGAGATCAGATGCGCGGACTCGTACATGGTGGAGTGGGGGTTGTCGATATCCCAGAGCCCGCCCACATCGCCGTGCAGCTCAAAGCCCACAAAGGGCACCCCCAATCTGTCCAGATTGCGCGCTGTCGCCAGCCCCATGGGGCCGGCCCCGATAACCGCGTACATGGCCGGTATCCGTGGTTGTTTTCGTTATAATCCAGGAACAGCATACGAAATCCGACCGAGGCCGTAACGGCTTATTCGGGACCCGCAACCGGTTTATTCGAGACCATGACCGCCGATCCGACCGTCACACTGCGCTTCACCCGCGCCATCCTCCAGGCCGCCGAGCAGCGGGGCATCGCCCTGCCCGCCGGCCTGGAGGGCCGCTGCCCGGCGGACGGCCGCACGCCCCTGGCGCTGCAGGACGAACTCTGGGAGGCGTTCTGCGCGGCCGCCAGGGATCCGTTGATCGGCCTCAAACTGGGCCTGGATCTGCAGGTGGGTCATCTGGATCTGGTGGGTATGCTGCTGATGAGCTGCGAGACCCAGGGCGAGGCCCTGGATCTGCTGCTCGAATACCACCCGATCGTGGGCGAAGGCGGGGATTTTCATCTCGAACACCGGGGCGGCGACAGCCTGCTGATCTACGAGCCGCGCTACAGTGTGCGCCGCCGCGAGCGGGTCGAGGCGGTGATGGCCTGTGTGCTCAACCTTACCCGCTGGATTACCGGCAACCACTTTCAGGCGCGGGCGGTGGAGTTGACCGAGACACCACCGGCCGACACGGATCGCTACGAGGCGCTACTGGGAACCCCGGTGCGCTTTGGCCGGCCCGCCAATGCCCTGGTATTTGATCCGGAGCTCATGGCGATACCGCTGATTCAGGCCAATGCGGATCTGCGCGATCATCTCAAGACGCTGGCGGATCAGGCGCTGGACACCCTGACCCCGAGCGGCACGGCGGGCCAGGTGCGCGCGTTACTGCGAGAATCGCCCCACCGGGGCAAGGAACAGGTAGCCGAAGCGCTGGGCATCGGCGGACGCCACCTAGTGCGCCGCCTTCAGGAGGAAGGCACCAGCTTCAAGCTGTTACGCGCCACCGTGCTGCAGCAAATCGCGGAAGAACAGCTGGCGCATGGTGAAACGGTGGCCCGGGTCGCAGAACGGCTGGGATTTTCGGATGAGAGCGCCTTTGCCAAGGCCTTCAAAAGATGGGCCGGCGTGACGCCGGCCCGGTATCGGGATACAACTTAAACTGGCTATGTGAAAAGCGTTATCAATTCGGCTGTCCCTCAAACACGGCCGTACCGGAAGCAGGCGTTCCCGCACAGTTATCACAAATTCTGACATCCGAAATAACACCGTCCGGACGGTTGCTCGGATTGGCCCCGACGAACTCGCCGCCCATACTACCCGTTTTAACATTGTCCGGATCGCCATCCTCTAACGAAAGGCCTCCACTATAAAAATCATTAATGGAAGCTGTGCCCGTGTAGGTGGTAACGGTTCCGGTACTAATATTTTCTACATCAAGACTGTTCACGGTGATTTGTGAAGCACCGAAATCTGCCTCCAGTTGACCAGCATTAATTTGCAATTTCGGATCAAGACTGCCCGTTGTATACAGGTCGGTACCACCCACATAGTTGTAGGTGAACGTGTTCATGGTCGGGAGATCACTCGATTCACTCGGAACAGGAGACTGGGTGTACATATAGACCCAGGGTCCGTCGACACCACTGTCAAGATTATTCGACACAACTTCAAAATCGTTGTCGCCCCAGACCCCCCAATGCACATTGGTCTGACTCAACAACTGCACCTGCCCCGAATCATTCGGAGGCGAGGATATGGACTGAATCTCAAAAAATTGTGCGCTCTGCGAAAAGAAGTCTTCCTCAGCCGAAAACCCCCCGATACCCACGGAACCGCGAAATCCACCACCGGGTTGATAGAGCCAGTTCAACCCGGTCATTGTGTTCGTACCCGTATCGAAATCGGCACGCGTAGTACCAACGGCGAACGGAAGCATAAATGGAACGGTCTCGCCAGAGAAATCCGCCTCGACGGAATCCTGAAAGCGCCGGTTAAGGATATCTGCGTCATCCGCAATATCATCGGGCAGCGCAGTCGATTTCACGCGATCAGGTTGATCCTGCTGTTCTCCGGTATCACTGCCGGAAACAAAGAGAGAACGATTGCGGGGTTGCGGTTTTGGTCCGCTGCCATCGGGTGCGATAAAGATTACATCACCAGGCTTCATGAAACGGGTGTCACCACCGGCCGTTGACTTCAATCGGCCCTGTTCCAGATAGATATGGGTGCCCGGATCAGCGTCATATCCGGCCAAACCGCCTTCCGGAATATGGATGACCTGGAAGGTGGTGCCGCGAATGCCGATGGTGGCCACGGGCGTATCCTGGCTGACATTATCCGGATTGTCCTTGCCGATGCTGCCGGAAACGGAACGCATCCAGCCCTGAAAGAGCTTTCCGGCCTGCTCCATCAAACCCTTGTCCTGAACCTGAATCTGGTAGTCCGAATTACTACGCAGGGAAATCAGGGCGCCATCGGATAGACGCAACTGGACCCGGCTTTCTTCGCCTGTGAGCACATGATCACCTTCTCGAATGACACTGCCCTTCTCAAGCGAACGTTTCTGGCCCTGACTGCCCAGAGCCTCAACCTCGCCCCGCGCCATGATGACGTTGCCTGCCTGGCCCCACGCGAGTATCGGCAGCAAAACCCACAAGGCCAAAACTATCCGGAAAATATCCCTAACCTGATTCTGTTTCATGACGTAAACCCCGCTTTAACCGTCCCTAGAAATACCTTGTTATGCTGACCGACCCACTCGTCCGGTCATAGCTGAAAAGGTCCAGCGTTGACTCTTGATCGGCGTACCGAACTTGCGTGCGCACCCGCCAATTGTTGGAGGGATACCATTCATGCCCCAGGTTCACCTTGTAGCGGTCATCAGAGCGATCCTCACCAGGCGCGCCCGGAGTTCCCTGAAAAATACCGGGGTACTTATCACTGTAATCGGTACGTTCATAATTCAAAGACCCCGTAAGCACATGCCGACTAGCTAGAGCATAACGCGACCCGAAACCAAGCATCAGGCCCCTGGCATCACCACCGACCCGATCTTCGTTGGCATCTTCGCGTTCCACCCGAAAATTGAGATTCAGGCGCCAGCGCGGACGCACCTGATACTTCAGTGTAGAACTCAACGACCAAAGAAAGTAATCATTCGAATCGACATCAAAACTGAAGTCATTTCCGCGAAGCGTGACGTCGTAATCCAGGGCATCGCTAATCCAGTCACGCCAGGTTCCGTATAGGCCCGCGCGATTGTAGTAATCCTCACCGTCCAGCCGAAAAATCGAGCCCTCGGCCCCTATTTCCAGCTCACGCCGTCCATCCAGGTCCGATATCCAGTTCATGGTGAGCATCCCCACGTCACGGTCAAACCGACCGGGATCATCTGAACCGCCTTCGTTTGCATCCCCGCTGTCATGGCGACGAGTATAGAGTTGTCCCGATACTCCGACTTTCTGAGAAGGCGTCACATTGAACAGGCGTGTCCCCCCTAGCTGCGCGTCCAGAAAGGGGGCGCTCGTGGACGAAATGCCGGCGATATTGGCCGGCGTATCGTCCGGTTCCGTGCCAACGTTGTTGTCATGGCCACCGGTGAGTGTCACGAAGAAAAGCTGTTTAGCCCGTTCGGTCTGCTCTTGCCGACGCCCCACGGCTTTTTCCAGCTCAGCGATGCGGTCAGCCGCCTTGGGTGGCGGATCCATGGTTTCGAGTTGATCCAGTTGCTGAGCGGCGGGTTCGGTCTGGTTCAGAGCCACATAGGCGGCCGCCAGCTCAAGCCGGGCGGCTGCATGATTGGGCTGTTCTGCTATCACCCGCTCCAGTGCAAAGCTTGCGCGACCGTATTCGCCGGCACGCACCCCAGCCATTCCCAGCCAGTAATCGAATGCGATATTGCCGGCGTACTCCGCTTCCTCAGCAACAAGCAGCTCATAGGCCTGTTCTGCGTCCCCGGCCTGAAGCTTCTCTTGCGCCTGCTGGACCAAGTCGTCGGCAGCGGCCGACGCAACCGTGGATAGCCCCAGAAAAAGCGTCAGCCCCAAAAAGGCCGACAGAAAAGATGTGATGCGGACCATGGCGTCCTTCCCCGATGTTTCCCTTGGTACGAACCCTGACTATAACGAGTTT
>CAJXLA010000027.1 GCA_913055795.1 uncultured Alcanivorax sp. | reverse complement strand
GCCATGCCGTGCGCGTATTCATCGACGAACGCACCCTGCACGGCTGCGGGCGCGGGCTGGCTCCCGTGGAAGCCGGCCCGTAGGAACCTCCGGTCTCTTGGCCAGCCTTTCTTACCATCGCCCAGGTTTTGTTGTCTCAAGGCGCGCCGACGCCGCCGTACTGCCCATACGGGTAGGAGGCGCAACGCCGAGACAGCAAAACCTGGGCATGGCCCGAAGGGTTACCGTCCGAAATCCATTCCGTGGCCTCCGAAACTTGAAAGGGGCAACCGCCCTGAGACGGCAGCATCTATCGCCAAATGCAGATTTCGGGCGGTCACAAAAATGGCTGGCCAAGAGACCGGAGGTTCCCCCTACTTCTCGACGAAAGCCCGCTCGATCACGTACTCCGCCTGCTCGCCATGGCGGGATTCATGGAAACCATTGCGTTCCAGAATCACGCACATATCGTCCAGCATGGCCGGACTGCCGCAGAGCATGAAGCGATCTTCGTCCGTGTTGGGCTGAGGCAAGCCCAGATCCTCGGCCAGTTTGCCGCTTTCCAGCAGGTCGGTGATGCGGCCCTGATGCTTGTACTCCTCGCGCGTGACCGTGGGGTAATACAGCAGCTGATTGCTGACCAGCTCGCCGATCAGCTCATCGTTGGGCAGATCCTGTGTAATGTCCTGCTCGTAGGCCAGCTCGCTGACATAACGGCAACCGTGCACCAGGATAATCTGATCAAAGCTCTCATAAACATAAGGGTCCTTGATCAGACTCATGAAAGGCGCCAGGCCGGTCCCCGTGCTCATCATCCAGAGGCGTTTGGCGGGCTTGAGGTGGTCCACCACCAGCGTGCCCGTGGGCTTGGTGTTCACCAGCACCTCGTCGCCTTCCTGAATATGCTGCAGCCGGGAGGTGAGCGGCCCGTCCTGGACCTTGATACTGAAGAACTCCAGATGATCCTCGTGATTGGCACTCACCATGGAATAGGCGCGCATGAGCGGCTTGCCCTCGGTCTGGAGCCCGATCATGGTGAATTGACCATTCTTGAACCGGAAACCCGGATCGCGCGTTGTGGTAAAACTGAAGAGTTCGTCCGTCCAGTGATGGACGCTGAGCACCTTTTCCGGATTCATTGCTCTCATGACTGCCTCACAACCTCGTGCCGAGTTTCTGGCGGCGCAGAGTAACGCCAAGCGTTATAACGGTGAAATTCTTTATGTTTATTTGCTTAATACTGCCGACTCACCGCTAGTCCGCCGGGTTTCAGGCTACCGCATACAGGGTGTTTATCCGAAGATGGGAACGATACAGGATTTTCCAGCCCGCTTCATCTCGGAATCGGATCTGGTCGAACAATAATTGAGAATCAGTTGCACTAAAAGGACTGCCCCCCTAGCATGGCCACCTGTCCGAGTCCCCGAAGGAGGGTTTCATGACACCGTCCGGTGACTTTCTGCCCGGCTGGTTCGCCGCCGGGGGTGTGGCCATGTGGGTACTCTTCATCCTGTCCGTGCTGTCGATTGCCACCGTCATCGGCCGTTTGCTGGTATTTGCGGTTCAATCACCGGCCCGTACCCGGATTGCTGAAACCCTGCTGGAACGGCTGACACAAGGCGATACCGTCGGCGCGCGCGAACAGGCCGAGATGGCGCGTACACCCGTGGACCGGGTCGTGGCCCGGGGCCTGCTGCTTACCGCGCGTTTCCACGCCGACAGCACGGCCTGGATGGAGGAGATGCAACGCCTGGCGCGCGAGGAACTGGAACAGCTGCGTCAGGGGCTGCGCCTGCTGGAACTGACCGCCGCCGTGGCCCCGCTGATCGGTCTGCTGGGCACCGTCTTCGGCATGATCGAAGCCTTCCAGGCGCTGGAAACCGCAGGCAGCCGGGTGGACCCGGCGGCACTGTCCGGCGGCATCTGGGAAGCCCTGGTGACCACGGCCGCCGGCCTGGTGGTAGCCATCCCCGCGCTGGCCGCCTGGCACGGCTTCGATCGGTGGCTGGAGCGCGGCCGCCATGCCATGGAGGACCGGCTTACCCGGTTGCGCCCCCTGCTGGTGGAACAGGGCGGGCTGGACGCGCAGTCGGGGGACCAGGCGCCGCTAGCGGCCCAAAACGGCATGGCCCATGCATCTTGACCCGCCTGTTCACCGCAGTCCCGGTATCGGTCTGACGCCCCTGATTGATGTGGTCTTCATCCTGCTGGTGTTCTTCATGCTGGTGACCCGTTTCACCACTTTGCAGCAGGCGCCGCTGCCCATCCGCTCGGCGGGCGCGGCGGGCGCGGAACAGCAACTGACCCGGGTGCATATCACCAGCGCGGATGAAGTGGAGATGAGCGACCGGACCTTGTCGCTGTCCGCACTGGAGGGCTGGCTGGACGAGCACGACCCCCGGCCGCTCTATATCACCACGGCCGATCCGGTGCCGCTGGCCACCACCATTGACGTCACCGACCGCATCCGCGCGGCCGGCTACAGCGACGTGAAGCTGGCGCTGCTGGAGTAGTCATGCGGATCGCTTCGGACGAACGACGCCGACCCATGCTCGAACCCATGCTGCCGCTGATCAATGTGGTCTTTCTGCTGCTGGTGTTTTTCATGGTGGCCGGGCACATGGCGCAACAGCCCCCCGTGGAGATACAGACCCCGGAAAGCGACGCCCGGCACCAGCCGCTGGAGGACATGCCACGGCTGACGCTGCAACCCGGCGGTGAACTGCTGCTGGACGGTGAAGCGCTGTCCCGCGAGCGTCTGGCGGCGGAAGGTGGACAACTGCTGGCGAGCGAACGCCCCCGGCTGCACGCCGATGCCCGGGTGAGCTCGAAGGCGCTGCGTCCGGTATTGCAGGCATTGCGCGACGCCGGTTTCGACGCGATTCAGCTGATCACCCTGCGGAGTGAATCATGAGACAGGGCCTGATCCGCGGCGCGGGCCTGGTCCTGGCGCTGGCCCTGCACGCGGCCGTGCTGGCTCCGTACTGGCTGGCGCCGCAGACCCTGCAGGGCGGCTCCGGCGGCCCCGTGAGCGGGGGCCGCACCCTGAACCTGAGCCTGACCGAGGCCCCCACCACGCCGGAAAAGGCACCGGAACAACCCCGGCCCGAACCGAAGCCGGAACCGGAACCGGAACCGGAACCGGAACCGGAACCAGAGCCCGAACCCGAGGCACTGAAAACGGAACAGAAACCGGAAACGGAAGAAGAAAAGGAAGAGGAAAAACCGGAGGAAGAAACCCAATCGAAGCCGGAACAGGACCCCGGTGAAGAGCCCGAAAAAACGCAGGAACAGAAAACCGCGCAACAACCGGCCGGCGACGGGCGTGAAGCGGGGCCCGGGGCCCATGACGAAGGCGACCGGGACAATGCCTGGAACCGCTATCTGGGCGAGATCCAGCGCGCCATCGAACAACGCAAGACCTATCCCCGCCGCGCCCGGCTGCGCCGCCAGGAAGGCGTGGTGCGCATCAACTTTACGGTGGACGCGGACGGGGGCGTATCGGCCGTGAACCTGGAGGACAGCTCCGGCAGCCGGATCCTGGACCGACATGTCCAGCGCCTGCTGCGCGAAGTGGCCCTGCCCGCACCGCCCGAGGGGCTGGAAGTGGACAACCGCGAGATCACCTTGCCAGTACAGTTCCGGTTACGGTGATACCGGCACCCTGATTGTTCAACAACCTTTCTTGCTGCCGGTTTTATCGAGTTCGCGCACCAGTTTCTGGTGAATGCCGCCAAAACCGCCATTGCTCATGATCACCACATGCACAGGTCCCGTTTCTTCCCGTACACGTTCGATCAGGGCGTCGATCTGCGCCAGGCGCTGCGCGGGTATCCTGCTGCGCGCCACCACGGATTCCAGGGCACCGTCGAGTTCGGGCGGCTCGTACCACAGTACCTCGTCCGCGCACTGCACCGCGTCCGGCAGGCGGTCACGGTGCTCGCCCATGCGCATGGTGTTCGAGCGCGGTTCGATCACCGCCAGGATGCGTTCATCCCCCACCTGCTTGCGCAGTCCTTCCAGGGTGGTGGCGATAGCCGTGGGATGATGGGCAAAATCGTCATAGAGCCGCACGCCGTGGTAGTCACCCAGCAGTTCCATGCGCCGTTTGACGCCGGCAAAATTACAAAGCGAAGCAACAGCGTCGTTCAGTGCCACGCCGGCATGGCGTGCCGCCAGCAGTGCAGCGACGCCGTTGCGCACATTGTGCAGCCCGGTCAGCGGCCACTGGACTTCGCCCGCCTTGTCGCCCCGGGCCCAGACCTCGAAAGCGGATCCATCTTCGCTCACTAAACGGAAGCCGGTCTCACCGCCCTCACCGAAGCGTTGTTCTTCGGACCAGCACCCCATGGCCAGCACGTCATCCAGAGCCGGTTCGTCATGGGGCAGAATTACCCGGCCGGCGCCCGGCACGATGCGCAGCAGATGATGAAACTGGCGCTGGATCGCGGCCAGGTCCGGAAAGATGTCCGCGTGATCGTATTCCAGGTTGTTCAGCACGGCGGTGCGCGGCCGGTAATGGACGAACTTGGAGCGCTTGTCGAAGAAGGCGGTATCGTACTCATCGGCTTCCACCACAAAGAAGGGGGAACGGCCCAGCCGGGCGGATACCTCGAAATTGCCCGGTACCCCGCCGATCAGAAAACCGGGTTCCAGCCCGGCATTCGCCAGGATCCAGGCAAGCATGCTGGCGCAGGTCGTCTTGCCGTGGGTGCCCGCCACGGCCAGCACATGGCGGCCTCGCAAGACATGCTCCGACAACCACTGGGGGCCGGAAGTATAGGCCAGATCCGCATCCAGCATGTACTCGATTGCGGGATTGCCCCGGCTCAGGGCATTGCCCACGACCACCAGATCCGGGGCGGGTTGCAGATGGTCAGCGGCATAGCCTTCGCGAATCTCGATGCCGGCGGCGCGCAGCTGATCCGACATGGGCGGATAGACGTTTTCATCCGAGCCCGTCACCTGGTGGCCCAGCTCGCGCGCGAGTTGTGCCAGCGAACCCATGAAGGTACCGCAGACGCCGAGAATATGAAGATGCATGGACAGGCTTCCGTCATCCGCGGCCCGGCAGGCCCTGAAAGGCGCCATTGTGGCAAAGCCGGGTACGCGGCGCATCCATGCATTTCGATCGGGCTTTCATTAACAGGCTGTTGAAAACCCCTTGCGCACTCAGCATGGCCTGAAGCGTTCCGCTGGTGTACTTTGTTGCGACGGACAGGGTGGTTCCCTGTCCGAGCGACAAAGGGCAACAGATGGGCGCTTCAGGCTGGCCCGCATTCATTGTTGCCCTTTTCGACGGGACCGAGCCCCGCCTTCAAAAGAGCGCCTCGATTGCGAACCAGCCTGAAAGCCTGAGTTCGCAACGGGTTTTCCAACAGCCTGTTAGAATGCGAGGCGAATCCAGTTGCCGACAGGAGAGACGGCCATGGCGCGCATGAACGCCTTTTATGCCCAGTCCGGCGGGGTTACCGCCGTCATCAACGCCAGTGCGGCCGGCGTGATCGAGACCGCCCGTGAGCACAAGGATCGCATCGGCAAGGTGTATGCCGGACGCGACGGCATCCTGGGCGCGCTCCATGAAAACCTGATCGACACCAGCAAGGAATCGCGCAAGACCATCGAGGCGCTGTGCCACACGCCCGGCGGCGCCTTCGGCTCCTGCCGGCACAAGCTCAAAGGGCTGGACGAATCACGGCATGAATACGAACGTCTGATCGAGGTGTTCCGCGCGCACAACATCGGCTATTTCTTCTACAACGGCGGCGGCGATTCCGCCGACACCTGCCTCAAGGTCTCGCAACTGTCGGAAAAGATGGGCTTTCCCATCCAGGCCATCCATGTGCCCAAGACCGTAGACAACGACCTGCCCATTACCGACACCTGTCCCGGCTTCGGCTCCGTGGCCAAGTACACCGCGGTGTGCGCGCGCGAGGCGGGGCTGGATGTGGCATCCATGTATTCCACCTCCACCCGGGTCTTCGTGATGGAAGTCATGGGCCGCCACGCGGGCTGGATCGCGGCTTCGTCCGCGCTCGCCGCCGAGCAAAAGGATGATCCGCCGCATGTCATCCTGCTGCCCGAGGTGCCGCTGGATCAGCAGGCGTTTCTCGAGCGCGTGCAAAAGACCGTGGAGCGCATCGGCTATTGTGTCGTGGTGGTGTCCGAGGGCGCGCGCTACCCGGACGGCACCGTCATCGCCGACGCCGGCACGACCGACGCCTTCGGCCACAAGCAACTGGGCGGCGTGGCGCCCATTATCGCGCAGATGATCAAGGACCAGCTGGGCTACAAGTATCACTGGTCCGTGGCCGATTACCTGCAACGCTCGGCCCGGCATCTGGTTTCCGCCACGGATCTGGAACAGGCCTATGCCGTGGGCCGCAAGGCGGTGGAATACGCCCTGGCGGGCAAGAACGCCGTCATGCCCGCCATTGTCCGGCGCAATACCCAAAAGTACAGCTGGACGATTGAAGAGGCGCCGCTGAACAAGGTCGCCAATGTGGAAAAGAAGATGCCGAAGAAATTCATTTCGAAGGACGGCCTCAACATTACACCCTCGGCGCGCGAATACCTGGCACCACTGATCCGGGGCGAGGCACCGCCGCCGTACCGCAACGGGCTGCCCCAGATCGCGCGCCCCAAATTGGTGGCGGTACCGAAAAAACTGAACACCGAATTCAAGTTCTAGCAGGCTGTTCGACGACGGCGTAACACCGGCGCGGCGTTACCAACCGGGCGAGGCAACGGCATGAACGAATCCGGGGGGAGACCCGATGAAACCGCTTGCGGAGATGAGCCGAAAAGAGTTTGTATATGAGGTGGCCGCCCGGGCCCTGGCGGGGTATTTCGCCAACCCGAGCTCATCCACGTCGATCGCCAGGATGGTGCGCGACGCCGACAAACTCTGGCAGGAGCTGGAGGAATGGCAGGAGCTCGGCCCGGGCGAATACTGAGTCTCCGTTTCAGCGGAGTATGACTTGCATCGGGAGAGATTCATGACGCGCATTTTCCTTCGTACACTGGCGCTGGGCCTGGCGCTGCTGTCGATGCCGGCCTGGTCGGCGGAAACCGTCACGCCGGGAAAACTGGCCGGGCAACTGGAATCCGGCAAGGCACCGTTGATTATTGATGTTCGTACCGAGTCGGAATATCTCGACGGCCATGTTCCGGAGGCCCGACTGATCCCGCACGACAAGATGGGCGGTTACATCGACAGTCTGTCCGAGCACAAGGAGGATCCGGTGGTCATCTATTGCGGTAGCGGCAAGCGCACGCAACAGGCCATGGAGCGCCTGGACGAAGCCGGCTTCGACCAGCTGATCGAACTGAAAGGCCATTTCCCGGCCTGGAAGGAAGGCGGGCATCCGGTAGAGCCCTGATGACACGAACAGCTTCGAAGATGGTGGAGCCGGGCAGCCCCATGCCCGCCTTCCGCCTGCCGGACAGCGCCGGCCGCGAGCTGGACAGCGCCGAACTGGATGACAATCCGGTGCTGGTGGCTTTCATATGCAATCACTGCCCTTTTGTGAAGCACATTGCTCCGGCGCTGGCCGGTTTTGCCCGGGAATACATGGACCGGGGTCTGGCGGTGGTGGCCATCAACAGCAATGACGGGTCCACATATCCCGACGACAGCCCGGCCCGGATGGCCGACGAGGTTCGCCGGCGCGACTATCCCTTCCCCTATCTGGCGGACGAAACCCAGGAGGTGGCCCGCGCCTTTGGGGCGGCCTGTACCCCGGATTTCTTCCTCTATGACCGCAACCATCGACTGGTTTATCGCGGCCAGTTCGACGACAGCCGCCCGGGCTCGGACACACCCGTCACCGGTGCCGACCTGCGCGCAGCCTGTGACACCGTGCTCGCGGGCGACACTCCGGACCCGGAGCACCAGAAGCCGTCGCTGGGCTGCAATATCAAGTGGCGCTGAGCGGCACTGGTGGCCGCCCGGCCAGCGGATTGCTATACTCCGCCGCCGCCACGGGCCCGCCTGGCAGGCTGTTGAAAAACCTGCCAAGATTCGCGGCCCCTCCATCAACCCGGCAAAGGGGAAGGATTTTCCATGGATTTCGACAAGGTAGCCCCGGGGAAAGAGCTCCCCGATGACATCAACGTGATCATCGAAATTCCGGCCAACCACGATCCCATCAAGTACGAGATCGACGAAGACTCTCACGTGGTCAAGGTGGACCGGTTCATGGGTACGCCCATGTTCTATCCGGCCAATTACGGCTATATCCCGCAGACGCTGTCCGACGACGGTGATCCGCTGGACGCGCTGGTGGTGACCCCGTATCCGGTCATGCCGGCGTCCATGATCCGCTGCCGCCCGGTGGGCATCCTCAAGATGAGCGACGAGGAAGGCGAGGACGCCAAGCTCATCTGTGTCCCCCACAAGAAACTCACGCCGGTCTATGAACACGTGAAGGAGCACAGTGACCTGCCGCCGCTGCTGATCCAGCAGATCGAGCATTTCTTCGAGAACTACAAGGATCTCGAACCCGGCAAATGGGTCAAGGTGGAAGGCTGGGACAGCGCCGAAGCGGCTCGCAAGGAAGTGGAAAAGGCCGTGTCGCAGTACAAGGGCTGATCACACGAGCTGAACGGATCCAGGGGGCCGGCTTCTTGCCGGCCTTTTTGTGCCTGGCAAGAACTCGCCCCGGAAGCTGCCGCATGATGGCTCATGCGCGCACCTTGACCGATTAACCAATGCGGCCATGGGCGCCGCGGGCGCCAGTCTATTGGCCCGTCCGGGGTTACCCCTGCTGCAACAACTGCCGCAGATCAATCAGCGCGGCATTGGCCCGCGAGATATAGTTGGCCATGACCAGCGAATGGTTGGCCAGAATACCGAAACCGGAACCGTTCAGAATCACCGGTGACCAGACGGTGGCCTGGGTGGCCTCGAGTTCCCGGATCACCTGGCGGTAGCTGGTACGCGCGTTCTTTTCTTCCAGCACGCCGGCGAAATCTTCCTGCACCCCCTTCATCAGATGCACCAGGGCCCAGGTAGCACCGCGTGCTTCGTAGAAGACATTGTCGATCTTGAGCCAGGGTGTCTTCTCCTGATCCCCGCTGACAGCCTTGCCCGCCTCGCCGGGCATGTCCGCCGCGGCCCGGGGCACCCTGAGCTCCTGGCGGCCCACGCTCTTCGACAGCGCCAGCGAGAGACTGCCCAGCCGGTTCTGCACTTCGTTGAGCCAGTCACTGAGGTTGTCCGCGCGCGCATAGAACCGTGCACCGCCCGGCTCCTTGCCGGTCAGGCGGGCCAGATAGGTTTCCAGCGCCCGGATGCCCCGGCGGTATTCGCTTTCCGTGGCCGGCATGATCCAGCTATCCGCGTCGAAGTTGAACTGGGGCTCGGCGATGGCCAGGGCCGGATCCTCCTGGCTCTGCGACTGCGATCGGCTCATGTCCCGGCGCAGGCTGCGCGCCATATCGCGCACCTGCACCAGTGCGCCGTATTCCCAGCTGGGCATGTTATCCAGCCAGAACTGGTGCGGCAGCATGTCGTTGCGCAGATAACCGCCCGGTTTCTCCAGCAGGGTTTCAGCCACCCGGATCAGGGTGGCGGTGGTGGTCGCGCCCCGGGTATCGGAACGATGCTCGCTCACCTGGAACTGATCAGGCTCATCACTCCAGTACCAGCCCAGGGCCACATCCAGCAGCAACAGGCCGGCCAGAAGCCAAAACGCCCAGCGCCAGGGCCGACTCAACGCCGGATCCAGCACCCGGTCGCCCAGACGTTCAATAAAACCTCCCTTCCCCCGCATGGTCTCTCCCCGCTCTGGCGGCACAGTGATGTTCAACGAAACGGTATAACGGACCCAATATAACAGTTTCACGCATCCGACAAAGTCACCGCCATTCATCGCCAGCCCGGTGCGTGCCCGAGCCCGGGCAACAGTGATCAGCCCACCCCTGGGCAGCGCCCCCCGCGGAACGATGTATAATGGGTCGTCCATTATTGTGCCCGGCTCCCGTTTCGCGATGGCCGGCCTTGGCATTATCACGCCGCGCGCGCGAGAATCGCCGGACTGGAACGCCGTTGATGGCGGCCCGACCCGCACCATCAACCCGGGTACGGCCTTGCCGTTTCATTGCACGTCAGTCCGCCCGGGTGCTGATGAGACAGCCCTTCGGGCAGGCTGATCACAGCCTGTTAATCCTGTGCTAACGCAGTAGCCGGATACTGCCGTGTCATCGCTGGACCAACAGCTCCGTAAACGGAGAATCCCGATCATGTTTTTCAGAGCACTGCTGTTTACGCTTGTGGTTTTCGCCGGTGTTCAGGCACCGGCCCAGGAACTGCCCGGCAACGACACCGCCGCATTGGGTGGCTCCAACGAGGTACCCTCGGTCGACGAGGCTTTTGGCATCGAGACCTCCCACCTGCCCGAGGAATCCGCTATTCGGGTGACCTTCGACTTGCTCGAATCCACCTACCTCTATCGCCGGCACCTGGATTTCCGGCTGGAAACGCCGGACGGGGAGCCCATCTCGGATTTCGCCGGGGTGGCGCTGCCTTCGGGCGAAGACTACGAAGACGAATTCTTCGGCCACGTCCAGATCTATCAGCAGGATCTGAATATCACCCTGCCCTTGCCCGACGGTATTGCCGGGGACGCGGTGCTGCTCGTTGAGTACCAGGGCTGCCTCAAGGACCAGCTGTGCTATCCCCCCCGGACGCGGCGCCTGGATATCGAGCTCCCCGGAAGCGGACCGGCGCCTGCCGAAGAAACCGGTGCATCATCCGCGTCCGGGGGTTCCGGAAACGACCCGGGTTTTCTCGCCACGCTGCAATCCTCGGATGCCCATGCGTTCAGTGACTGGATGCAGGGCCACAACCTCGCCATGGTGGTGCTGCTGTTCTTCGTCGGGGGACTGCTGCTCGCCTTTACGCCCTGTGTTTTCCCCATGATTCCGATTCTCACCGGTATTATCGCTGGCGAGGACAACCCTTCCGCCTATCGTGGCTTCACGCTGAGCCTGGCTTATGTGCTGGGCGTGGCCATCCCCTATACGGTGGCCGGTTTCCTGGTGGCCCTGTTCGGTGCGGAACTGAACCTGCAGTACTGGCTGCAGCAGCCGGCGGCCATTGTCGCGGCCGCGTTTGTTTTCGTAGTGCTCTCGCTGGCCATGTTCGGGCTCTATGAACTGCAACTGCCCGGCTTCCTCCGCGATCGGCTCCACCAGCACGGCCATGACCGCGGCGGCTCCCTGCTGGGTGCGGGCCTGATGGGGGTAATCTCGGCGCTGGTGGTCTCGCCCTGCGTGACGCCCATCCTCGCCGGCGCACTCGTCTATGTCGCCGGTACCGGCGACGCGGTTACGGGGGCGTCCTCGCTGTTCGCCATGGCCCTGGGCATGGGCGTGCCGCTGATCCTGGTGGGTACCGGCGGCGCCAGCCTGTTGCCCCGGACAGGCACCTGGATGGAAGACATCAAGCATGTCTTCGGCGTGCTCATGCTGGGCGTGGCCATCTGGCTGCTGGACCGGATCCTGCCGGACGGTATCACCCTGGCGCTCTACGGTATGCTGCTGGCCGTCTACGGGGTCCAGCTGGGCGCACTGGAACCGGGCGGCGAGTACCGCCTGCGCCGCGGCATCGCCCTGCTGCTGACGCTCTACGGTGTGGTCATGCTGATCGGAGCCGCCTCCGGGGGCAAGGATCCCTGGCAGCCCCTGTCCCATCTGCAGCCCGCTGCTTCGGGGTCGCCGGAAACCTCGGCAACGGACGCCGGGAAAAGCGGTATGGCGGCGTGGCGCGATCTGGAAGGTCAGGCGGCGCTCGAGCGCCAGCTGCAACAGGCGCGGCAGGCGGACCAGCCCGTGCTGGTGGATTTTTTCGCCGAGTGGTGCGTAGCCTGCCGGATACTGGAAGAAGAGACCCTGAGTCATCCCGAGGTCCTCGAGGCGCTGTCCGGCTTCCGGCTGCTGCGGATCGACATCACCGAGGTGAACGCCGAAAACCGGGCGCTGATGGAGGACTACAAGGTTCTGGGCCTGCCCACCCTGATGTTCCGTGACCCTGACGGCGACGAAATCCCGGACAGCCGCGTGCTGGGCGAAATGGGCCCGGATCGGTTCCGCCGACACCTGAACGAGAAGGTATTTCCGGCCATCTCGCGGTGAACGGTGGCGATCATTTGTAACCAAAGTTGTAATCCGCTTTCCCCCGGTGCCCGGAATCCCTAGGATGGTGACTTGACGGTCGGCCGGCTTTCCCCGCAAATCCGGCTCGGATCGCCACAATTACAAGCATTTCGGGGGATCATCCGTTGGCTTCCATTCTGGTGCTCCATGGGCCCAACCTGAACCTGCTGGGCCGGCGGGAACCAGACACCTATGGCCGCGAGACGCTGGACGGCATTCAGACCCGGCTGCGCGAGCGCGCGGAAGCGGCGGGCGTCGACATCGCCAGCCTGCAGAGCAATGCCGAGCACGAACTGGTGGACCGGGTTCAACGGGCCGGTGACGCAGAGGTGGATTTCATCATCGTCAATCCGGCGGCCTTTACCCATACCAGTGTGGCCCTGCGGGACGCGCTCCAGGCGGTGGCCATCCCCTTTATCGAGGTGCATCTGTCCAACATCCATCGGCGCGAGCCCTTCCGCCGGCATTCGTATTTCTCCGATATCGCCGAGGGCGTGATCGCGGGACTGGGTGCCCGGGGATACGAGCTGGCGCTGGAGGCGGCACTGGCGCGAATTCAGTCCGAAGGCACGGGATAAGTTCATGGATATCCGCAAGATCAAGAAACTGATCGAGCTGCTGGAAGAATCCGGCATCAACGAGCTCGAGATCCAGGAAGGCGAGGAATCGGTGCGCATCAGCCGGGGCGGTCCGGCCCAGGTATCGCCCCAGCCCGCAGCCCCCCAGCCCGCGGCACCGGCGCCGGCGCCCGAACCGGCGCCCGAACCGGAGCCGGACAAGCAGCAAGCGCCAACCGAGCCCGAAGGCCATCTGGTGCGGTCGCCCATGGTGGGTACCTACTACAGCGCGCCCTCGCCCGACGCGCCCCCCTTCGTGGAGGAAGGGCAGACGGTGCAGGCCGGCGACGTGCTCTGTATTGTCGAAGCCATGAAGATGATGAACCAGATCGAGGCGGACAAGTCCGGCACCATCAAGTCGGTGCTGGTGGAAAACGGCGAGCCGGTGGAATTCGACCAGCCGCTGTTCAGCATCGTCTAGACCCACAGGATACTCACCATGCTGGAAAAGGTTGTTATCGCCAATCGCGGCGAAATCGCACTGCGTATCCTGCGCGCCTGCAAGGAAATGGGCATCCGCACCGTGGCCGTCTATTCCCAGGCGGACAAGGATCTCATGCATGTGCGCCTGGCGGACGAAGCCGTCTGTATCGGCCCGGCTTCGTCCACCGAGTCCTACCTCAATATCCCGGCCATCATCAGCGCCGCCGAGGTGACCGATGCCGACGCCGTGCATCCGGGGTATGGCTTTCTCGCGGAGAACGCGGATTTCGCGGAATGCGTGGAGCGCTCCGGGTTCATTTTCGTGGGGCCCACCGCGGAAAGCATTCGCATGATGGGGAACAAGGTCTCGGCCATTAACGCCATGAAGGAGGCGGGCGTGCCCACGGTGCCGGGCAGCAACGGCCCGGTGCGGGGCGAGCCGGACCAGGTGCTCGAGCTCGGCCGCCATATCGGCTATCCCGTCATGATCAAGGCCGCCTCCGGCGGTGGCGGCAAGGGCATGCGCGTGGTGGACAACGAGGAGCAGTTACTCAACGCCATCACCATGACGCAGTCCGAGGCACGCAACAGCTTCGGTGACGACACGGTCTACATGGAGAAATTCCTGGAAGCCCCCCGGCACGTGGAAATCCAGGTCCTCGCGGACGGCCGGGGCAACGCCGTCCATCTGGGTGATCGGGACTGCTCGCTGCAGCGCCGCCACCAGAAGGTGGTCGAGGAAGCACCCGCGCCACACATTCCGGACGATCAGCGTCACGATATCGGCATGCGCTGCGTCCGCGCCTGCGAGGAAATGAACTACCGGGGCGCGGGCACTTTCGAGTTTCTCTACGAAAAGGGCGAATTCCATTTCATCGAGATGAACACCCGGGTGCAGGTGGAACATCCGGTTACGGAAATGATTACGGGCGTGGATATCGTCAAGGAACAGCTGCGTATCGCCGGCGGCGAGCCGCTGTCCTTGCGTCAGGAGGATATCCGGTTGAGCGGCCACGCCATGGAAGCGCGCATCAACGCCGAGGATCCGGTGCATTTCCACCCCTGTCCGGGCCGGATCAGCTATTACCACGCGCCCGGTGGTAACGGGGTGCGCGTGGACGCGCATGTCTACACCGGCTATACGGTACCGCCCTTCTATGACTCGCTGCTGGGCAAGCTCATTACCTGGGGACCGGACCGGAGCACGGCGCTGGCGCGCATGCGCAATGCCCTGGATGAAATCGTCATCGAGGGCATCCAGACCAATGTGACCCTGCACCGGGACCGCATCTTCCGGGATGCCGCCTTTATCGACGGTGGGGTGGACATCCACCACCTGGAGGCCACCCTGCGCTGATGAGCTGGCAGCAGCTTCATATCCCCGCCCACGGCGACCAGGCCCGGCGGCTGCAGAGTTTGCTGGAAACCGCCGGCGCCGCGGCCGTCACCCTGCGCGACGCCGGCGATGAACCCCTGCTCGAACCCGCGCCCGGGGCCATGCCACTGTGGCAGGACACCATCGTGACCGCGCTCTTCCCCGCGGATCGGGATCCGGATGCCCTGATCGCCGGGATCGAGCACCAGTTCGGCGCCTCCCTGCCCGATAGCCGTGTGGAAATGCTGGCCGATCAGAGCTGGGAGCGTAGCTGGATGGACGACTTCCAGCCGCTGCGCTTCGGTGAGCGACTCTGGATCGTGCCCTCCTGGTGTGAGGCGCCGGCACCGGACGCCGTCAACCTGCGTCTGGATCCGGGCCTGGCCTTCGGCACCGGTACCCATGAAACCACCGCCCTGTGCCTGGAATGGCTGGACGCCCATCCGCCCACCGGCCGGCAGGTACTGGATTACGGTTGCGGCTCCGGGGTGCTGGCCATCGCGGCCCTGCTGCTGGGCGCCGAGCGCGCCCATGTCTGTGACCTGGACGCCCAGGCGCTGACCGCCACGCGTGCCAATGCCGAAACCAATGGTGTCGAGGACCGTCTCTTCTGCCACGACCTACAATCCGTGCCCGGCGGCGCCGACCTGATGCTGGCCAATATCCTGGCCGGCCCGCTGATGGAACTCGCGCCCCATCTGGCCGAACTGACACGGCCGGGCGGAGCCATCCTGCTCTCGGGTATTCTGCGTGAACAAGCGTCCGAGGTATGCCACCATTACCAACCATGGTTCGAGCTGGACGCACCTGTCGAACGCGGTGACTGGTGCCTGCTGGCCGGCATCCGGCGTCAGGCCGAATAACGCCGGGCGGGAACCATGCCCTTGCGCCGCCCGCAGCGGTGGCTGTACAAGAATGACTTCTACACGAGCGGATCGATACCGGCATGGCAGCTCAGTACAAGACCCGGTGCCCGCATTGCGGGGCCCAGTTCAAAATCGGCGTGGAGCAGCTCAAGCAGGCCCGGGGCAAGGTCCGCTGCGGCTCCTGCCTGGAAGTCTTTCTGGCGACGCAGAACCTGGTCGACGAACAGGGCAATCCCGTCAAGGTCAAGCAGAAGAGCGCCTCCGGCGGTGCTTCTGCGGGACCGTCCGGACAGCAGCAATCGAAGCGGCCAGCAGACCCGAAACAGGGCCAGCGCGAGCAGGCCCAGCCCCGACCGGAAGACAAGCCTCAGCGCGGCGGGCAGAACCAGGCCCGTCCGTCCCAAGACCGGCAACAGGACCAGCCGCAGAAACAGCAACCGGACCCGGCTGAACGCTGGACTCTGCCGGAAGACGATTCCACCGAGGCAAGCCAGTCGGAGCAGTCGAACAAGGAAAAGGACAGCGAAGCCTTGCCCACGAACAACACGGCGGTTTCGCTGGGGGACTCCGAGATCAGCGAAAGCCTGTTGTCCATGGACGAGGACGGCGGCGGACTGGGCGACGATGATTTCACCGATGCCGGGGGTGGCGGAGATACGGATGAATCCTGGGCGGAACAGCTGCTGGAGGAACTCGAGGACGACGATTCGCCGTCGGATGCGGACCAGGCCCGCGCGGCGCCCCCCTCGCCGGAAAACATGTCGCTGCTGGACGAATCGCCCGGCGACGGCGAACCAGCGGAGGAAGCATCCGAGGAGTCCCGACGGGGCCAACGCGCACCCGAGGAAGTCCCGGACGAGGATGCGAACACGGATCTGTTCTCGCTGGACATGGATGATGGCGCGGAGCTGGATTACATCGACATACCGACCGGCGGGGAAGAACCCGAAGCCCGAAAGTCTTCCGCCCCCCGCTTCGCCACCCCGGGCACGCAATGGCTGAAATGGAGTTCGTTATCCCTGCTCGCGGTGATTGTACTCGCCGTACAATCCCTGGCTTTCAATTTCGCAGAGCTCGCACGCACGCCCGAGTGGCGCCCGCTTTATGCACGCATCTGCGAGCTGGCCGGCTGCACGCTGCCCGGACGCTCCAATATCGACGAACTGCGCGGAGCCAACCTGGTGGTGCGCAGTCATCCGCAAGTAGACGATGCACTGGTGGTGGACGCCATTTTTTTCAATGAGGCCGAGCACCCCCAGCCATTTCCCGATCTCGAGCTGACCTTTTCCTCCATGGACGAACAACCCCTGGCCAGCCGCCGTTTCACGCCGGACGAATACCGCGCCGGCGAACTCGAGGACCGCGAGCTGATGCCGCCGGATGTGCCCGTCCACGTCTCCTTTGAAATCCTGGACCCGGGCCCGGACGCGGTGAATTACAGCCTGCGCTTCCATCCGCCGGCCCGTGGACCGGAGGACACGGAAGCGGGCTGATCCGCTCATCTTCCGAACGCACAAAATTGCATTCCAATCGGCTTCGGGGACTGGAATCCGGCGGCGCCGGTGGTATCATGTTTCGTCCGCCGGGAAGCTCTCCCGGATTGCACGGTCGCTTCCGGACGAGCAGTCCCGGAGCCGGCACACCGAGCCCGGGGTGCGCCCCGCAACGCGCACAACCGGTCCAATGGGGGAGCCCGGTGTCGGCGCGCGCCGCGGGGCTTCGGGTGTCGGTATCACGGGGAACGAGACACCGCGAAGCAATACGCAGTCGCAACTCCACAAAATTCCGGCTTGCACTCCGTCCCGCGCGTGGGCGCCCGAGGGAGTGTTCGCCATTGATTCTGACGACGGAGCGTTGGCCGCATGAACAGCACAGCAGCACGGACCCGAATCGAGATGAGCACCGCCGAAGACACTTCCGCCCTGACGCTTGCGCACACCGACAGCCACGACACCCTGCGCAATTGCGTGCGGCGTTCACTGACCGACTATTTCGCCAATCTGGAAGGCGAAGAGGTCAACAATGTCTACCAGACGGTACTGGCAGAGATGGAAATTCCCCTGCTGGAAAAGGTCCTGGAGCACACCCGGGGCAATCAGACCCGGGCGGCGGACATGCTGGGCCTGAACCGCGGCACCCTGCGCAAGAAACTCAAGCAGTACGGACTGCTCTAGCGTCCCCCTGACTGTTGTTCCGGGGCCGTTCACGAACGGCCCTTTTTTGTTTTTCCCTTCAAACCGGGAGGCGCAGCATCATGAAGAAGTCGGCGGAACGCGCGCTGATCAGCGTTTCGGATAAGACCGGAATCGAGGAATTCGCCCGGGGACTGGCTGAGCTGGGCGTGGAGATCCTGTCCACCGGCGGCACTTTCCGGCGCTTGCAGGAGGCCGGGGTCACCGTACGCGAGGTTTCGGATTACACCGGGTTTCCGGAAATCATGGACGGCCGGGTCAAGACACTGCATCCGGCCATTCACGGCGGCGTTCTGGGGCGCCGGGGCGCCGATGAAACCGTCATGGCGGAAAATGATATCGCCCCCATTGATCTGGTGGTGGTCAACCTCTACCCCTTCCGCGAAACCGTGGCGCGCGCGGACTCTACCTTCGACGAGGCCATCGAAAACATCGATATCGGCGGCCCCACCCTGATCCGTGCCGCCGCCAAGAACCACGCCGATGTGGGCGTGGTCACGGATCCGGCGGACTACAACGCCGTGCTGGACGCGCTGCGCGCGCAGGGGCGCCTGACACCGGAACACGGCTTTGATCTCGCCCGCCGCGCCTTTGCTCACACGGCCGCCTATGACGCTGCCATCGCGCGTTATTTCGAGACACAGAGCGCCGAGGGCCCGGCGCTGGATCTGCCCGACCCGTTCCGCGTTGAACTGGACAAGGCCCAGGACATGCGCTATGGCGAGAACCCGCACCAGCGCGCCGCCTTCTATGTGGAACCGGATGCCACCGAAGCCAGCGTGAGCACGGCCCGCCAGCTCCAGGGCAAGGCGCTGTCCTATAACAATATCGCCGACACGGACGCCGCGCTGGAGTGCGTCAAACAGTTCGAAGAACCGGCCTGTGTCATCGTCAAGCACGCCAATCCCTGTGGCGTGGCTCTCGCCGATACGCTCAGCGAGGCCTATGACCGGGCCTTCGCCACGGACCCGGAAAGCGCCTTTGGCGGCATTATCGCCTTCAATCGGGAACTGGACGATTTCACCGCCCGGGCCATTGTCGAGCGGCAATTCGTGGAGGTCATCATCGCGCCCGTGATCGGCGAAGCGGCGCGCGAGGCCGTGTCGAGCAAAAAGAATGTACGCTTGCTCGAATGCGGTCACTGGCAACCTGCCGCCCCCGCGCTGGACTACAAGCGCGTCAACGCCGGCCTGCTGATTCAGGACCGCGATCAGGCCATGGTGGACGAACAACATCTGCAGGTGGTGACCCAACGCGTGCCCGACGAGCACGAAATCCGGGACATGCTCTTTACCTGGAAGGTGGCCAAGTTCGTCAAGTCCAACGCCATTGTTTATGGCCGCGACGGGTGCACCATCGGCGTGGGCGCCGGGCAGATGAGCCGCGTGAACGCCGCACGTATCGCCACCATCAAGGCCGAACAGGCCGGGCTGGACGTGGCCGGTGCGGTCATGGCCTCGGATGCGTTCTTCCCCTTCCGCGACGGCATGGACAATGCCGCCGAAAACGGCATCGCCGGCGTCATCCAGCCGGGCGGCTCCATCCGTGACGACGACGTCATCGCCGCAGCGGACGAGCACAATATGGCGATGACCTTCACCGGGATGCGCCACTTCAGACATTGAGAGGGAACTCGATGAAGGTACTCATTATCGGCGGCGGTGGCCGCGAGCATGCGCTGGCCTGGAAAGCGATGCAATCGTCGCAGGTGGAGCAGGTGCTGGTGGCACCAGGCAATGCGGGCACGGCCCGGGAACCGGGCGTGGACAACGTCGCCCTCGCGCCGGACGACAAGGAAGCGCTGGTGGAACTCGCCCGCCGCGAGGCCATCGAGCTGACCATTGTGGGCCCGGAAGCGCCGCTTGTGGACGGCATCGTGAATCTCTTCCGCGCCCAGGGCCTGCCCTGCTTCGGCCCCGAACGCGAGGCGGCCCAGCTGGAAGGTTCCAAGGCCTTCACCAAGGACTTTCTCGCACGGCACGGCATCCCCAGCGCGGGATACCTCACCTTTACCGAACGCGACGCCGCGCTCGAACACGTCCGTGCCCGGGGCGCGCCTCTGGTCATCAAGGCGGACGGGCTGGCTTCAGGCAAGGGCGTGGTGGTGGCACAAGAGCTGGAGGAGGCGGAAACGGCCGTGCGCGAGATGCTCTCCGGCGAGGCCTTTGGCGAAGCGGGCGAGCAGATCGTGATCGAGGATTTCCTCCAGGGCGAGGAAGCGAGCTTTATCGTACTCGCCGACGGTGAGCAGATGCTTCCCCTGGCCACCAGCCAGGACCACAAGCGTATCGGCGACGGCGACACCGGGGCCAACACCGGCGGCATGGGCGCGTATTCCCCGGCGCCCGTCGTTACCGACCGGGTGTATCAACGTATTCTGGACGAAGTCATTCACCCCACCCTGCGGGGCATGGCTGCCGAGGGCCGTCCCTACACCGGCTTTCTCTATGCCGGGCTCATGATCACGCCCGACGGTAGCCCCAAAGTCATCGAATTCAACTGCCGTCTGGGCGACCCGGAGGCCCAGCCACTGCTGATGCGCCTGCAATCCGACCTCGTGGCCCATTGCCGGGCCGCGCTGGACGGCCGGCTCGACGCGGAACGCGCGCAATGGGACGAGCGCACCGCGCTGGGCGTGGTCATGGCCGCCGGCGGCTATCCCGGCAGCTACCGCAAGGGCGATGCCATTACCGGACTGGAAAGCCTGGATTCGGACCGGCTCAAGGTTTTCCATGCGGGTACCGCCGACGATGAACAGGGCCGGGTCGTCACCGCCGGTGGTCGGGTGCTGTGCGTGACGGCCCTGGGCGATGCTCTGCACCAGGCTCGTGACAACGCCTATGCGGGTGCATCGTCGATTCAGTGGAGCGACTGCTATTACCGGACCGATATCGGCTACCGGGCGCTAACAGACTGTTGAACCCGGTCGCGAAAAACAGCGGGAAGGGAACGCGGTCCCTGCAAACCCGCGTCCGGGTCTGCCATAATCCGGTCAACACTTTGATGGCGCGCCGGGAGGGCAATGCATGAGTCAGCATCCGGACCTGGACAAACTGCAGGAATTCATGCCCCTGGATTGCCTGACGGAATCTCACCTGCGCGAGATTCAGGGCCAGTTCGAAGTGCTGGAACTGCCCGCCAACAAGGTGGTCTTCAAACAGGGTCAGGTACCCCAAAAGGCCCTGTTTCTGATCGAAGGCGCCGTGGATCTCACGGACAAGACCTACGAGGTGCGGCATTTCCCCGCCGATGACGACGAGAACTATCTGGCGCTGGATAACTACAACCAGCACACCTACAACGCCATTACCACCGAAGCCACGGTTTTCTACGCCATTGATCGCTCGCATCTGGATCTGCTGATGACCTGGACCCAGGCCGCCGAGGCCATGCTGGACGACAACGAAGAGGACAGTCGTGACTGGATGGATGCATTGCTCGAGTCCGGCCTCTTCAGTCAGATCCCGCCCAGCAAGATCCAGTCGCTGTTCACCAAGTTCGACGAACAGGAAGTGCAGCTGGGCGAAACCGTCATTCAGGAAGGCGAAAGCGGCGATACCTTCTATGTGATCAAGGAAGGCAAGGCCATGGTCACGCGCGAGGAAGCCGGCAAGCGCAAGACGTTGGCGGCGCTGACTGCCGGCAATTTCTTCGGCGAGGATGCACTCATCTCGCAGGACGAGCGCAACGCCACCGTCACCATGACCAGTGACGGCACCCTGATGTGTCTGGATCAGGACGAGTTCCGCAGCCTGTTGCAGGAGACCGTCATCCAGCACGTCACGACGGCGGAGATGCGCGAAATGATGGAGAATGGCGACCGCGCCTGTGTGCTGCTGGACGTACGCCTGCCCATGGAGTTCAAGCACGACCGCAAGCCCGGTGCCAAGAATGTTCCGCTCACCGAGCTGCGCCGCGAGCTCAAGAATCTGGAAAAGGACTTCGTCTATGTGGTCAGTTGCGACGGCGGCGGACGCAGTCAGCTCGGGTGCTACCTGCTGAATGAGGCGGGCTTTGAGGCCTATGTACTGGATCAGCCTCAACCCGGAGGCAAACAGGCGGAAGCAGCTCCGGAATCGGATGCCGAAGCCGAGTAGGGGGCTTGCGGCGCTGCTGCTCCTGCTGGGCACGGCCGCCGCGGCGGCTCCGCCTCCACCTTTCGTGCTGGCGGATCCGGCGACCGAAGCCTCCATCACGGTCTATTCCGATTATCTGGAAGATGCCGACGGCGACCTCACCCTGGACGACGTGCGCCAGCCCGCGATGGCGGATCGCTTCCGCCCGGCGGCTCATGCGCTGCAGCGTCTCGGTTTCAGTGATCGTCGCTGGTGGCTGCGGATCGCGGTGCGTAACGAAACGGGCGCGCCGCGCAGCCGGCATCTGGTGCTATCCACGGGTCCCGTCTCGCAAGTCCGGCTTTTTGCACCCGCCGACGGGGGCTTCCAGACCCGAAAACCGCTTCCGGCGGACTATGACCGTTTCCTGCCCGGTGACAGGCATCTTTTCCGGATCGTTCTGCCACCGGATACCACCCGTACCTACTATCTGCGGGTGATCCCGAACCATGGTTTTCACTACAGCCTGGAGCTGACCTCCGCGTCATCACAACCCGAAGCCGTGACCATGCGGGCGAGCGCGTTCTGGTTGGTCTGCGGCCTGGTGACGGCACTGGCACTGCTGCATCTGATCCTGTTCGGTGTAATCCGGTCGCTGGCCCACGGCGCCTATGCCCTGTTCTTCATTCTGTTGACCCTGGTGGTGATGAGCTATTCCGGCTTGCTGGGCCCGCCGGCATGGCTGCCACAGGGCAGTCATGCCCAGTGGAGCGCCTTTCTGATCCTGCTCGGTCTGGCAGCCAATATCGGGGTCAGCTACACCTATTTGCAGGTGCCCGTACATCTGCCGCGTTTCGGCCGGGCCCTGCGGATTGCCATGATAGCGCTGGTGGTGACCGCGCCCGTGGTGCTGTTAGGGCTACCGGCCGTGTCGGCCCTGGCGCTGTCGCATGGCACCGCGGCCGTGGTGGCACTGGCGCTGTTCTGGCTGGGCATCCTGGCCTGGCAAAAGAAAACGGCGGGCGCGGGTCTGTTTGTGCTGGCCCGGGCCGGACTGACGCTGACCAGCCTGCTGGTCATTGCCGCATTGCAACAGTGGTATACCCTGCAATGGAACTTTCCGCTGCTGTTGCTGGCCGCCGGTGCGCTGGAAGCCGTGCTTCTCGCCGTGGGCCTGCAACGCGGGCGCGAGACACGCCTGCATGAAAGCCTCCGCAACCAGCAACAACAACAACTGGACCACGCCCGGCGTGAAGTGCGTCAGGACTCCCTGGCCCGGGTGAGCCACGAGGTACGCACCCCCATGAGCGGCATCATGGGCATGGCCGAGATTCTGGAGGAAACCCCGCTGACGCCCAATCAGCGTGAATACGTCCGGGCCATTCAGGCCGCAGGCAACGATCTGCTGCGGGTGGTGGGCGACGTTCTGCTGTTCTCCGGCGAGGCGGGGGAGCCAACACGCGCCCATCCGGAACCCTTTGCCTTGACGCCGTGCATCATGGATGCTTTGGACCTGTTCCGGGAACGCGCCGAGGCGAGGGACATCGAGCTGATTCCCCATATTCATGCCCATGTGCCCGCACAGGTAGAGGGCGACGCCGGCCGGCTGCGTCAGGTTTTGCGGAATCTGCTGGCCTGCGCGGCGCGCCACGGCCAGCCGGGCGAGCTGATCATCGATGTGGCGCGCGATCCCACGGGTCGGGGCGGGTACCTGCGTTTCGAACTCTCCGGGTCCGCCCTGCGGGACACCGACAACATCTGGGCCACGCTGGAGTCCGACGAGCTCCACACCGGCGCCAGCGACAGCACGGCTCTGGGGCTGTCCAGCGCGCGTCAGCTGGTCATGTCCATGGATGGCGAGCTGCAGTGGCGGCATGATCGCCAGGGCCGTCCACTGTGCCGGTTCAGTCTGCCCCTGCCGGACACCGGCCCGCTGGACGCGGACCAACGCGAAGTAAGCCTCAACGGCTTTCATCTGCTGATCATTGATGATGCGCCTACCGTCGCCCGCGTCATCCGCCAACAAGCGCTGTCCTGGGGCATGCGCGTGACCGTTACGCATGATCCACGCGAGGCCCTGGCCACGATTCGCACCCAGGCCAATATCCGCGACCCCTTTGATGTCGTCGTCCTGGATCAGCAAATGCCGGCCATCGACGGACTGGAGCTGGCCGCACGCATCCGCGAAGACGCGGCCGGACAGGCCCTGGCACTGATCATGCTCTCCGGTGTGCAGTCAGCGCCCTCCCGCCAGGCCGTTCAACAGGTGAAGCTGCACGAAGTGCTGACCAAGCCGGTATCGGGCTCGCGGCTGCGCCGGAGTCTCGCCAGCGCACTGGGGCTGCTCGCCGAATCGGGCTCGCCGACGCGCGACGTTGCACCGGAACCGGCGCCGGAGCTGCGGCTGCTGGTGGCCGAGGATGATCCGCTCAGTCAGCAGGTCATCCAGGGGATGCTCAATCGGCTGGGCATGACCGCGGAAGTGGTCAACAACGGCCGCGAGGCCGTGGAAGCCGTGCGCGCACACGACTATGATCTGATCCTGATGGACTGCGAAATGCCGGAAATGGATGGTTTCGATGCGGCCCGCGCCATCCGCACCCTGGAAACCGAACAGCAGCGTGGCCCCGTTCCCATTATTGCGCTTACCGCCCATATCCTGCGCGAACACCGCGAGCGCAGCCAGGCGGCGGACATGAATGCCCATGTCCCCAAGCCGGTAGAACTGGCCGTGCTGCGCGAGGTCATCAGCCGCTTTGCGGGGAGCGCCGCCAGGCGGCCGGCGACATCCCCCGCCAGCGACGAAACGCGCGGGTGAAGGAACTCTGTTCGGCAAACCCCAGCAGCAGTGCGATCTCGGTGAGACTGAGCGCGTGATCGCGCAAATAGAGCTCGGCCAGCGAACGGCGCAGCCCGTCCAGAACCTCCTGGAAGCTCAGGCCCTGCTGACGCAACCGGTGCTGCAGCGTGCGCGCACTTACCCCCAGCTCCGCCGCCACCTTTTCCATGGCCGGTTCGCCGTCGGCCAGGCGCCGGTAGATCTGGCGGCGTACCGCATTGATCAGATTGGCCTTGATATCATAGTCGGCCAGCAGCTGCCGGGCTTCGCGTTCCATGAGCTCGTTCAACCCCGGATCCGCACCCGCCAGCGGATGATTCAGCAAACGCGCAGGAAACACGACACCGTCGAAGCCGGCGCGAAAGCTCACGGGACAATCAAACCAGATTTGGTAGCGTTGCGTGTCGGGTGGGGGACCATGGGTAAAGCAGACCCGGTCGGGCGACGGCGGTTGTTCGTCGACCAGTTGCCGGGCAAAGGTCACCCAGCCGGTCACGGCCGCTTCCACCACGAAACGCCGGGGCGGACCACTGATGGGACATTGCCAGTGCAACTCCACGGATTCACCCCGATGGTGCCAGTCCGTGCGCCCCAGATTGCCCACCAGCTTCTCGAACCGCGTGAGCCGGTCAATGGCCTCGCCCAGGGTCTGACTGGACAGGATGGCATAGCCGAGCACCTGATAGGCCCGCGGCCGTACATGCTTGCCGGTCTCAAACCCCAGCCCCGGATCACCGGTGCGCTCCATCAGCGCCACGAACAAGCGCATGACATCCACCAGGGGCACGAACTGCTCGTCCTGCTCCAGCAAATCGGAAGCCAGGCCGGCCTTGGCGAGCAGTTCGCGGGGATCAAGATCATAATGCGCCGCCAGCGCCGGCAGCACCGTGGCCAGATAGGTGGACGACAGGCTCTGGTCGGTACCGGCCAGTGCCGGATCCAGTACTGCGGATGGGTTATCAGGCGCCATGGCGGGCCCGTGCGTTACTCCGTGTGATCCGCTATTCTACCCGTGGAAATCGATCCGGACAGCCCCGCAGGCACCGGACCCTGTGAAGGAGAAGCTCCGTATGAGCACCGGCCGCCGCTATACTGCGCTGGATCAATGGCTCGCCCGGGCCGACAATGCTCTGCGCACCCTGGTGCCGGGCAGTACCCGGGCCCAACGCCAGCCGGAACTGGGGCCCACACCGGAGCAGACGCAACCGCCCGAGTCCCAACGGCCTCATATCGCCGGTTTGATGCGCATCAATCACACCGGCGAGGTCTGTGCCCAGGCGTTGTACCAGGGCCAGGCCACTACGGCACGGCTGCCCGACGTGCGCGAAGCCATGGAGGAATCCGCTCGCGAGGAGGAAGACCACCTGGCCTGGTGCGAAGAGCGCATCGCCCAGCTGGGCGAAAAGCCCAGCCGCCTGAACCCGCTGTTCTATGCGCTGTCCTTCAGCATGGGCGCGGCGGCCGGGATCGCCGGCGACCGCTGGAGTCTGGGTTTCGTCGCCGAAACGGAGCACCAGGTAGTACGCCATCTCGAGTCTCATCTCGACCGGATCCCCCCGGCCGACGAACAAAGCCGGCGCATCATCGCCCAGATGCGCGAGGATGAACGCCAGCATGCCGTCACCGCGGAACAGGCTGGCGGCGCCGCCCTGCCGCCGCCGGTCAAAACGGCCATGACGGTGATGAGCAAGATTATGACGTTTACAACTTACAGGTTGTAAAGAGTCGAAAGCGGAAAGACGAAAGTCGAAAGCCCCAAAAGCCGAGCGCCAGAGGCGCTCGGCTTTTTTCTTGCCACTTTGTGCTTGCTACTTTCTACTTCTTTTATTCCATATTCCTGGAATAAAAGATCTCCAGCATCTCTTTCCTGAGCCGTCCCTCGATATCCTCCAGCTCCTCCGTGGAGAACTGATCCCGGCCCGAACCAAAGAGATAGTTGTCGATATCGAAGTCCTTGAGCAGCATCTTGGTGTGGAAGATATTCTCCTGGTACACATTCACATCAATCATCTGATAGGCGTTCTGCGTATCCTCGGAGAAGAAGTTCTGGATCGAGTTGATATCGTGATCGATGTAATGCTTGGTGCCGTTGCGGTCGCGCGTGAATCCGCGCACCCGATAGTCGATGGTAACGATGTCCGAATCGAAGCTGTGGATCAGGTAATTGAGCGCGCGCAACGGTGAAATCACGCCACAGGTGGACACGTCCACGTCCACGCGGAAGGTGGAGATACCGCCGTCCGGATGGGATTCCGGATAGGTGTGCACGGTGACGTGACTCTTGTCCAGATGCCCCACAATGGCGTCGGGCATGGGGCCGGGCTCTTCCGCTTCCCAGTCGCCGCCTTCGGGCAACTTTTCATGTTCGGCGATGAGCATGGTCACGCTGGCGCCCTGGGGCTCGTAGTCCTCGCGGGCAATATTGAGCACATTGGCGCCGATGATGCGCGTGACGTTGGTCAGGATCTCGGTCAGGCGCTCGGCGTTGTAGAGCTCATCGATGTACTCGATATACTCCTGCCGGTGCTGCTCGGTCTGTGCATAGCTGATATCGAAAATATTGAAGCTCAACGACTTCGTCAGGTTGTTGAAGCCGTGGGGCGTAATCTTGGGATT
>CAJXLA010000026.1 GCA_913055795.1 uncultured Alcanivorax sp. | reverse complement strand
ATGGACGAGGTCTTGCCGTGCATGACCTGACGCGCGCGTACCACCCGCCCGCCGAAGGCCTGCCCCAGGGCCTGATAGCCCAGGCACACGCCCAGCACCGGCAGCTGGCCGGCGAAATGGCGCACCGCCGCCAGCGAGATGCCGGCCTCGTCGGGCGTACAGGGCCCGGGCGAGATCACCAGGTGATCCGGCTCGCATGCCTCGATGCCCGCCAGCGTGATGGCGTCATTGCGGTAGACTTCCACCTCGGCGCCCAGCTCCTGCAGGTACTGGACGACGTTGAAGGTGAAGCTGTCGTAGTTGTCGATCATCAAGACCCGGCTCATGCCTCGTTCTCCCCGGTCAGGCTCAGCCCGCTCAGGGCGAGGTTCACCGCGCTGAACAGCGCACGTCCCTTGTTCATGGTTTCCTTCCACTCCAGCTCGGGAACGGAATCAGCCACCACGCCGCCGCCGGCCTGAATATAAAGCCGGTTGTCCTTGATCACCGCTGTGCGAATGGCAATGGCTGTGTCCATGTCGCCGTTGAAGCCGATATAGCCCACGGCACCGCCATAGACACCACGCTTGACCGGCTCCAGTTCGTCGATGATTTCCATGGCCCGGATCTTGGGGGCACCGCTCAACGTGCCCGCGGGAAAGGTGGCCCGCAATACGTCCAGCGGGCCCAGTTCCTCGCGCAAACGGCCTTCCACATTGGAAACAATGTGCATGACGTGCGAATAGCGCTCCACTTCCATCTTCTCGGTCAGCTCCACGGAACCCGCCCGCGAGACCCGGCCCACGTCATTACGCCCCAGATCGATAAGCATCAGATGCTCGGCAATCTCCTTGGGGTCGTTGACCAGATCCTGTTCCATGGCCCGGTCGTCGGCATCCGTTCGCCCCCGGCGGCGCGTGCCCGCGATGGGACGTACCGTGACCGTCTCGCCTTCCAGCCTTGTGAGGATCTCCGGCGACGAACCGGCGATCTGAAAATCGTCCAGATCCAGATAGAACATATAGGGCGAGGGATTGAGGTAGCGCAGCGCCCGGTAGATATCCAGTGGCGGCGCTGAATAGGGCACGGACATGCGCTGCGAGGGCACCACCTGCATGACGTCGCCGGCCAGGATGTATTCGCGGATGCGCTCCACCGCGTCTTCGTACTGCGCCCGGGGGAACTCGGAAATGAACTCGTCTTCCGCCAGCTGCCGCCCACGCGGTGTCTCGTCCGGTTCGGCCAGGGGCGCGCGCAGCCGTGCGGCCAGCGCATCCAGGCGTTCGCGGCCGCGTTCCAGCTCGCCTTGCGTTTCCGGGTCCAGATGCACCACGAGGAAGAGACTGCCGCGCAGATTGTCGAAGACCACGACTTCCTCGCAACGCATCAGCACCACATCCGGCACGCCCAGGGTGTCGCGTCCGGGCGCCGGCCCCAGCCGGGGCTCGAAGTAGCGCACGCTGTCATAGCCGAAATAGCCCACCAGCCCCCCGTTGAAACGGGGCAGCCCGGCGATTTCCGGCGAGCGGAAGCGATGGCGGTAGGCCTCGACCCAGGCGATGGGATCGTCCGCATGCTCGGTATAGCCGCCCTCGTCATTGCGCACCTCGATCTCCCGGCCGGTGATGCGCACGACTTCCCGGGCAGGCAGGCCGATAATGGAATAGCGGCCCCAGCGCTCGCCACCCTGCACGGATTCAAACAGACAGGAATAGAGTTCTTCGCCCACCAGCTTGCGGTAGGCGGTCAGCGGCGTATCGAGATCGGCCAGAACTTCGCGCACCAGCGGGACGCGGTTGAAGCCGGCGCGGCCATATTCAGCAAGTTGTTCCGGTGACATGCGGGATCCCCAACCAGGATATTTTCAGACACTGCAAGTGAAATCCGGGGCGTGCGCGGACACACGCGGGCGCGTCACCATCGCCAGTGAGCGGCAGCGTGAAAAAACCGGGCCATGTCCGGATGTCGATTCACCGGAAGTAATCCTTGCCGTTGAGAATGGTGATCAAATTGTAGCGGGGAAGCGCCAGCGAGGCTACCCGTGCGACACGGGCAGGGCCTGCCCACAACCAACACGGGCGATGATCGCGGTCAATCGGCGTACGAATGGTCCGGACGCATCTCCGCGCCAGTGCTAGGCTCAATAATGGACTGATAATGAGAACAAAGTCACAAAAGGTCGGCTTCCCATGGACTCGCACCAGGTAAATGACACTAAAATGCCAGCATCAGTGACCATACAGTCACGAACAAACCATCCCGGTCCATAGAGGGGATCCGCATGACCGCATCAGAAACCGACCATCTTCCGGAAGATGCCCGGCCCGGCCATGACAGCACGCGCTACGCACTCCTGAATGACCTCTTGCAGGCCGGCTGGCTGCGTTTTCGTTTTCCCCGCTCGCTGGAGCAGGAGTTCCGGCATTACCACGCCACGGCCAGTGCCCGCACCTTTCGCTCCACCGTCTTCTATGTGTTGCTGCTCTATCTGGTGCTCGGCATCGGCATCATGATCATTATTCCTTCGGAGACCCTGGGCAGCTGGCCCCTGGGCTACAGTGCCGTGACCCTGCTGATCCTGGCCGCGGTGGCGCTGTCCCGCAGCCACCGGCTGGACGCCTGGCATCAGCAGTATGTCACCGCCCTGGCCTTTCCGGGCATGGTGGTTCTGACCGTGCTGCCCGAATTCACCGGCGCGCCCGTAATGAAACAGGCGGCGACCATCGGCACCGTTCATGCCGCTGTGGTGATCGGATCGGTGCTGGGCCTGCGCGCCGGCCCGGCGGCACTGGCCATGTGGGGCGGTGGTTATCTGGGCGTGGTCGCCATTCTGGTATCCGGGCAGTCGCTAAGCTGGCTGTTGACCCACCAGACCCTGACCGCCGGCTGTGCCGTGGGAACCGTCGTGGCCTGGCTCATGGAGCGGCAAAGCCGGCAGGTCTTTCTCCAGCAAAGCCTGTTGTCGCTGGAAAAGGCGCGCTCCGATGACATGGCCGAACGCATGAAAGAAATGTCGCGCGAGGACGGCCTGACCGGCCTCACCAACCGCCGCCATTTCGACGAAGTGCTGAATCTCGAATGGCAACGCTGCATGCGCGATGGCGCCAGTCTTTCGCTGATGTTCATCGACGTGGACTTCTTCAAGCCCTACAACGACGAATACGGCCATCAGGCCGGCGACGACTGTCTGCAACGCCTGGGCCGGATCCTGGCCGATCACGCCCGCCGGCCGGGCGATCTGGCCGCGCGCTACGGCGGCGAAGAGTTCGTCGTGCTCTATCCACAGACGGGGCCGCGCTCACTGGAGCAGATGGCGGACAAGCTGCTCCGGGCCGTGGCCGACGAACGCATGCCCCATGGTCACTCCAGCGTGGCGGATCACATTACGGTGAGCATCGGTACCGCCTGCATTGTACCCGAGCAGAGCTACAATCCGGAGCAGCTGGTGGCCGCCGCCGATCATGCCGTCTACGAGGCCAAGAACAAGGGGCGCAACCGGGTGTATAACGCCCCCGTGAAGACGACCGACCCGTGCCCTTAGCAGGCTGTTGAGGCCCGTTAGCCTGTTACCGGCAGGCGGTGCGCATGCGTTCGATTACCCCGGCATAGTCGGACTGCTTGAAAATCGCCGAGCCGGCGACAAAGGTGTCCGCGCCGGCGGCAGCGATCTCGGCGATATTGTCCTCGTTCACCCCACCGTCCACTTCCAGGCGGATATCCTCGCCCAGGGCGTCGATCAGCTCGCGCACCCGGGCCACCTTGCGCAGGGTCGCGGGTATGAACTTCTGCCCCCCGAACCCCGGATTCACCGACATCAGCAGTACCATGTCCAGCTTGTCCAGCACATAATCCAGGCAATCCGGTGTCGTGGCGGGATTGAGCACCAGCCCGGCCCTGCAGCCATGGGAACGAATCAAATCAAGGGAGCGATCCACATGCTGACTCGCTTCCGGATGAAAGGTGATATAGCTCGCGCCCGCCTCGGCGAATTGCGCGATCAGCTCATCCACGGGCGAGACCATGAGATGCACATCAATGGGCGCTTCAATGCCGTAATCCCGCAATGCCTTGCAGGCCATGGGCCCGATGGTGAGGTTGGGCACATAGTGATTGTCCATGACATCGAAATGAATCATGTCCGCGCCGGCGTCCAGCACGGCATCCGCCTCCGCGCCCAGCCGGGCGAAATCCGCCGCGAGAATGGACGGTGCGATGCAGGGGTCCTGCTTCATGACAAGCCTCTCAGTTGCTGATCCAGTTGTTCCAGACGTTCCGGTGTGCCCACGTCCAGCCACGCGCCCGTGTGGCGCTCGCCGGTAACCTTGCCCCGCGCGGCCGCCGCCTGCAGCAGGGGCGCGAGTTTGCGTTCGCCGGATTCCAGATCGGCAAACAGCTCCGGACGATAGATGCCGATGCCCGCAAAGGTCAGCCGCCCGGCCGCGTTGTCATCTATCCGGCCGTGAGCATCCAGGCCGAAATCGCCGCGCGCATTGTGCGCCGGGTTATCCACCAGTACCAGATGGGCAAGCCCGTCCGGCGCGCGGGGCAGCCGCACGGGATCATAATCGGTAAAGATATCGCTGTTCACCACCGCGAAGGGTTCGTCACCCAGCAACGGTAGCGCCTGCACGATACCGCCGGCGGTTTCCAGCGGCTGCCCCTCGCGTGAATACTGAATGTGCACGCCCAGTGCCGTACCATCGCCCAGCGCCTGTTCCAGCTGCTCCCCCAGCCAGGCCGTGTTGATCACCAGTTCCCGAAAGCCGGCGTCACGCAACTGTTCGATCTGGTGTTCGATCAGCGGGCGCCCGCCGACGCGCAGCAACGGCTTCGGCGTTTCGTCGGTCAACGGTCGCATCCGCCTGCCGAGTCCGGCAGCAAGAATCATCGCTTTCACGGCGCCTCCGGTGCCGTTGCCCGGACCCGCTCGAGCACTGCGCCCAGTGGCGCCAGCTCTTCACGGCGTTCAATGACGGTACGAAGATAAGCCAGAAACCGGGGCGCATCCTCGAGGTATCTGGGCTTGCCGTCGCGATAGCGCAGCCGCGCGAAAATACCCAGGACCTTCAGATGGCGATGGGCGCCCATCAGATCACAATCGCGGTGAAAGCTTTCGAAATCCGCCGGCACCGGCAGTGCCCTTTCCCGGGCCCGGGACCAGTACTGGTGCAGCCATTCCGTGACACGCTCTTCCGGCCAGCTGATAAAGGCGTCCTTGAACAGACAGATGGGGTCATAACTGATCGGCCCCAGCACGGCATCCTGGAAATCGATCACCCCCGGATCCGGGTCCGAGTCCATGAGATTGCGCGGCATGAAATCGCGATGCACCCAGACCCGGCCCTGCGTCAGGGCGTGTTCCACCAGCAAATCAAAGACCCGATTCAGCTGTTGCTCCAGGCGTGCATCCGGGTCCACCTGCAGATGTTGCCGCAGGTACCAGTCGGGAAAAAGCGCCAGCTCCCGGCGCAAGAGTGTGTCATCGTATTCGGGCAGCACACCTTCCCGGGTCGCGGTCTGCATGCGCAACAATGCATCCAGCGCGCGCGGAAACCGTTCCTCCGCATTGGTGTCATTGAGCACCTCCAGCCAGGTGCGCTCGCCCAGGTCCGTCAGCAGCAGGAAACCGCGTTCGGTGTCCCGGGCCAGGATGTCGGGGACATGCACGCCGGCGTCCCGCAGCAGCTCGCCCACTCGGAGAAAGGCCGTCGTGCCTTCCCGTTCCGGTGGCGCATCCATGGCGATGACGCTGCGCGCCGGTGTGCGAAAACGGAAATAGCGCCGGAAGCCGGCATCGGTGGCCACGGGCTCGGCCTGCACCGGATGTTCCAGTTCCGCGGATGCCCAGATCTCCAGTGTCTGTACACGCTCGTCCAACTCCGCCCGGTTCGGCTGCATAGCCCCCCGCAATCCTTTAAACTGCTGCGACTTACGCGCTTTGTACCTGTTATGGACCGGGAATGCCACTGCCCCGTCTTTGCCACAGCCTCGCCCTCCTGGCCCTGACGGTGTGCTCTTCGGCCCGGGCCAATGAGCTGAACTGGGTCTCCACCAACGAGATGCAAAAGCTTCCTCCGGCAGAGCGCGCGGAGGTTCCCGCCTGGTGCGGGGGAACCTATCACAATCCGGTCTTCTTCCGCCCGGTGGCAACCACGGACACCGTGATTTCCGCGGACCAGTCCAGCCTGGAACCGGAGGGCGCGGCCGAGCTCTCGGGCGATGTGCGCATTCGGCAACCCTTGCGCCGGCTGCGCGCCGACCAGGCCCGCTATGATCAGCAAAGCGGCGATTTCAAGCTGACCGGCAATATCCGGATGGAATCCCCGGGCCTGACGTTCAACGCCGAGCAAATGAGCGGCAACCGCAGCAACCGTAAAACCCGGCTGGAAAACGCGAATTTCGCCCTTTTCAAGCCCCATGCGCGCGGCGAAGCCGCTATCATGCGTCAGCAAGGTCCGCTGATTCATATTGATCAGGGCGCGTATACCACCTGTGAACCGGGCAACAACAGCTGGCTTTTCCGGGCCCGCAAGCTGGAACTCAACCGCGATAGCGGCTGGGGCGAGGCACACCATGTCACGCTCGATCTATACGGCTGGCCCGTCTTCTGGGTGCCCTGGCTCACCTTTCCCATCGACGACCGGCGCAAGAGCGGCCTGCTTTATCCTACCCTGGTGAGCGCGGACGAAGGCGGCGTGGACTATACCCAGCCGCTGTATCTCAACCTGCATCCGCAGCTCGACGCCACCATAGCACCCCGTCATATCCACGGCCGGGGCAATGGACTGGAAAACGAACTGCGTTATCTCACCGGCGCCGGCGAGGGCAGCCTGAGCTACGCCTGGCTGCGCAACGACCGCACCTTCAACGACCGGGACCGGGAACTGGCGCGCTGGGAACATGACGGTTCGCTGGGCAGCTGGACTTTCGACGCGGATGTCAATTACGCCTCGGACGATTTCTACTTCAAGGATCTGGACACCGGACTGGAGACCAGTTCCCAGACGCGGCTGCCGCGCACCGGCCGGGCGCGCTACCGTGACCAGACCTGGCAGGCGCAAATCCGGGCGCAGTCCTGGCAGATCCTGGACCCCAATCTGGCGCCGCGTAGTGAACCCTACCGGCGCCTGCCCCAGCTGCAGCTAAGCGGCGACCCGGACGTGATGGGCCCGCTCCGGCTGAACTGGTTCAGCGATGTCACGCGCTTCGATCACACCACCGCTTCGGAGACCAATGGCCGGGTCGCCGGCAGCCGGCTGCATCTGGAGCCCGCGCTCAGCCTGCCGCTGGACCAGCCCTGGGGCTATATCGAACCCCGGGCGCGGTTCTATCACACCCGGTACCGGCTCAATGACACGCCGGCGCCGCCGGAACAGCGCCCGGAGCGCAATCTGGCCGGCGCCAGTCTGGACAGCGGCCTCTTTCTGGAACGGCCGCTGTTCGACGGCGCCTGGCGCCAGACCCTGGAGCCGCGGCTGTTTCTCAACAAGGTGGAATATAAGGACCAGAGCTCGCTGCCCCGCTTTGATCCGGGCCGGCTCACCTTCTCCTGGAACAACCTCTTCCGGGAAAACCGCTTCAGCGGCCACGACCGCATCGGTGACGAGGAAAAGCTGGCCGTGGGCGTAACCTCGCGTTTCATTGACAACGAAACCGGCGCCGAACATCTGCGTCTGCGCGCCGGCCAGGGCTTTTTCCGTGAGGACCGCCGCGTCACCCTGTCGGGCACCCCCGACCGCAGCGAACAGACGCCGCTGGTCGCGGATGCACAGTGGCGGCTGAACGACCGCTGGTATGCGCGTTCCGAAATCCAGTGGAACACGAAGAGCAACGAACATGTTCGCAGCACCGCCTCCCTGGGCTACCACGGCGGCCCCCGACGCCACCTTCATGCCGGTTATCTGGAACGCGAACAGCCCTCGAGCACGGACCCGGCCCTGCAACAGGGGGAACTGGCCGGGCTCTGGCCGGTCCATGACCACTGGAGCCTGATCGGACGCTGGCTCTATGACCTGGACAATCACCGTTCCCTGGAAACCATGGCGGGGCTGGAATACCGCGACTGCTGCTGGAATATCCGTCTGGTCAACCACCGGGAACTGTCCGACGACAACGGTGACACACAACTGCAGGCGGATCAGACCGTCATGTTGCAGATCCAGCTGGTGGGGCTGGGCGATTTCGGTGGCCGTATCGACCGCTTGCTGGAACGCAGCCTGCCCCGCTATGAGGCACCCTGAGCCCAACGTACAATGGCGCGGCCGGATATCACCGGCGGACACCGACAACCCGGAGACACAATGATCAAATGGCTGGCAACACTGGCCCTGCTGGGGCTGGCCCTGACCACCCGGGCCGAGGTGGAAATGCTCGACCGCATCGTCGCCGTCGTCAACGACGGCGTCATCATGGAGAGCGAACTCAACCAGCGCATTGAACAGATTCGCGCCCGCATGCGCGACCGGGGCCAGTCCGCGCCGCCGGACGAGGTCCTGCGCCAACAGGTGCTCGATCGCATGGTCGAGCAGACCCTGCAGATGCAACTGGCCCGGCGCGGCAACATCAAGGTGGACGACAACGCCCTGAATCAGGCACTGGCGTCCATCGCCCGGCGCAACAACATGACCCTGAAGGAATTCGCCCGGGACATGAAGGCATCGGGTCAGGACTGGGCGGCCTTCCGCGAGCAGATCCGGCGCGAGATGATCATCAGCCGACTCCAGCAGGCGCAGGTGGGGCGACGGGTGCGCATAACCGATCGCGAACTGGACCGCTTCCTGGAATCGGAACAAAGCGATGAGCTGTTCAAACGCGAATACCATCTGGGCCATATCCTGCTACGCGTGTCCTCGCAAGCCTCGTCCGAAGAAGTGGAGCAGACCCGCAAGCGTGCCCGCGAGCTGGTGGAGCAACTGCGCAAGGGTGCGGACTTCAGCGAGACAGCAGCGGCGAATTCCGAAGGTCAATTCGCGCTGGAAGGCGGGGACCTGGGGTGGCGCCCGGCGGCGGAAATGCCCACCCTGTTCGCGGAAAACGCCGCGAACATGGACACCGGTGAAATCAGCGCGCCGCTGCGCTCCGGCGCCGGCTTTCACATCCTCCAGCTCAAGGATCAACGCGGCGGCGGTGAGCAGGTGGTGGAACAGCACCAGGTGCGCCATATCCTGGTAACCGCGGACACCCTGCGCACGCCGAAACAGGCCCGGCAGCGCGCACGCAAACTGCGCCAGCGCGTCACGGACGGGGAGGATTTCGCCGAGCTGGCGGAGCAGTATTCGGATGATCCGGGCAGTGCCCGCGACGGGGGTTCGCTCGGCTGGGTGTCCCCCGGCGAAATGGTGCCCGCCTTTGAAGAGGTCATGGAACAGACACCCGAAGGCGAACTCTCACCGGTCTTTGAAACCCGCTTCGGCTGGCATTTCATGAAGGTGGAGGACAGCCGCACCACCGACCGCAGCGACGACTACCGCCGGACCCGCGCCAAACGCTCCCTCCAGAAGCGCCGGTTTCAGGAAGAGCTGCGGCGCTGGCTCCAGGAAAAACGCGGGGAGGCCTATGTGGATATGCGTCTCTGAGCGACCGTCCGGAGCCGGGAGAAGCGCATGGTGAAACCCCTGGCCGTAACCACGGGCGACCCGGCGGGCATCGGCCCGGATCTGGTGCTGGCGTTGCCCGAGGCTCTGCCCGATGCCCCCCTGGTGGTGCTCGGGGATCGCAACGTGCTGGATCGCCGCGCGCGATTGCTGGGGCTCGATGTAGCCATGGCGGACTGGATGCCGGGCGAGGCGCCGGCCACGGACGCGCTGTCCGTCTGGCACTGTTCCGCGGGCGGGATGGTGCACCCCGGCCGGCCGGATCCGGGCACGGCGACGGCCACGCTCACCCTGCTCGAACGGGCCGCCGACGGCTGCCTGAACGGCGACTTCGCCGGCATGGTCACCGCGCCGTTGGCCAAGTCCGTGATCCGCGAGGGCGCTGCCCCGGACTTTACCGGCCATACCGAATTTCTGGCGCAACGCGCGGAAGTAAATCGGGTCGTCATGATGCTCACCGCCGGCGATCTGCGTGTGGCCCTGGCCACCACCCACCTGCCCCTGCGGGACGTACCCGATGCCATTACCGCCGAAGGACTGGCCGAGACCCTGGGCATTCTGGACGCCGATCTGCGGACCAAGTTTGGCTGTCGCGAGCCGCGCATCCTGGTGCTCGGCCTCAACCCCCATGCGGGCGAGTCCGGCCATCTGGGCCGCGAGGAAATCGAGCTGATCGAACCCGAACTGGAACGGCTGCGCGGCGAAGGTCTGAACCTGACCGGTCCGGTGCCGGCGGATACGGCCTTCACGCCGGAGAGCCTGGCCGGGCACGATGCCGTGCTGGCGCTCTATCACGATCAGGGCCTGCCCGTGCTCAAATACGCCGGTTTCGGCGAGGCGGTGAATGTCACCCTGGGGCTGCCCTTCGTACGCACTTCGGTGGACCATGGCACGGCCTGGGATCTGGCCGGCACGGGCCGTGCGCACAGCTCCAGTCTGGTCGCCGCGACCCGCCTGGCGCTGCAACTGCGCGAAGAGCCCACTCCGTGAGCGGGCACCGGCCCCGCAAGCGCTTCGGTCAGCATTTTCTGCACGAGCGCGGCGTAATCGACCGCATCGTGCGTACCCTGGCGCCCCGGTCGGGTGAGCGCGTCGTGGAAATCGGCCCCGGCCAGGGTGCGCTGACCGAGGCGCTGCTGGACGAGGTGGAGCACCTGGACGCGGTAGAGCTCGACCGGGATCTGATTGCCGAGCTGTCCAGTCGCTGGCCGGCCGCACGGCTGACCCTGCACCCGTACGATGCGCTGGAGATGGATTTCACCGGCCTGGCCGGCCCGGACGAGCCCCTGCGGTTGACCGGCAATCTGCCCTACAACATTTCCACGCCCCTGATCTTTCATCTGCTCGAGACACCACACGCGATCAGGGACATGCATTTCATGCTCCAGCGCGAGGTAGTGGAGCGCCTGACCGCCGAGCCGGGCACCCGGGACTGGAGCCGGTTGTCCGTCATGGTGCAGTACCACTGCCGCGCGGATTTTGTCTTTGGGGTGCCACCAGGCGCATTCACGCCGCCCCCGCAGGTGCACTCCGCCGTGGTCCGGCTCGTCCCCCGCGAGGCGGAACCGGCGGCGCAGGATTACGCACGCTTCGTCGATCTGGTTCGTCAAGCCTTTTCCCAGCGACGCAAAGCGGTGCGAAATAGTTTAAAATCCCGGCTTGCCACGGAGCAGATGCGCGGCGCCGGCGTAGACCCGGGGCTGCGTCCCGACCAGCTGACGGTCGCCGATTACGTGGCCCTGGCCAACATCACCACCTGATGCCGAAGTATTTCTGAAGAGCCTTTATGAATCCTGAGCAAGACGATCAGCGTTACCGGATCAACGTTTCGGTACAAAGCGAATTCCTGCCCTCGCAAAGCGACGAGGAAAACAACCGCTGGGCCTTCGCCTATCATGTGACCCTTCGCAACGACGGCTCCCAGCCGGCCAAACTGCTCACCCGCCACTGGGTGATTACCGACAGCGAGGAACACACCCAGGAAGTTCATGGCGAGGGCGTGGTGGGCGAGCAGCCCCATCTGGAACCCGGGCAGGAGTATCAGTACACCAGCGGCGCCGTGCTGGAGACCCGTGTGGGCACCATGCACGGCAGCTACCAGATGCTGGCCGAGGACGGCACCTGTTTCGACGCCGAGATCCCGCCCTTCCGGCTGGCTCCGCCCTATACCGTTCACTAGCATGAGCACCTACGCGATCGGCGATCTGCAGGGCTGCCGCGCGCCCTTCGAAGCGCTGCTGGAGACAATCAACTTCGATCCGCAGCACGATCACCTGCTGCTGGCCGGGGACCTGGTCAACCGCGGCGCCGACTCCCTGGGCACGCTGCGGTTGGTGTACCACTACCGCGAGCATCTGGACACGGTGCTGGGCAACCATGATCTGCACCTGCTGGCCGTGGCCCATAACGTCACCGCCCCCAGAGGCAAGGACACCCTCGACCCCGTTCTCCAGGCCGACGACGGCCCGGAGCTGCTCGCCTGGCTGCGCCGCCAACCCCTGCTGGTGGACCTGCCCGAATTCAATGCCGTACTCACCCATGCCGGACTACCGCCCATGTGGACCCTGGACCAGGCCCGGCAACGCGCCCGCGAGGCGGAAGCGGTGATCGCGGACGACGATGCCTTCTTTGAACAGATGTACGGCAATGAGCCTTCGCTCTGGGATGACACGCTCACCGGCTATGACCGTATCCGCCTGATCGTCAATGCTCTAACCCGCATGCGTTTCGTTGATCCAGAGGGCCGACTGGATCTGGACGCCAAGGGCACGCTCGGCGACACCCCGGCAGGCCTTATGCCCTGGTTCGATCACCCCCAGCGCCGCACCGCGGACACACGCATCCTGTTCGGCCACTGGGCGGCGCTGGAAGGTCGGGCGCCGGTAGAGCATGTGGAGGCACTCGATACAGGCTGTGTCTGGGGCGGTTGCCTGACGGCGTTGCGGCTGGAAGATCACGCCATCTTCAACGTCAGCTGCGCCTGACCCTTGTCTCGCAATTGATAAACATTCTCATTGAAGACTATACTGTATGCCCATCAACGATCACGGGAGTGGATCATGCGCTGGACGCTGCTGACCCTGCTGAGTCTTACCCTGCTGGCCGGCTGTGACCAGCCGGGCCCCGAAACCGACAACGGCGAAGCCGCCGCAAAAGAGGTCAACGTCTACTCCGCGCGCAAGGAAGCCCTGATTCAGCCGTTGCTGGACCGGTTCACGGAAAAGACGGGCACCGAGGTGAACCTGATCACCGGCGGCGCCGACGCGCTCATCGAACGCATGGAATCCGAGGGCGAGCACAGTCCGGCGGATCTGCTGCTCACGGTCGACGCGGGCCGACTCTATCGCGCGCGCCAGGCCGATCTTCTGCAAAAGGCGGACTCCGAAACCCTGCGTAACGCTGTACCGGAACAGTACCGTCATCCCGAGGGCTACTGGCATGGTCTGTCGGTGCGCTCGCGCGTGCTGGTGGTAGCGCCGGACCGAGTCCCCGCGAACGCGCCGAGCCGCTACGCGGACCTGGCCGATGAGCGCTGGCAAGATCGCATCTGCATCCGTTCGTCGAACAACATCTACAACCAGTCCCTGGTGGCCAGCCTGATCGCGCACAAGGGGGAGGAGGCCACCGAGCAATGGGCCCGTGGCCTGGTGGAAAACATGGCGCGTTCGCCCCAGGGCGGCGACCGGGATCAGATTCTGGCGGTGGCGAACGACCTCTGTGATATCGCCGTGGTGAACACCTACTATCTGGCCATGATGCACAACAGCGACGACCAGACGCAGCGCGAGGCAGCCGAACAGGTAGCCCTGCGTTGGCCCAACCAGAACGACCGCGGCGCGCATGTGAATATCAGCGGCGCCGGCGTGGCCCGGCACGCGCCCCATCCGGAGCAGGCACGGGCGCTGCTGGAATTCCTGGTCAACGACGAGTCCCAACAGTGGTATGCCGAGGTGAACAACGAATACCCGGTCAAAGAGGACGTCGCGATCAGCGAAACCCTGCGCGAATGGGGCGATTACAAGGCGGATGATCTGCCGCTGGTGCGCCTGGGCGAGAACAACGACAAGGCCGTGCGGCTGATGGACCGGGCCGGGTGGCAGTAACGGCGGCACCGGCCTGGCGCAGTGGCGCCCTGGTCGCGCTGGCACTGGCCTTTGCCCTGCCGCTGCTGGTGGTGCTGGGCAGCTGGCTGGCCGGACCCTCGGGCAACTGGCCCCATCTGTTCAGTACCGTACTGGGTGACTACGCCCTGAATTCGCTGGTGCTGTGCCTGCTGACCGGCACCGGCACCCTGGTGGTGGGCACCGGCTGTGCCTGGCTGGTGGTCGTTTACCGCTTTCCCGGCCGGCGGATTCTGGAATGGGCCCTGCTGCTGCCACTGGCCTGTCCCGCTTATCTGATCGCCTATACCTGGACCGGGCTGCTGGCCCTCGAAGGCCCGCTGCAACAATGGGCCCCCTTTCCGTTGCCGGATATCCGCAACCGGGAAGGTGCCGCCATGATGCTGATCCTGGTGCTCTATCCCTATGTCTACCTGCTCGCCCGTCAGGCCTTTCTGACGCAGTCGGGCACGGCGCTGGACGTGGCCCGAACCCTGGGCGCCGGGGCGCTGGAACGTTTCACACGCGTGGCGCTGCCGCTGGCCCGCCCGGCCATTGTGGCCGGGGTGGCCCTGGTGCTCATGGAAACCCTTGCGGATTACGGCACCGTGAAATACTTCGGCGTACCCACCCTGAGCACGGGCATCTACCGTACCTGGTTCGGCCTGGGGGATCATCTGGCCGCCGCCCAGCTGGCCAGCGGCCTGCTGTTCACCATGTTCGTGCTGCTCTGGCTGGAACGCCGGGCCCGGCGTCACCGGCGCACGGACACCGATCAAAAGCCGCCCGCCGAGCGCCAACCCCTGACCGGCGTCGCCGCCCCGGCGGCCACGGTCGGGCTGACACTGCCCGTGCTGCTGGGTTTCGTCCTGCCGGCGCTGCAACTCATCGCCTGGGCGGCGGACGACGCCGGTCATCTGTTGTCCGCGGAATTTCTCGAGCTGATCTCTAACAGCCTGCTGATCGCCTCGCTGACGGCCCTGACGACCCTGGCCGTAGCGCTGACGCTGGTGAGCAGCCACAGGCTGCTGCCCACGGGCCTGCGCCGGCTGGCCATGCGCGCTGTGGCCTTCGGCTACGCCATGCCGGGTACAGTGCTGGCCGTGGGCGTGGTCTGGGTCCTGGGCTGGCTCGACGGCGGACTCAACGACACCCTGGCCGGGTTGGGCTTCGCCGAACCGGGACTGGTGTTCTCGGGCACGCTTTTCGCCGTGGTCTTTGCCTGCAGCATCCGTTTTCTCACCATACCCGCCCAGGGGCTGGAAGCGGGTTTCGCGCGGCTATCGCCCCACATGGACGAAGCGGCACGCTCGCTGGGCGGACGCCCCTGGTCGCTGTTCCGGCGCATTCATCTGCCGCTGCTGCGCATTCCGCTGCTGACCAGTGCTTTGCTGGTATTCGTGGACACGCTCAAGGAATTGCCGGCGACCCTGGTCCTGCGTCCCTTTGATACCAACACCCTGGCCGTGCGCGCCTTCGAGCTGGCCTCGGACGAACGTCTGGCAGACGCTGCCCTGCCCGCGCTGGCCATTCTGCTGGCGGGAATTCTACCCGTGGCGCTGCTGGCACGCTCGCTGGGAAACCGGGATGATGCGCACCATGCTTGAACTCGACCAACTGGAACTGCGCCTGGACGAGCAGCCCATCGTGACCGATCTGGCCCTGACGCTCGCCGAAGGCGATATCGGCTGTCTGGTGGGCCCGTCCGGCTGTGGCAAGACCACCCTGCTGCGTGCCATTGCCGGTTTCGTTGCCCCCCATGCCGGCACCATCCAACTGCAGGGCGAAACCGTGGCCACGCCGGCACATCAGCTGGCCCCCGAAGCTCGGCGCGTGGGCATGGTCTTCCAGGACATCGCGCTCTTCCCCCACCTCACCGTGGCGGAGAACATCGACTTCGGGATCCGGCGTCAGGGCGCCGCGCAGCGCCGTCACCGCATCGCCGAGCTGCTCCAGCGCGTGGGCCTGCCCCAGATGGGCGAGCGCATGCCCCATGAACTGTCCGGTGGTCAGCAACAGCGTGTGGCCCTGGCCCGGGCTCTGGCTCCCCGACCACGTCTGCTGTTACTCGACGAGCCCTTTTCCGGCCTGGACGCCGAGTTGCGCGAATCCATTGCGCGGGAGGTGCGTGACATCCTCAAGGCGGAAGGCATCACGGCCCTGCTGGTCACCCACGATCAGACCGAAGCCTTCGCCACGGCGGACCAGCTGGGCGTCATGAAACAAGGCGAGCTACATCAGTGGGATACGCCCTATGAAGTCTACCACCGCCCGGCCACGCGGTTCGTGGCGGACTTTATCGGCCGGGGCGTGCTGCTTCCCGGGCGGGTGTCCGGTATCGATCGGGTCAGTACCGTGCTGGCCGAATTACGTGGCGACCTGCCGGCCGGATTGAACCCGGGTGACCCGGTCGAAGTACTGATTCGCCCGGACGACCTGGTCCATGATGATCAGTCACCCCGGCAGGGCAAGGTGCTGGACCGCTCCTTCCGCGGCGCCTATACCCTCTATACGCTGGAGCTGGAAGACGGCGCCCGTCTGCCCTGTATCGCCCCCAGCCATCACCGCCACGCCTATGGGGAATACATCGGCATTCATCTGGAGATGGATCATCTCGTCGTCTTCCCGCAGGACGGCGAAGACGTGGCGGGTCCTGGGTAGCGAGCAAGTGTCGCGGGCACGACGCCGAGCGAATGCTCGCACAACCCTGCCCCGGCAGGCGCATGAGCGCCGCGCAGGCAGCGGCGCCCTTGCGGGCAGTTGAACCGATGGTCTAGCGATCGCCGTTATCGTCACCACGTTGCTGCATACGGCGGAACTCTACCGCGGTCAGCACCAGCCCGATGCCCATCAACCCGAACACGACGACCGCCACCCAGAAATGCAGATCCTGATTCATTGGTCACGCTCCCGATCGCGAGCCACCAGGGCTGCCAGTTTGAAATAGATACCGAAGGACAGAATCGCCGGCACCCAGATAGCGGTAAAAATACCCTGCTCATGGTGGCCCGAGTACCACAGGTACGCGGAAACAATGAATGACACCCCCACGGCCAGAAGAATGAAGAGATCGGATAGTCGAAACATCAGCTTTCCCCTTGAACAAGGGCCCGGTGGTGTACCGGCCCCGGATGCTAGCAGGCTGTTAAAAATCAGCCAGTATCACACTGGCCGCCAGCAAGCCGGCTATACTGAAGCCGGCCAGCATGCGCAAGCCGTTGACCCCGAACACGTCGAGCGGCGAGGCCAGCATGCCGAGCGAACCCACAACCAGCCAGAGCACGAAGAAGGCCGCGAACCCCACCACAGCAATCCCCGCACGAACGCGCCAGAGTCCCAGTCGACGACCGCGTTCGGCCGGTTCCAGATCAAACAGGGGCGTGGACCTTTTCACCTGGCGTGGCGCCATTACGGATTCCTTCTCTGGCACGTTTCATGTTGATCCAGCCTGACCCTGTCCCCGTCAGTCTGGCGTGAAGACCAGCAATGGTTATCATGGGGGCCCAACCACGGAGCGAGCCGGTCATGACATCACACCGCCGCAAGCTGACCTTTACCAATGCCGAGGGCCTGGAGCTGTCCGGATTGCTGGAGTTGCCCGCGGGCGAGCCCCGGGCCTACGCGCTTTTCGCGCACTGTTTTACCTGCGGCAAGGATATTGCCGCGGCTACCCGTATCAGCCGGGCGCTGGCGGGCGACGATATCGCGGTACTCCGCTTCGACTTCACCGGTCTGGGTAACAGCGACGGGGACTTCGCCAACACCAGCTTCTCCTCCAATGTGCAGGATCTCGTCAGTGCCGCTGATTTCCTGCGCGAGCACTATGACGCCCCGCAGCTGCTCATCGGCCACAGCCTGGGCGGCACCGCCGTACTCAGCGCCGCGAGCCGGATCCCCGAGGCCCGGGGTGTCGTGACCCTGGCAGCGCCTTCCTCACCGGAGCATGTCAGTAAACAGTTCCAGTGCGACATCGACCGCCTCCGTACGGACGGCGAAGCGGAGGTGGAACTGGGCGGACGCAAGTTCCGGCTCAAGCGCTCCTTCCTGGACGATATCGAGCAGTACCGGCTGGACGAGGACGTTCGGAATCTGGACAAGGCGTTACTGATCTTTCATTCCCCCGTGGACCAGGTTGTCTCGGTCAACGAAGCGGCCCATGTCTACCAGATGGCGCGCCACCCGAAGAGTTTTATCTCCCTGGACGATGCCGACCATCTGTTGAGCCGGCGTGCCGATGCTCAGTATGTAGCCCAGACCATCAGCGCCTGGGCCCAGCGCTATCTCCCCATCCCGGACGAAATAAAGGAGCCCCGGGCCCGCAAGGGCGAAGTGGAGGTTCTGGAACGCAATCACCAATTCCTGCGCACCATGATCACCGACCAGCATGTGCTCCAGTCGGATGAACCGGCATCAGCCGGTGGCACCGATGCCGGCCCGGACCCCTATGAACTGCTGCTGGCATCCCTGGGCAGCTGCACCTCCATGACCATCCGCATGTACGCCAACCACAAGCAGTTGCCGCTGGACGATGTGCGCGTACGTCTGCGCCATGACCGCGAACATCCGGCGGACTGCGACGATTGCGAAAGCAACACGAGCAAGGTGGATGTTATCTACCGCTACATCCACCTGGAGGGGGATCTGGACGATCAACAGCGCCAGCGCCTGCTCCAGATCGCCGACCGCTGCCCCGTTCACAAGACCCTGCTCAACCTGGGCAGCATTGAAACGGTCGAAGAGTAGAAAGAGAAATCAGGGGCAAGGGGCAAGGGGCAAGGGGCAAGGGGCAAGGGGCAAGGGGCAAGGGGCAAGGGGCAAGCCAAAAGGTTGGCCGCGCAAAGCGCGGCCTGCAAAACTTGTTGCTACTGTCCACTTGCCACCGGGTACTTGCTGATTAACAGGCTGTTAATCCTCCATCAGCGGCCTCATTCGCTCCCGGATGGCACTACGACAATCGTTGACGATCTCCTGAATCAGATCATGGCAGGAGGGGTTGTTGTGGATCAGGCCCTGGACCATGCCCGAGGTCCATACGCCGTAGTTGATATCGCCTTCGTCCAGCGCCACCTTGCCGCGCGTGCCGGCGACCAGATCCTGAATCATTTCAAACTTGATGTCGTTGCCGGCCTCCTTCTCGATACCGCGCACCTCCTTCGCCACTTCGTTGCTGTAGACCCGGGCGGTGTTTTTCAACGGACGAAAGAGCAGCTCCGTATCCAGTTCACTCGCCTCCATGACGGCGCGCTTGATGTTGTCGTGGATGGGCGCTTCCTTCGTGGCCATGAAACGTGTGCCCATATTGATACCGTCCGCACCCAGCGCCATGCAGGCCGCCATTTGGGCACCGGTGCCAATGCCGCCGGACGCAAGCATGGGAATATCCAGCTGGGCGGCCGCAGCGGGCAGCAGCACCAGATTGGGGACGTCGTCCTCGCCCGGATGGCCGGCACATTCGAAGCCGTCCACGCTCGCGGCATGCACGCCGATACGCTGCGCCTTGAGCGCGTGACGGACCGAGGTGCACTTGTGTACCACCTTGATATCGTTGTCGCCGAACATGGGCAGGAAGGGCTCGGGATTGCTGCCCGCGGTTTCAACGATCTTGACCCCCGATTCCACAATGGCCTGGGCATATTCCTCATAGGGCACGGGCTTGATGGTGGGCAGAATCGTCAGATTCACGCCGAAGGGCTTGTCCGTCATGTCCTGACAGCGCGCGATTTCCTTCGCCAGATCCTCGGGCGTGGGCTGGGTCAGGCCGGTGATGATGCCCAGTCCGCCGGCGTTGGATACCGCGGCGGCCAGCTCGGCATAGCCCACATTCTGCATGCCGCCCTGGACAATGGGGTACTCGATGCCCAGCAATTCGGTGATACGCGTTTTCATAACCTTCCCTCTTTCCGCCGAGACAGAAGCCGCGGCACAGGCGGCTCCGCAAACCCGGCAGACTTAAGCACGCCCTCTGCCGAGCTTCAATGACCGACCGACGCGCGTTTTGGTCAATCGGATTGCTTGACGCCACGGCCGGCCCCCACCGCAATCTGTATTCGTACGGCCGCGCATGGCACTATGCCCGTTCCGGTTCCGGCCGGCGTCCCTGGCATCGAGCAATGTTATGAAGATCTATCTGGTGGGCGGCGCCGTGCGCGATCAGCTGTTGGGCCGGCCCGTAACCGAAAAGGACCATGTAGTGGTCGGGGCCTCGCCGCGAGACATGGAAGCGCGGGGCTTCAAGCCCGTGGGCAAGGATTTCCCGGTTTTCCTGCACCCGGAGACCAGCGAGGAATACGCCCTGGCGCGCACCGAGCGCAAGAGCGGCCACGGCTATCATGGTTTCGTCTTCCATGCCGATTCGGACGTAACCCTGGAAGCCGATCTGGGCCGGCGGGATCTGACCGTCAATGCCATGGCCCGGGACGAGGACAGCGGTGAGCTCGTCGATCCCTTTAACGGCCGGACGGATCTGGAGGCCGGGCTGTTGCGCCATGTCTCGGACGCCTTCGTCGAGGACCCGCTGCGCGTGCTGCGGGTGGCGCGCTTCGCCGCGCGCTTGCATGAATGCGGTTTCCGGGTGGCCGACGAAACCCGCGAACTCATGGCCACCATTGCCGAGCGCGGTGAACTGGAATACCTGACCCCGGAGCGAGTCTGGAAGGAAACCGAGCGCGCGCTCATGGAAGACCGGCCGGATGTCTTTTTCGAGGTGCTGAACGACTGTACCGCCCTGGAACACGTCTTTCCGGAGCTGGCCGCGTTACGGGGCGTACCCCAGCCCCAAGCCCATCATCCGGAAGTGGATACCTTCGTGCACCAGTTGCTGTGTCTGCAACAGACGGCCCGGCTGGAACTGCCGCTGGCCGCGCGCTTCGCCGTACTGGTCCATGATCTGGGCAAGGCCACCACGCCCGCATCCGAATGGCCGCAGCATATCGCCCACGAAGAACGCAGCGAGAAGCTCGCCCGACAATGCGCCGAGCGCCTGCGCGTGCCCGGTGAATGCCGGGATCTGGGCATGCTGGTGGCGCGCTGGCACACCCATGCCCACCGGGCGCTGGAACTGAAACCCGGCACGCTCTGGAAGCTGTTCAAGGCGCTGGACGTTCGACGCCGGCCCGAACGGCTGGAGCTTTTCCTGGGCGCCTGTGAAGCGGACGCGCGCGGACGTACCGGCCTGGAAGACCGGCCCTACCCCCAGGCGGATTTCCTGCGGGGCGCCGCCCAGGCACTGCACAATGTGGATATCGCCACCCTGCGCGCACAGGGTCTGGAAGGGCCCGAACTGGGCGAAGCCATTGAACAGGCCCGCATCCGGGCCCTGAAGGAGTTCAAGCAATCATGGCAAACAAGGTCGTCCTGATCACCGGTGCCGCCCGGCGCATTGGCGCGGATATCGCCCGCGCCTTTCACGCCCGGGGTTTCACGGTGTTGATCCATTACCGCCAGAGCGCTGACGACGCCCATGCTCTGGCGGATGAGTTCAACCACCAACGCGCGGACAGTGCCGAACTGCTCCGGGCGGAACTCACCGACCCGGATCAGGTGCGCCGGCTGGCCGACGAAGCCCTCGCATGCCGGCGTCGGCTGGATGTGCTGGTGAACAATGCCTCCAGTTTCTACCCCACGCCTTTCGGCGACGCCGGCGACGACGACTGGGAGCAGTTGCTGGGCAGCAACCTGCGTGCACCTTTTGTGCTCACCCAGGCGCTCGCCCCGGCCCTGGCCGATACCGGCGGAGCGATCGTCAATCTGGTGGATGTCTACGCCCAAAGACCGTTGTGGCAACATAGTCTCTACTGCATGGCCAAGGCCGGCCTGGCCAGTCTGACCCACAGCAGTGCCCGGGAGCTGGGGCCGGCGGTGCGGGTCAACGGCGTCGCGCCGGGCCCCATTCTCTGGCCGGAACAGGAGCAGGGTATGGACGCCGAGGCCATCACCGACGCCACGGCGCTCAAGCGCAGCGGCGAGCCCGCTGATATTGCCGGTGCGGTGATCTGGCTGGCGCTGGATGCGCCCTTTGTCACCGGCCAGATCCTGGCGGTGGACGGCGGGCGCAGCCTGCCGCTGGCCGGCGGCTGACACGGCGAGGGATGAGACGCATGAAATACGTTCTGTTGCTGTTCTGCCTGCTGCCGCTCACCGGCTTCGCCGAGAGCTACCGCTGGACGGACGAGGACGGCAAGGTGCACTTCTCGGACCAACCGCCGCCGGGCCGCGACGGCGACAAGGCGGAACAGATCGAACTGAAGGCACCCGAACCCATTGGTCAGGGCGAAAGCGTGGAGCGCACCCGGCAAGAGCTCGAGGAGCTGCGCCGGGAGCGGCAAAAGCGCCGGCAAAAGGCCCGGCGCCAGCAAAAACGGCAAGAGCAGCAACTACTGCAAGAGTGCCAGCAAAAATCGCGCAGGCTCTCGGTGATGAAAAACAAGCGCGTGCTCTACGAGCAGGAGGATGGCAGCTACAGCGGCATTCCCATGGACGAGCACGAACAGCGCACTCGCGAGCTGGAAAACTGGATCCGGGAAAACTGCCGGGACTGATGAACGCCGTGCCGGGCTGTTGCCCCCGTGCGTACTCAGGCTTTCAGGCTGTTATTCCAGTTCGATCCGCCAAAGCCCCTGACCGGGGAAATCGCGCTCGGCCAGCAGCTCGCGATAGCTCCGCCCTTCGGTGGGATGGACCCCCTCGGGCAGCAGGTCCGCCAGCGGTTTGAGCACAAAAGCGTGCTTGAGGATCTCGCCGCGTGGCAGTTCCACGCCATCGATCATACCCACCCTGTCGTCGTAGGTCAGGATATCGATATCCAGGGTACGGCTGGCGTACTTTGCTTCACCACGCACACGGCCATGCTCCGCCTCGATCGCGCGCAGGCGCTCGCTAAGTTCGCCCACAGGCAGCTCTGTCTCGATCCGTGCCACCAGGTTCAAAAAGGGCTCGCCGTCAAACCCGACCGCCTCGCTCTCGTAGACCGGGCTCAGCTCGACGTGGCCGAAGTGCCCGCGCAGCGCGGCCAGTCCGGCACGGATATGGTGGTGACGATCAATATTGGAACCGAGACTCAGCGTGACGTCCGCCATCAGGGCCGCTCCCCGCGTTCGATGACCACGCCCACGTCCCGCGAGCCGCGCAGCGCGCCCGGCTTGCCCACCCGCAGCCGGAGCCAGGGCACGGGAAATTCATCGAGAATGATTTCCGCGACCCGCTCCGCCAGGGTTTCCACCAGCTGGAACTCCGAGGCCTGAACATAGGCGATGATGCGCTTGCCGATGGCCTTGTAATCCAGCGCGTCGTCGATATGGTCCGAATTGGCCGCCTTGCCGATGTCGGTGGCCATGTCCAAATCCAGGCTCACGGTCTGGCGAATCCGGCGCTCCCACTCGAAGATGCCGATGACGGTATCCACCTTCAACTCATTGATGTAAACAATATCCATAACGTATCCGTCGCCCGGGATGGATTCCGATGTCCGCGCGGCCCTGATATGGTTCAATGCGCACACTCGAAAGAACGGAATTATAACCGTGGACCTCGCCGCCTTACAGGACAATGCGCTCCTACTGCTGCCACTGATGGCGGGTGCCTATCTGCTGGGCTCCATTTCCAGCGCCATTCTGATCTGCCGCGTGCTCGGATATCCCGATCCGCGGCTGGACGGCTCGGGCAATCCCGGTGCCACCAATGTGCTGCGCGTGGGCGGCAAGCCGGGCGCGGCGCTGACCCTGGCCGCCGATGTACTCAAGGGCGTGGTGCCCGTGCTGCTCGCGCGGGGGCTGGCGCTGTCCCCCACAGGCGTCGCCCTGACGGGTTTCTTCGCGGTCCTGGGCCACATTCTTCCGGTCTTCTTTCAGTTCCGCGGCGGCAAGGGTGTGGCCACCGCCTTCGGCATGCTCTTCGCCCTGCACTGGCCCGCAGGCCTGGTGGCCGGCGCAGTCTGGGTAGCGCTCTTCGGGCTTCTCCGCGTGTCGTCAGTGGCCTCCATGGCCGCCTTCGTGGCCGCCCCGGTGGCCCTGTGGTTCTGGCTGCCGGCGGCCTTCGCCCCCATGGTGGTACTGACACTGGTGCTGCTTGCCCGCCATCACGAAAATATTCGCCGCTTGCTCAACGGCGAGGAACTCGGCTTTGGCAAGGCCGGGGAATAGATGGCCCGCCGCCCGGTCTCCTCGCTCAATCTGCTGCGCACCTTTGAGACCGCCGGCCGGCACCTGAGCTTTCGCGACGCCGCCCACGAACTCTGCGTCTCCCCGGCGGCGGTAAGCCAGCATGTACGGACCCTGGAAACGGAACTGGGCGTGGCGCTTTTCGAACGCATCCACCGGGGCCTGCGCTTCACCGAGCCGGGCCGGCGCTACTGGCACGACATCCACGAACAGCTTGATGCCATCACCCGCAGCACCGAGGCGTTGCGCCGCCAGGGCCGGCAAAGCCCCCTGCGCGTGAGCGTCATGCCGCCGCTGGCCAGTCGGGTGGTCCTGCCCAACCTCGACGACTTCCAGCAACGGCACCCGGCCATTGAGCTGCGCCTGGATGCCAGCCTGCGCAACCTGGATCTGCGCGCCGGCGACGCCGACCTGGCGATTCGCTTCGGCACACCGCCCTGGCCGGGCTGCGCGGCCCGCAAACTGAGCGACGTTCATGTCCTGCCGGTCTGCCCGCCGGCCATCGCCGAGCAATACGACCTCTACAACCAGCCGCGCAACCTGGCCCGCATGCCGCTGATCCACATGACCGAGCGGCCCGAGGCCTGGCCGCGCTTCTTCCGCCAGACCGGGCTGGGCCCGGCCACGCCGGAGCGCGAATACCATGTGGACGATTACCCGGCGGCCGTGGAAGCCGCCGAGACCCTGGGCGTGGCCCTGGCCGTGGTGCCGCCGGAACAGCCGCTGCTCGACAGCCGCCGGCTGGCCGCGCCGCTGCCACCGACAGGCCCGCTGGACGAGGCCATCTACGCCGTCTGGCCGGAAAACAGCCTGCGGCTCGAGGCCATCGAAAGCTTCCTCGCATGGCTGACCCCGCTTATCCCGCCGATATCCACTGAAGGGCCCTGACCACTTAGACAGAAAAGTTTTTCTTTCCTGGCACCCCCGCAAAAGATCATTTGTCGCCGTCGGCGGACCCGCCTAGATTGCGCATCAGGGAGGACAAGCCATGCAGAACCAGAACGTGATTCCGCTTCACCAGGGCCGCGACGCCCTGCTGGACCACGACCAGACCGAACTGGCCGACCTTTTCGAGACGCTGCCGCTGCCCGAGCGCTCACCCGAGGGACCCTGGCACGGCACCCTGATGGCCATTACGGGCCTGCAGCGACTGCCGCGCGGCCTGCGCGCCGGCCTGGCCCGGGTGCTGGACACGCCGGTCAACCCCTGGCGCGGCAAGACCTTCGACGGCGACCGGGGCAGCAATCTCTGGCTGCCCGGCCTGAACCGGCACTTCGCCCATTACCGGGTGGAACAACGCGACAGCCCCGTGGACGGACGGCCCGTGCTCTGGCTCGACTATGATGAGGCGGACAACCCGCGCCCGGTGCGCGGCATACGGGGCGAGGCCCGGTGGCTGCGCACCGGCGTGCTGCTGTGCCGCATGAACCGGCAGGACCGGGGCGGTCGGTTGCACACCCTGCTCTATTTCACCCTGAGCAGGCCCGACCATGGCTGAGCGCCTGGCCACCCTGGTCATCGGCAGCGGCTTCGGCGGCAGCGTGGTGGCGCACCGGCTCACCGCCGCGGGCGAGCGGGTCACCCTGCTCGAACGCGGCCCCTGGCGCGATACCCAACCCATGCGCCGGCGCGGCCTCCCGGACCGGCGGCCGCTGCCGGCCGGCGCGGGATTCTGCCACCATCTGCTCTATCGCCTGAGCGGCCCGGCGGGGCTGCGCCTGCCGGCCTCGAACAGCGGCCTCTTCGACATTCACTATGACCCGGCCATGAGCCTGATCTGCAGCTCCGGCGTGGGCGGTGGCAGCCACGTCTATTCGGCCATGAATACCCGGCCGGCGCGAAGCGACTACTGGGACGGCCACGCAGACGGCGTCGACGCCGCCAGCATGGAGCCGCACTACGACTGGATGCTCGGCGTCATGGGCGCACGCGCGCCGGCCACCGGGGAAGGCGTGCCCGGTTTCACGGGCGACGATTTGCGCGATCATCCACAGCTCACCGCCGAGCTGGATCAGCCGCCCCTGGGCTTCGATTTCGACGGGGCCCGATTCCGGGACAACAGCTACTTCGGCAGCCCCACCGGGGAAAAGCGTACGCTGGACGATTTGCTGCTCGCACCCGCGCTGGAACAGGGCCTGGATCTGCGTGCGCACCAGGAGGTACGCGGCATCGCCACCACCGGCGAGACCCCGTACCGCTACCGCGTTCAGGTCCATGACCACGAGCGCAAGCGCATGCACTACCTGCTCGCCGAACGGGTGGTGCTGGCCGCCGGCACACTCAACACGCTGAAGCTGCTCTTCGCCAGCCGCGCGGCGGGCGAACTGGGCGCCCTGCCCGGGCTGGGCCTGGGCTTCTCCGGCAACGGTGATCAGGTGGCGCTGTGGTGGTGCCATGACGAGGCCGACCTCAGCGCCGGCACGCCCACCCACGGACGACTCGCGCTGCGCGGCGCCGGGGACGAACCCTATATCACGCGCTTCGGCTTCAACGGCATTGACCGGATGCCCCTGCCCGAGCCCCTGCGCCGCAAGCTGCGGCATCAGGCGATTCTGGTCTGTATGGGCGAAGACGGTGCCCATGGACGGCTGGACTGGCATCGGGGCCGTCTGCGCGTGGCCTATGACCCGGCGCGCAATCCGGTGCTGGGACAGATCAACAAAACCCTGAAGGCGATCGGCCAGGGCACGAACACGAGTGTACGTTTCCTGCGCCGGCGCCCCTTCACCGTCCATCCGCTGGGCGGGGCCCGGCTTGCGTCGACCCCGGAGGAAGGCGTGGTGGATGCCTGCGGCCGGATCTTCGGCCACGACGGCCTCCATGTGGCCGACGCCGCCGCCCTGCCCGCCGCACCGGGCCGTCCGCCCTCAATGACCATCAGTGCCTGGGCGGCCCATGTCAGTGACCACTTGCTAACAACCGGAGAAACCCCATGAGCACCTTCCATAAACGCGTACTCACGCCGCGCAACCTGCCCGGGGTCACCCTGGCAGTGGCACGCTCACTGCCCACCCTCGCGCGCGCCGCCCGGGACCCCGCCGTCTCCGGCCAGCTCCGCGAGCAGGTCATGCTCGCGGTGACCTCGGTCAACGACTGCCGCTACTGCTCCTGGGCGCACACCGGGATGGCACTGGCCGAGGGCGTGGACCTGGAGGCATTGCAGAAGCTACTGGACAGCAACTCCGATCAGGCGCCGGACGACCGCACCGCTCGGGCCATCCTGTTCGCGCAGCACTTCGCGGATACCGAGCGCCAGCCGGATCCGGCGGCACGGCAGCAGCTCGAGGAGGCCTTCAGCGAACGCGAACGGGATGAAATCCTGGCCTATATCCATGCCATCTACCTGGCCAACCTGAGCGGCAATACGGTCGATGCCCTGCTCGCGCGGGTGCGCGGCCAGGAGGTGGACGGTAGCTATTTGCCCATCGAATTGGCCGCCGCCGTCATCGCCGGCGCGCCGCTGTACGCCATTCGCCGGGCGAGCCGGCGCCCCGGACAACCCGAGCTTGAGGCGCTCTAACGACGCCGCCCGCACCCGGTAGCGAGTCGGGCTCCGGCTCAGCCCGTAGCCCGATCGCCCGGCGCCCGGAGTTCAGCGAGCGGCCAGCGCGCGCGGATGCGGATGGGCAATGCCTCGTGTTCACCCGCGGCCAGACGCAAAGCCCCGGCATAGGCAATCATGGCGCCATTGTCCGTGCAGTATTCCAGCGCCGGGTAATAAACACCCACCTGCTGCTTGTCCATGGCCTCATCGAGCCGCTGACGAAGAACCTTGTTAGCGCTTACTCCGCCGGCAACCACCAGCCGGTTGGCGCCGGTTTCCTTCATGGCCCGGCGGCACTTGATCACCAGGGTATCCACCACGGCCTCCTCGAAGGCGCATGCGATATTCGCCCGGTCCTGGTCCGTGGCCGCATCGCCGCCACAGTCGCGCAGCGTGTTCTTGCAGTAGGTCTTGAGCCCGGAAAAGCTGAAATCCAGCCCCGGACGGTCTGTCATGGGCCGGGGGAAACGAAAGTGCCCGGGATCGCCGGCGCGCGCCTGCGCGGCAATGGCCGGCCCGCCAGGGTAGCCCAGGTCCATCATTTTCGCGGCCTTGTCGAAAGCCTCGCCGGCGGCGTCATCCACGGACTCGCCCAGCAGGCGGTATTCGCCCACGTTCGTCGCTTCCAGCAGCATGGTGTGGCCGCCGCTGACCAGCAGCGCCACAAAGGGGAAATCCGGGCCGTCCGCCTCCAGCAGCGGCGCCAGCAAATGGCCCTCCATGTGATGCACGCCCAGCGCCGGCACACCCCAGCCCCAGGCCAGCGACCGGGCTGTACCAGCACCCACGAGAAGTGCACCCGCTAGTCCGGGACCAGACGTGTAGGCGACGCCGTCCAGTTCCGCCGGCGTCGTGGCGCTGTCGCTCAGCACCTTGCGGATCAGCGGCGTCAGCCGGCGCACATGGTCCCGACTGGCCAGTTCCGGCACCACGCCGCCGTACTCCCGGTGCAGATCCACCTGGCTGTACAGCGCCTGTGCCAGCAGACCGGCATCCCGGTCATAGACCGCCACCCCGGTTTCGTCACAGCTTGTCTCGATGCCCAGTACGCGCATGATGGCCCTCTTTCCGCGGCGCGTATCATACCCCAAAACCCGACCCTCCCTCGCGGGTGTTTGATTTTGTCCGGCTTGCGAGTATCATTGCGGCCCTCCGAGGAGCCGGGTGCCGGCTCCGGAAGCGTTCATGAACGGACAATTTCAGGAAGGTGATTCCGAATGCCTCAGGTGAAGG
>CAJXLA010000025.1 GCA_913055795.1 uncultured Alcanivorax sp. | reverse complement strand
GCCATGACCACGATCATGGTCTCGCCAATGGCACGCGAGGCGGCGAGCAGAATACCGCCCATGATGCCCGGCAGCGCCGCCGGAATAATGACCTGCTTGATGGTTTCCGATTGGGTCGCGCCCAGCCCCAGCGACCCCTCGCGCAGTGCGCGCGGCACGGCGGTGATGACGTCGTCGGCGAGGGACGAGACAAAGGGGATGATCATGACGCCCATGACCAGCCCCGCCGCCAGCGCGCTCTCGGCGGCCACCTCCAGGCCCACGGATTCACCCAGATCCCGGATGAAGGGCGCCACCGTGAGCGCGGCAAAAAACCCATAGACCACGGTGGGTACGCCAGCGAGCACCTCCAGCGCCGGCTTGGCCACGGCGCGGAACCGGGAATGGGCATATTCGGCCAGATAGATGGCCGACATCAGCCCTACCGGTACGGCCACGGCGAGCGCAATAGCCGAGATCAGCAGGGTGCCCGCAAACAGCGGCACCGCCCCGAAACCGCCGTCAGAGGCCACCTGGTCGGCGCGCATGGCGGTTTGCGGACTCCATTGCGTACCGAAGAGAAATTCGGTGAAGGGCACCTTGTCGAAGAAGCGGATGGATTCGAACAACACGGACAGCAGAATGCCCAGGGTGGTCAGGATGGCCACGGAAGCACAGAGCATAAGCAGAATGCGCAGGGTCTTTTCCACGCGCAAACGGGCATGAAAATCCGGACGCACGCGCCACAAACCCCAGCCCGCACCCAGCAGGGCCACGGCCACCACGGCCAGGGTCATGGCCGTGGTGTTGGTATTGCGCAACACCCGGAAACGCTCGGCCGCTTCGACCAGCTCCGGCGGCGCGTACTCGGCATTGAGCGCGCCACTGGCGATATTCTCCACGCGGCTCATGACGAGGCTGAGCCGGCCCGGGTCCTCGGGGCGCTGCGCCTCCGGCAAAGAGCTCAGCACCGCCTGCTGCACAAGGGGGCCGTCGAAAAGCAGCCAGACGGCCAGCAATACCGCTGCGGGGACCAGGGACCACAAGGTCACCAACAGGGCGTAATAAACCGGGCGCGAGCGCAAATGCCGGATTCCACCCAAAGGCCGGGCCAGCGTACGGCTACGCAGCAGCCCGCCATAATAGGCTGCTCCAGCGATCGCCAGCAGGGTCAACAGCAGATAGGAAATGGGCATGGATGCTCCCGCGTTCCGAACGAACACCGCCCGCGTACGGGCGCGGGCGGCTGTTCCGTTTGCTCAGGGCTGCCTACAGCTCTTCGTCGCCCGTCATGGGCTTGAGCTCCAGCGCCGATTTACGCTGCTCGGCACGCACCTTTTCCGGCGCCGGGATCATACCACGCTCGGCCAGATAGCCCTGCGGCCCCCAGGTACCTTCGCTGGTGAATTCCTTGAGATAGGCGGGAATGCCCGGCACCACGCCCACGTGCGCCTTCTTGATGTACATGAACATGGACCGCGATACGGGATAGGCGCCGCTGCCGATGGTCTCGAAAGTCGGCTCGTAGCCGTTGATGGTGGCGGGCTGGACCTTGTCGCGGTTCTGGTCCAGGAAGCTGAACCCGAAGATGCCCAGACTGCCCGGGCTCTTGGTGAGCTTCTGCACGATCAGGTTGTCGTTCTCGCCCGCCTCGATAAAGTGACCGTCCTCACGCAGACTCCGGCAGGCCTGCTTGTACCGCGACTCGTTCTTGTCTTCCAGCGCCGCCAGCCAGTCAACGCTGCGGCAACCGGCCTCGATGGCCAGTTCATTGAACGAATCCCGCGTGCCCGAGGTGGGTGGCGGCCCCAGCACCTCGATTTCGCGATCGGGCAGGTCACTGTTGATCTCCTGCCAGGTGGTGTAGGGATTTTCCACCAGCTTCTCGCCGCCGTCCGGCGCGGGCACGCGCTTCGCCAGCGCCAGATAGAGATCGCGCAGGCTCAGTTCCATGGGCTCGGTCTCGACGGAATTCGCAAGCACAATGCCGTCATAGCCGATCAGCACTTCGACGATCTGCTGGACGCCATTGTCCTGACAGAGCTGGAACTCGGATGCCTTGATCCGGCGCGAGGCATTGGTGATATCCGGCGTATCCGTGCCCACGCCCGCGCAGAAGAGTTTCAGGCCGCCGCCGGAGCCGGTGGATTCCAGTCGGGGCGTGGGATGGTCGGTATTCCGGCCGAAGCGCTCCACCACCACGGAAGCGAAGGGGTAGACCGTAGACGAGCCCACGATGCTGATGCTGTCACGAGCCAACGATGCCGGGGCAAGCGTGATGCCGGCAACCGTGATCAGGCCGGCCAGCATCAATTTCATCCGGTTTGTCACAACGCGCTCCTCTGATTGCGTCCATTTGCCGGGTATCCTGGCGCACGAATATGACAATTCTGTGACAGCCCGTCATATTTCCCGGACCGGCATCACTGCCTATAATGCCGTCCGCCGCCACGAGCCGGCTTCCCCCTCCCCGGAGGCCCGAATAACCTGATGGAGGACAGCGTCATGGACGAGTCCTACGACCAGCCCCCGCAGCCGCGGGGCCACCTGGCCCTGCAAACCATTGCCATGCCCGCCGACGCCAACTGGAACGGCGACATCTTCGGCGGCTGGCTGGTCTCGCAGATGGACCTGGCCGGAGCGGTCTCGGCCCGGGCTCGCGCGCGCGGTCGGGTCGCCACCGTGGCCATCGACAGCATGGCCTTCCTCCGACCCGTGCCCGTGGGGGCGGTGGTGAGCTGCTACACCCATATGGAGGAGGTGGGGCGCACCTCCATGGGCATCTGCGTGGAAGCCTGGGTCCGCGAGGACTCGGGCGAGGTGTCCAAGGTCACCGAGGGCCGATTCGTCTTTGTCGCCATCGACGAGGCGGGCAAGACCCGCCTGGTGCCGGACCTGGACTGAGCGCTCTTCCCGCTCGCGTCCATGGTGCTACACTGGCCGTGGACGTCTCAGGGAGAGAGCCATGCGCATACGTTGGTGGGCGACGCTGTTGCTGATGGCGGCCGTGTCCGCACAGGGCGGCACGGGCACGGATGTGGTACGCCATATCACCCCCGCCTCCGAACAGGACCAGCGCAACCGGTACGCACTGGCCGTACTGAAGCTCGCCCTGGAGAAAAGCCGCTCCGAATACGGGCCCTACCGGCTGCAACCGGTTCAGGAACAGATCAGCCAGGGCCGGGCCATGGCCCTGCTCGCACGGGGCAAAACGCTGGACGTGGTCTGGACCATGACCTCGCGCGAACGCGAGGAGCGACTCAGGCCCGTGCGTGTGCCCCTGCTCAAGGGGCTGATGGGGTTGCGCCTGCTGATCATTCGCGCCGGCGATCAACCCTGGTTCAGCCATATCCAGTCCCCGGATCAGCTGCGGCGGCTGCGCGCCGGCCAGGGCAGCGACTGGCCGGATACGCGCATTCTTCGGGCCAATGATCTACCCATCACGAGCGCTTCGTCCTATGAAGGCATGTTCCGCATGCTCGCCGAAGGTCGGTTTGACTATCTGCCCCGAGGCATTAACGAGCCCTGGGAAGAGGTGGAGGCTTATGAAGAACTGGACCTGGCCGTGGAAGAAGAACTGGCCCTGTACTACCCGACGGCATCCTATTTCTTTGTGGCACCGGAGGACGAGAGCCTGGCACGGCGCCTGCGCACGGGTCTGAACAAGGCCCTCGCCGACGGCAGCTTCGACGAGCTCTTCCACAACCATCCGATCAACCGCCGCGCCTTTGACCGGGCAAACCTGCTCGAGCGGCGTGTGCTGCGCCTGGACAACCCCTTGCTGCCCGAAGCCACACCCGTGGAAGATCAGCGGCTCTGGTGGTTCCCCTCCGAGTCCGGTGGACCCGAGAAAGCGGAGCCGGAGCAGCCCTGATCCAAAAACCAGGGGTCAGGAAATCGCTTCCAGGCGCGCATACTGGCTGACCAGCCACTTGGTACCGGCCTGATCGAAGTTGACCTGCAGGCGCGCGCTGGCGCCCTGGCCCTCGAAATGCAGGATGGTGCCTTCGCCGAACTTGGGGTGGAGCACGCGTTGGCCCAGCTGGAAGCCGTCCACCTCCTCCGAGAGGGTGCCCGCCATGGGCCGCTGAATGGTGCCGCGCGCGCGCACCTCCTGCATGTGTTCCGGCGGGATTTCGCGCAGAAAACGCGACGGCGGGTTCATCTTCTCGTCGCCGAACAGCCGCCGGCTCTCCGCATAGGTAAGATAGAGTTCACGCATGGCGCGGGTAATGCCCACATAGCACAGGCGGCGTTCCTCCTCCAGCCGGCCCGGCTCGTCCATGGACATCTGGTGAGGAAAGAGCCCTTCCTCTACGCCGGTGATGAACACGACCGGAAATTCGAGCCCCTTGGCCGAGTGCAGCGTCATCATCTGGACGGCATCCTCTTCCGCATCCGCCTGGGCGTCGCCGGCCTCCAGCGCGGCGTGATCGAGGAAGGCGGTGAGCGGATCCTCGCCCTCCTCCACGCTGTCGTCGTCGAACTGGCGCGTGGCGGTGAGCAGCTCGCGCAGGTTGTCCAGCCGCTGCTGGGCCTTCTCCCCTTTTTCCTGCGCGTGATGATCCATGAGCCCGGACTGGTGCAGCACGTGCTCGGTGCGCTCCCAAAGCGGCAGCTCGTCGGTGTCCGCCTGGAGCCGGTTAATGAGATCGACAAACTTCTGCAGCGAACCCGCCGCGCGCGAGGACAGCCCGCCATCACGGATCAGCGCTTCGGCGGCCTGCCACAACGGCAGCTGGTCCCGGCGCGCGCGCTCGCGCAAGCCGTCCAGGGTGCGCGCGCCGATGCCCCGGGTGGGGGTATTCACCACCCGTTCGAAGGCCGCGTCCGCGTCCCGGTTGGCGATCAGGCGCAGGTAGGCCAGGGCGTTCTTGATTTCCAGACGTTCGAAGAAACGCTGCCCGCCGTAGATGCGGTAGGGAATCTCGGCCTGGAGAAAGGCTTCCTCCAGCGCCCGGGACTGGGCGTTGGAGCGGTAGAGCACGGCGGCCTCGCGCCGCGCCACGCCGCGCTCGTCCAGCGCCTGGATGCGGTCGGCGATATAGCGCGCTTCCTCGACTTCGTTGAAAGCGGCATAGCACTGGATGGGCTCGCCCTCGCCCATCTCGGTCCACAGTTCCTTGCCCATGCGGTCGCTGTTGAGCGCGATCACGGCATTGGCCGCGCGCAGGATGGTGCCGGTGGAGCGGTAATTCTGTTCCAGGCGAATCGTGCGCGTTCCCGGGAAATCACTGCCGAACTTGTGCAGGTTCTCGATTTTCGCGCCGCGCCAGCCGTAGATGGACTGGTCGTCGTCGCCCACGATGGTCACGCCCGTGTCCGGTCCGGCCAGCAGCCGCAGCCAGGCGTACTGAATGGCATTGGTGTCCTGGAATTCGTCCACCAGGATGTGGCGAAAGCGCCGGCGGTAGTGCTGCAACAGATGCTCGTTGTCGCGCCACAGTTCCAGCGCGCGCAGCAGCAGTTCGTTGAAATCCACCAGGCCGCCGCGCTCGCAGGCTTCCTCGTAGGCGGCGTAGACGCGTTGCATGGTGCGCAGAAAGAGATCGTCCCCCGGCTCGACGTGCCGGGCCCGCAACCCCTCGTCCTTCTGGGCGTTGATGAACCCCTGCGCCTGACGCGGCGGCCAGCGTTTCTCGTCCAGCTCTTGCTCGCGGATGACGCGCTTGATCAGGCGCTGCTGATCCTCGGCGTCGATGATCTCGAAGTTCCGGGACAGGCCCGCCTCCTGCCAGTGCGCACGCAGCAGCCGGTGGGCGATGCTGTGAAAGGTCCCCACCCACATGCCCGAAGCGGGCATCTGCAGCAGCTGCTCGATGCGCGCGCGCATTTCCGCGGCCGCCTTGTTGGTGAAGGTGACCGCCAGTACGGCATAAGGCGAGACCTGTTCGGTGGCGATCAGCCAGGCAATCCGGTGGACCAGCACCCGGGTCTTGCCGGAGCCGGCGCCGGCGAGCACCAGCAGATGCTGATCCTCGGCGGCGACCGCGTCGCGCTGGGCGGGGTTCAGGCCCTCGATGAGGGAAGTGACGTCATCCATGGGTGCGGGAGTCTATCAGATGCGGGCCCGGCGCCCGAGCGCCACGGCCGTGCTATTCCCCTTGTACGCCTGTGCCGGTACACTGGCGGAAAAACAACACCTTGGGTGCCCAGGATCCCGCCAAGGGGCCGTTCCGGGGCAAGCCGGACGGGTGGGAGGCTGATCATCTTCTCCAGATTCTCGCAACAGTTCCGCCACGGCAACGAGCTGCGGGACGAGCAGACGCGCCTGCTCATGCAGGCGCTACCGGTGATGAACCTGCTCGAAGCCGCCTGTGCGCTTATTGTCGCCGTACTGTACTGGGATACGGTGGGGTCGCTGGTACTGCTCGCAGGCTGGGCGTTTGCCGTCGTCGGAGTGGTCATTCTGCGCGTGGTGGGCGTGCTGCTGTTCCGGCATCTGGCGCCCAAAACCGCCAATCTGGGCGTCTGGCGACGGGGGCTGGTCATCGCCATCATGGTCAACGGCGCGCTGTTCGGCTATGCGGGCGTGGCCTTCAATCCCGGCGCAACCCTGTTCGATCCGTCCCTGGTGCAAACCCAGGCGATCTGTGCAGCACTCATGGCCGGCCTGTCCATCGTGGCGGTGACGAGCTATGGCGTCTATCTGCCCGCCGCCGTGCTCTATGTGCTGGCCGCCATTGCCCCGCCGGCCGCGTATCTGGTGGTGGTAGGCGCGGATCAGTCGCCCATGCTCGCCTTGATCGCCACCATCTTCGTGGTCTTTCTGGTGCTCGCCAGTCGGCGTATCCACACGTCCACGCTCAACATGCTCCGGCTGCAGTTCAAGAATCAATCCCTGATCGATTATCTCGATCGCGCACGCGACGATGCGGAAGCACTCAATCAAAAGTTGTCGAAGGAGGTTCTGGAACGCATGGAGGCGCGCAAGCGCCTGCAGGAGAGCAACGAACGGCTGGAAACCGTGGTCCACGAGCGCACGCGTGCGCTGGAGAAAACCAACCGGGAACTGGCCGAGACCGGGCAGCGGCTGCAACTGGCCCTGGATGCCAGCAATGTGGGCCTGTGGGACTGGAACCTGGGGACGGGGGAGACCTACCACTCCAACTTTGATCGGTTGCTGGGGTACAGCCCGGAAAAGATCAAGAACTTCATGGGGGATCTGGAACCCCTGGTTCATCCGGACGATTTCCCGCACATCCGTCAGGCCATGGTGGATCACTTCAAGGGGCGCACCGACCACTACCACGTCAGCTACCGCATTCAGCACGCCAACGGGCACTGGCTCTGGCTCGAGGATGAGGGTCAGGTGGTGGAATGGACCTCGGAAGGGCGCGCGGCGCGCATGATCGGCACGCGGCGGGACATTACCGAGGACAAGGAAGCCCAGGAGCAGTTGCGGCTGGCCGCGACCGTGTTCGAGAACGCCTCGGAGGCAATCTTCATTTTTGATCCGGATTTCTACTTTTTGGCCATCAACGACTGCTTTACGCGCATTGCCGGCTACACGGAAACCGACATCCTGGGCGAACACCTCAACCGCATTGGCAATCCGGAAAACGAGCAACGGTATCGCGAAATACGCGACACGCTGTACAACGAAGGTTTCTGGGAAGGCGAGCTGGAAGAAATCCGCAAGAACGGCGAACGCTTTCCGGAATGGCTCCAGATCAGCGCCGTCTACAACGACAACAACGAGATTACCCACTATGTGGGCATGTTCTCGGATCTCACGGTTCGCAGGGAAGCCGAGGAACGGCTGCAGTTTCTGTCGAACTACGACAAGCTTACGGGTCTGGCGAACCGCCATCAGTTCCGTGAGAGTCTGCACAAGGCGCTGACCATGGCACGGCTGAACCGCAAGCGGGTGGCGCTGCTCTATCTGGATCTGGACCGCTTCCGACCCATCAATGAATCCCTCGGCCATGAGGTCGGCGATCGCCTGCTCAAGGTGGCCGCCGAGCGCGTTCGCGAAAGCGACGTGGACGAGGAAAAAATCGCCCGCATCGGCGCGGACGACTTCGGCATCGTGTTGGAAGACTACGACGATCCCGACGAACTGGAGGCGCTGTGCCGGCAGCTGATCGGGTTGATCAAGAGACCTTTTCATATTGATCAGCATGAATTACTGCTGGGTGTCAGCATTGGCATCAGCATCTTCCCGGATACGGCCAAGGAAGCGCAGTCGATGATCAACCAGGCGGATCTGGCCATGAACCAGGCCAAGCGTGCCGGGGGCAACAATTTCCAGTTCTATTCCTCGGACATGCGGGCCGCCTCGGTGGAGCAGCTGGCGCTGGAAACCAGTCTGCGCAAGGCCATCTTCAAGGATGAGTTCGTGGTCTACTACCAGCCCAAGGTGGACCTGGCCAGCCACCAGATTACCTCGGTGGAGGCGCTGGTGCGCTGGCAGCATCCCACCATGGGCTTGTTGCCGCCCAAGGATTTTATTCCACTGGCCGAGGAAACCGGCCTGATCGGCGCGATTGGTGAATGGGTCATGGAGCGCTCCTGCCGGCAGGCCCGGCAATGGCAGCAGGAGGGGCTGGGCGACGTGGCCGTGTCGGTGAATCTGTCGCCGCAGCAGTTTCGCAAGGGCGACGTGCTCGAGGTCATTGACCGGGTCATTGCCAACACCGAGTTGCCCACTCGCATGCTGGAGCTGGAGCTCACCGAGAGCCTGATCATGGAAGACCTGGACAAAAACATCGAATTGCTCACGCAAATGCGTGAACGCGGCATCGAGCTCTCGCTGGATGATTTCGGCACCGGCTATTCATCGCTGAACTACCTCAAGCGCTTCCCCATGGATATCCTCAAGATCGATCGCACCTTCGTACGCGATCTGGATCAGAATGCGGACGACGCCGCCATTACCCGGGCCATTATCGAAATGGCACACAGCCTGAATATGCGGGTCGTAGCGGAAGGAGTGGAAACCAGCTCCCACCTGGACATCCTGCGCGATATGGGCTGTGACATTATCCAGGGCTTTCAAGTCAGCCGCCCGATTCCCGAAAGCGAGATGAACGAGTTGCTGCAGGAGCAAAGCCGGGGGGCTACCTATGCGCACAGGGATGCGTCGGAGGACTAACAGGCTGAAAGCCTGAGCGCGCAAGGGGTTTTCAACAGCCTGTTAATCCGCCTCGCCGGCATCCAGCTCCCTGCAGTTGAGCGGCAACATGCCCGGTTTGATGTCGGTGCGGTTTCGTCCGTGTGCAGTCATGCCGTCCGGGGCGCGGCTGTTGCCGCAGACCCAGGACATGGGACTGTCCGGCGATCCTTGCACGGTGATTGGGCGCAGGCTCAGGGTCTTGCCATCCAGGTAGTCGTGGGCCTTGTTGCCGAACTGGATATGGATGGCCCCGTTTTCCACATCCATGCCGGTTACCTCGTTGCCCAGCAGCTTGTCGCTTGGGGGTACGTCGGCATGTTCGTTATCCACCGGGAAGGCCTGGTGTTGAACATAAAAGGCGCGGATGTCCTCGCGGATGGGCTCCGCGAGTTCGACCGCGTCGGTCACGCTCTCGCGGTTCATGTAGAAAGCGAACTGGGGCACGGCGATGGCGGCGAGAATGGCGATGATGCCGAGCGCCACCAGCATCTCGATCAGCGTGAATCCCGGTTGTGCATACTGGCGTATCATGAGCGGCTTCCCTGGAGCCCGTGGTTTCGATGGATTCCCGAGGAACCGGGTGGCGCGGTGTGCTACTCCACGGTCACCGATTTGGCCAGATTCCGGGGTTTGTCCACATCGGTGCCCCGGGCCACGGCCACATGATAACTGAGCAACTGCAGGGGCACGGTGTAGATCATGGGGACGAGGCACTCCGGTACGGGCGGGATGCGCAGTACCGTAATGCCGTCACCGTCTTCCAGGGCCACATCCCGGTCAGCGAAGACCACCAGCTCGCCACCGCGTGCGCGCACTTCCTGAAGGTTGGATTTCAATTTCTCGATGAGATCGTCGCGCGGGGCCACCGCGACCACGGGCATCTCTCGGTCCACCAGTGCCAGGGGGCCGTGCTTGAGTTCGCCCGCCGGGTAGGCCTCGGCGTGGATATAGGAAATTTCCTTAAGCTTGAGCGCGCCTTCCATGGCCAGCGGATACTGGGTGCCGCGCCCGAGGAAGAGCGCATGGTGCTTTTCCACGAACTTTTCGGCCAGAGCCTCGATCTGGTCGTCCAGCTGTAGGACCTGCTCCATGAGACTGGGCAGACGCCGAAGCTCGTCCAGCTTTTCCTGAACGCCGGCTTCGTCCCGGTGCTGGCACCGCGCCAGCGCCAGGGTAAGCAACAGAAAGCCCGCCAGCTGCGTGGTAAAGGCCTTGGTCGAGGCAACGCCGATTTCGGGTCCCGCGCGGGTAAGCAACACCAGCTCGGACTCGCGCACCAGCGATGACGCGTCCACATTGCAGATGGCCAGCCGCGCAAGGTAGTTTCCCGAGGCGGTTTCGCGCAGCGCGGCCAGGGTATCCGCGGTTTCGCCGCTCTGGGAAACGGTGACAAAGAGGGTGTTCTCCGGCACCACATGCCGACGGTAGCGAAACTCGCTGGCCACTTCCACCTGACAGGGCAGTCCCGTCAGCGCCTCGATCCAATAACGCGCCACCAGACCCGCATGAAAGGACGTGCCACAGGCAACAATCTGGACATTGCGCACGCGCGGCAAAAGTTCGCCTGCGCGTTCGCCCAGGGAGGCGGTGAGGGCGTCGGCGTTATCCAGCCGCCCCTCCAGGGTACGTTGCAAGGCCAGCGGCTGCTCGAAGATCTCCTTGCCCATGAAATGGCGGTACTCGCCCTTTTCCGCGTCTTCGTAACTGCCATCGAATTCATGGACCTCACGCTCCACCGTGTTGCCGTCCCGGTCGGTGATACGGATTTCGGTACGGCCCACTTCGGCGACATCGCCTTCGTCAAGGAAGATGAAGCGATTCGTCACGGGCAGCAGCGCCAGCTGGTCGGACGCGATGAAGTTCTCTTCAAAACCCAGCCCGATCACCAGCGGGCTGCCCGAGCGCACCGCGAGCAGTCGCTCGGGTTCGTCCGCCGAGAGCACCCCCAGCGCATAGGCACCTTTGAGACGACGGGCCACCTCGTGCACGGCCGCGCCAAGATCCCCGGTTGTCGCGGCGGCCTGGTGAATCAGGTGCGCCACCACCTCCGTGTCCGTGTCGGAGTCGAACCGGTAGCCGTCCGCCTCCAGCTCCCGCTTCAACGGTTCATGGTTCTCGATGATGCCATTGTGAACGAGCGCGATGCCCTCGCCCGAGACGTGAGGATGGGCGTTATCTTCGGAGGGTCCGCCGTGAGTCGCCCAGCGCGTATGGGCGATCCCCATGGTGCTGTCCAGACCATGCTGTTGTACTGCTTCGGTCAGTTCCCGCACCTTGCCCGAGCGGCGCAAGCGCTGCAGACCATCCTCGGTGAGAATGGACAGGCCGGCGGAATCGTAACCGCGATATTCCAGCCGCTGGAGCCCATTCATGAGAATGGGCACTACATTTCGGTGCGCGATCGCGCCTACAATGCCGCACATGACTGTGTTTCTCCTTCCGGCGCCGGGTCAGTCAGCGCCGCGTTCAGTTCTTTGTCGGCCGCTGCCAGCCTTCAATATTGCGCTGCTTGCCCCGGCCGACAGCCAGCTCCTCGTCCGGCACGTCCCGATTGATGGTGCTGCCCGCACCCACGGTGGCATTGCGTCCGATGGTCACCGGAGCCACCAGTGAGGCATTGGAGCCGATAAAGGCACCGTCCCTGAGCACGGTCCGGTGTTTGGCCGCCCCGTCATAGTTGCAGGTAATGGTGCCCGCACCCACGTTGACGTCCTCGCCGATCTCCGCATCACCGATGTAGGCCAGATGATTGACTTTGCTCAGGGGGCCGATAACCGCATTCTTGGTTTCCACGAAATTGCCCACCTTCGCCCCGCGCCCGAGCTGGGTGCTTGTGCGCAGACGCGCGTGAGGGCCAATGGTGCAATTGGCTTGGGCCGTCACGCCCTCCAGGTGACTGTACGGCAACACGGTCACATTTTCGCCGAGGGAACAATCAATCAGCACGCAGTGGCTTCCGATCTGTGTCCCGGAACCCAGCTCCACACGCCCCTCGAACAAGGAGTCGATATCAATGCTGACATCCTCGCTGCAATGGAGTTGACCGCGAATGTCGATGCGCGCCGGGTCCCGCAGGGTTACCCCCGCTCGCATCAAGCGCTCCGCCTGGACCTGCTGCCAGATCCGCTCCAGACGCGCCAGCTGAACGCGGTCGTTGACCCCATCGGTTTCCCAGGGGTTTTCCGGTCCGGACGCGCGTACGACCAGGCCCTGATTCACGGCCATGGCGATAATATCGGTAAGATAGTATTCGCCCTGGGCGTTTTCCGCGGACAACGCGGGCAGAGCCTGCTCCAGGAAGGTACGGGGCGCCCCGAGAATGCCGGTGTTGATCTCGCGGATAGCGCGCTCGCCTTCGCTGGCGTCCTTGTACTCGACGATCCGGCGGACCGAGCCCGTGTCGTCGCGGACAATCCGACCATACCCACCCGGCTCCTCCAGCTCCAGCGTCATCAGCGCCAGAGCCTGTTCATCCACATTGCCGATGAATCGCGCCAGGGTGGCGGGCTGAATCAGGGGCACATCGCCCAGCAGCACGAGTACTTGGTCCTCGCTCAACACCGGCAGAGCCTGGTTGACGGCGTCTCCGGTGCCGCGCTGATCGGCCTGCTCCACCCATGTGAGATCATCGCCCGGTACCGCGTCACGAACCATCTCGCCGCCGTGTCCATACACGACCACGATACGATCCGGCTCCAACGCCCGGGCGCTGTCGATCACATGCTGCAGCAGCGCCCGATCCGCGAGCTCGTGCAGCACTTTGGGCCGGGCCGAGCGCATGCGCGTGCCCTTGCCGGCCGCCAGAATGACCACCGCAAGACTCATGTCCGGATCTCCCTGAAACCTGCTTCCGTCGGACCGGGCTGGCATGCCCGGGTTCCACGCAGGATACCAACAAAAAAAGGGCAGCGCGGGGCTACCCTTTCATGAAAACAGCACCCCGGTGCGCGTCAACGCGCCCGCGCGGCCTGTCGCTTGAGCTGCTCGATGGTGCGAAGCCGGGCCGCGGCCTCGGCCAGTTCGGACGCGGCGCGGGAATAGTCCATCTCGGATTTCTGACTGTTCAGCGCTTCGCGTGCGCGCTCGCGCGCCTGTTCCGCGGCGGCTTCGTCCATATTCTCGGCACGGTCCGCCGTATCCGCCAGCACCGTGACCAGACGCGACTGCACCTCGAGAAAACCGCCGCTCACGTAGAAGATTTCCTCTTCCCCGTCCTGTTTTTTCACACGAACGGGACCGGGCTTGAGCCGTGTCAGCAAGGGGGTATGGTGCGGCCATATCCCCAGCTCGCCTTCTTCGCCGGTGGCCACGACATATTCGACCAGCCCTCCGAAGAGGTTTTCTTCTGCGCTAACAATATCGCAATGCACGGTCATCGCCATCCGAGTTCCTCCCCGCGCGTGACTTACTTGTTGTCACGCTGGTTGTAGGCTTCCACCACTTCGTCAATGGTGCCCTTCATGTAGAAGTCCTGCTCGGGGATATAGTCGTAATCACCATTCAAAATACCCTGAAAGGCGCGAATTGTCTCCTTGAGAGAGACGTACTTGCCGGGCGCACCGGTGAACACCTCCGCCACGAAGAACGGCTGGGACAGGAAGCGCTCGATCTTCCGGGCCCGATCCACCGTCTGCTTGTCCTCCTCGGACAACTCGTCCATGCCCAGAATGGCGATAATATCCTTGAGCTCCTTGTAGCGCTGGAGCACCGTCTGTACACCGCGCGCGCAGTTGTAATGCTCCTCACCCAGCGTCATGGGGTCGAGCTGGCGCGAGGTGGAATCGAGCGGATCAATCGCCGGATAAATGCCCTTGGAGGCAATATCCCGGCTCAGGACCACGGTCGCGTCCAGGTGCGCGAAGGTGGTGGCCGGAGACGGGTCCGTCAGGTCGTCCGCCGGTACATAGACCGCCTGAACCGAGGTAATGGAACCGGTCTTGGTGGAGGTAATCCGCTCCTGAAGCACGCCCATTTCCTCGGCCAGGGTGGGCTGATAGCCCACGGCCGAAGGCATCCGGCCCAGCAGGGCGGACACTTCCTGGCCCGCCAGGGTATAGCGGTAAATGTTGTCGATGAACAGCAGCACGTCGCGGCCCTCGTCACGGAACTTCTCCGCCACGGACAGGCCGGTCAAAGCGACGCGCAGACGGTTACCCGGCGGCTCGTTCATCTGCCCGTACACGAGCGATACCTTGTCCAGGACGTTGGAATCCTGCATTTCATGGTAGAAGTCGTTGCCCTCACGGGTACGCTCACCCACGCCCGCGAACACGGAATAACCCGAGTGCTCGATCGCGATGTTGCGGATGAGCTCCATCATGTTCACGGTCTTGCCCACGCCGGCACCACCGAACAGGCCCACCTTGCCGCCCTTGGCAAAGGGCGAAACCAGGTCGATTACCTTGATGCCGGTCTCGAGCAACTCGTTAGCGGCCGACTGCTCTTCATAGGAGGGTGCTTCACGGTGGATGGAGGCGCGCTCCTGTTCACCGATGGGGCCCGCTTCGTCGATGGGGTTGCCCAGAACATCCATGATGCGGCCCAGCGTTTCCTTGCCCACCGGTACCTGAATGGGCTCACCGGTGTTGGTTACGTTCAGGCCCCGCTTGAGCCCTTCGGTGGAGCCCATGGCAATGGTGCGCACAACGCCGTCGCCCAGTTGCTGCTGCACTTCCAGCGTGGTCTCGGTACCATCTACCGTCAGAGCGTCATAGATCGCCGGCACCGAATCACGTGGGTACTCCACGTCCGTCACGGCACCGATGATCTGAACAATACGACCGCTACTCATGCTTGCATCCTCTCTGCTTGCGTTTTGCCGCGTTGACGGGGCTCGGCCCTAGACCGCGGCGGCACCACTAACGATTTCGGAAATTTCCTGGGTAATGGCGGCTTGCCGCGCCTTGTTGTACAGCGTCTGCAAGTCATCAATGATTTCGGTGGCATTATCCGTCGCCGCCTTCATGGCAATCATGCGCGCGGATTGCTCGCACGCATTGTTTTCCACCACACCCTGATACACCTGGGATTCGATAAAGCGCACCAGCAACCCGTCAATCAGGGTTTCCGGCGCCGGCTCGTACAGGTAATCCCAGGGGTACTGGCTCTGTTCGTCTTCTTCGAACGGCTCCAGCGGCAGAAGCTGCTGGATCTTCGGCTTCTGCACCATGGTGTTCACGAATTCGTTGTACACCAGATAAAGCCGATCAATGTCGTGATTCTCGAACGCATCCAGCATGACCTTGATGGAGCCGATCAGGTCCTCCATGTGCGGACGCTCGCCCAGTCCGCCCGTCGTCGCGACAATATTGCCGCCCACCGAACGGAAGAACGCCTGACCCTTGTTACCGATCAGGCAATACTGCGGTTCCACGCCCTGGTCGCTCCATTGCTTCGCGTCCTTGACCACCTGCTTGAGCAGGTTGGCATTGAGACCGCCACAAAGACCGCGATCCGTGGTGATCACGATGTAGCCCACGCGCCCGGGTTCCCGCTGCTGCATGTAGGGATGCTCGTACTGCGGGTTCGCGCGCGCGAGATGCGCGACCACGTTGCGGATGCGCTCGGCGTAGGGCTTGCCCAGGCTCATGCGCTCCTGGGCCTTGCGCATCTTGCTCGCGGCCACCATCTCCATCGCACCCGTGATCTTCTTGGTGCTCTGGACACTCGCGATCTTGTTCTTGACTTCTTTAGCGCCGGACATAACCGTTCCTTTCCGTCAACAACCCCGGATCACCAGGTTTGAGTGGCCTTGAACTTCTCAACGGCGTCGCGAATACGCTTCTCGATATCATCGTTGTAATCGCCGCTTGCGTTGATTTCGTCCATCAGCGCCTTGTGCTCACTGTTCATGTAATTCAGCAGCGCGGACTCGAAGTTGCCGACCTTGTCGATGTCGACGTCTTCGATGTAGCCCTCGTTGGCCGCGAACAGCACCAGCGCCATTTCCGCCACCGAGTAGGGCTTGTACTGCGCCTGCTTCATCAACTCGGTCACGCGCTGACCATGCTCGAGCTGCGCGCGCGTGGACTCGTCCAGATCCGATGCGAACTGCGCAAAGGCCGCGAGCTCGCGGTACTGCGCCAGGGCCAGGCGAATGCCGCCGCCGAGTTTCTTGATGATCTTGGTCTGGGCGGAGCCACCCACACGCGATACCGAAATGCCGGCGTTCATCGCCGGGCGAATGCCCGAGTTGAACATGCCGGTTTCGAGGAAGATCTGACCATCCGTAATGGAAATTACGTTGGTCGGCACGAACGCGGATACGTCGCCCGCCTGGGTTTCGATAATGGGCAGCGCCGTGAGCGAACCGGTTTGACCCTTTACGCCACTGCGCTGCTCGACGTAGTCCTCGTTCACCTTGGCGGCGCGCTCCAGCAAACGGGAGTGCAGATAGAACACGTCACCGGGGTAGGCTTCACGGCCCGGGGGACGGCGCAGCAGCAGCGAAATCTGGCGATAGGCCCAGGCCTGCTTGGTCAGATCATCAAAGATGATGAGCGCGTCTTCGCCGCGGTCGCGGAAGAACTCGCCCATGGAGCAGCCGGAGAACGGCGCCAGATACTGCATGGCGGCCGGGTCGGAAGCGCCGGCGTTCACAACAATGGTGTTGTCCATGGCGCCGTGCTCTTCGAGCTTGTTCACCACGTTCGCGATCGTGGACTGCTTCTGACCCACAGCGACATAGATGCACTTAATGCCGCTGTTCTTCTGGTTGATGATGGTGTCCACGGCGATGGCGGTCTTGCCGATCTGACGGTCACCAATGATCAGCTCACGCTGACCCCTGCCGATGGGGGTCATGGCGTCGATCGACTTGAGCCCGGTCTGAACCGGCTCGTTGACCTCTTTGCGCCAGATCACGCCGGGTGCAACCTTGTCCACCTCGTCGGTTTCGCTGGCGCCGGTCGGTCCCTTGCCGTCGATGGGGTTGCCCAGGGCGTCGACCACGCGGCCGAGCATCTCGCGACCCACCGGGGTCTCGAGAACGCGGCCGGTGCACTTGACCTTCTGGCCCTCGGCGACGGGCAGATAGTCACCCAGTACCACCGCACCCACGGAATCGCGCTCCAGGTTGAGGGCCATGCCGTAGATACCGCCCTCGAACTCGATCATCTCGCCGAACATCACATCGGCGAGACCATGAATGCGCACGATACCGTCGGACACGGATACCACCGTGCCTTCGTTGCGTGCCTGCGTGGAGGTATCAAGCTGATCAATACGCTGCTTGATAATCTCGCTGATTTCGGACGGGTTGAGTTGCTGCATGCTCTAATCCCTCAAACTCTGGAGTTCAAACGCTCGCCCAGGCGATCAAGCCTGCCGCGCACGCTGCCATCAATGACGGTATCACCGGCCCGGATCACGACACCGCCGATCAGCGATTCGTCCACGCGGCCGGAGACATTCACGTCCAGGGCCAGACGTTTCCGGAGCGCTTCGGCCAGTTTTTCGGTTTCACTGTCTTCCAGCTCGTAGCCGGACAGGATTTCCACATCCCGGAACCGCTGCCGCGCGGCCACGAGCTCGTGGAACTGCCGCGCGATCTCGGGTAACAGGATGAGCCGCTTGTTCCAGGCCAGCTGATACATGAAGTTCCGCGCCGGCTCGTCCAGTTCGTCACCACAGACTTCGGCCAGCAGATCGGCGCAGTCCCGGGCACCGCGCGCCGGACTGTCCAGCGCGGCGCGCACGGTCGGTTCCTGCACTACGGCCGCGACCAACTTCAGCATGGATTCCCACTGCTCCAGGCGTTCATGATCCTGGGCGTAGAGGAAAACCGCCTTGGCATAGGGACGTGCGATTGTGGTCAGTTCCGCCATGATCTATAGCTCCGTGGCAAGCTCGTCCAGCATGCCCTTGTGCGCCTCGCGGTCGACTTCCTTGCGCAGAACCTTCTCCGCGCCTTCGATCGCAAGCTGGCTGACCTGGGCGCGCAACTGTTCGCGGGCCCGGTTCATTTCCTGCTCCACCTCGGAGTGGCCCTGCTCGACAATGCGATCGTGCTCGGTTTGCGCCTGACCCCTGGCCTCCTCGACGATCTGGCTGGCGCGCCGGTTGGCCTGCTCGATGATCTCGGAGGCCTGCTCCTTGGCTTCCTTGAGATTGGCGGAGGCCTTTTCCTGCGCCAGTTCCAGATCCCGCTCGGCACGGTCGGCAGCGCTAAGACCTTCGGAGATCTTGTTCTTGCGCTCCTCCATGGCCCGGGTAATCGGCGGCCACACAAACTTCATGCAGAACCACACGAAGATGGCGAACCAGATTACCTGGCCGAGCAGTGTAAGGTTGATATTCATGGCGCCTCCTTAGGGGTGGACGACAGTAACCTGGTTCAAGCCGCAAACATCAGGTACATGCCCAGTACCACCGCAATGATCGGCACGGCGTCCAGCAGACCGGCAATGATGAACATGCGCGTTTGCAGCATGTTGCCCAGTTCCGGTTGGCGCGCCACGGATTCCAGGAAACGACCGCCCATCAGGCCAAAGCCGATACCCGCACCCAGAGCCGCGAGACCGGCCATGATGCCTGCTGCGAGAAGATTCACATCTTCCATTTTCCACTCCCGTTTTTCACGTCAGATGGTTGAAGCTGGTTTAGTGTGTGTCCTCACAGGCCTGACTCAGGTACACGATCGTGAGCACCATGAAGATAAAGGCCTGCAGGGTAATGATCAGAATATGGAATATCGCCCAGGGCACCGAGCCCAGCGCCTGCCACGCGCCCAGCATGGCCGAGGACAGAATAAAGACGAATTCACCGGCGTACATGTTGCCGAACAGTCGCATGCCCAGCGAAATGGGCTTGGCGAGCAAGGATACGGTTTCCAGTACGAAGTTTACCGGAATGAGAAAGACCATGGCGAACTTGTTGGGCGCGTTGAACGGATGCAGCGTGAGCTCACCCACGAATCCGCCCACGCCCTTGACCTTGATGCTGTAGAAGATGATCAGCAGAAAGACCGCGATCGCCATCGACATGGTGATATTCGGGTCCGTGGTGGCCACAATCTTGTGATACGGAATACCCAGACCCCAGTCCATGACCACGGTGGGAATGAAATCCACCGGCACCAGGTCCATCAGATTCATCAGGAAGACCCAGACAAAAATGGTCAGCGACAGCGGGGCAATGATCTTGCTGCGGCCGTGGAAGGAATCGCGCACCTGATTGTCCACGAACTCCACGATGGACTCGACGAAGTTGAGCATCCCGGTGGGCACGCCCGTGGTGGCCTTGCGGGCCATGAGCCAGAAAACCAGACAGAACAGAATGCCGAGACCACCGGACCAGGCGAGCGAATCAAGATGGAAGGCCATGAAACCCATTTGCTGCGCTTCGTCAGCGCAATGAGCGATTTGCCAGCTGGCCTGACTGACCGTTTCCCCGTCACAGGTCTTCGCACCTTCGGGCAGCTTGCCCCAGGTAAGGTTAAGCAGGTGGTGCTTGATGTATCCGGTCGTCGTGTCGTAGGCCATCTGCGTACCTGACTAATCCCGATCCTGGTTGCCGGCGCCTTCACCGGTCCCCTCGATCCCGCCGCAGCGGGCCAAATACAGCCAGCCGACCACCTGGGCGCCGATGAAACCGGCGAGCATTCCCCCAAGTGTTTGCGGCTGGTGCGTGCTCGGCGCAAAGCGAAAGCTCAGCGCGAACAGCATCAAAACAATAGCTACCTTGCCCACCTGGGCCCAGACCACCCGGGCCAGCACCCGTTGTGCATCCGTCGGTCCCGGCCGGGGCCGCAGTTGCCAGCCCGCCCAGGCATACCCCAGCAGGCATATGCCGCCGCCCTTCAGCGCGGCCGGCGCGGGCATGGGCAGCCAGATCAGCCCGAAGGCTACGGCCAGCGTGCCCAGTGCCTGAGCGAACAAAAGGCCCCGGAAACCCGATCCGGAGCCTCGCCGAGTCTCGCGGTTCACCGCAAATCCATGGTGTACGCGGGGCGTCCGCGGCTCTTTTCAGCCCCTGTCTGTGTCTTCACGTTGGGGCCCCCTGACTACGGGTCGCAGAGTATATTGATCTGCCCCCGGGGAGGCAACACGGCATCGGGTTTTTTACCGGATTGTCGATCAGCGCCAGATGACCTGTCGGCAATTCACAAATCCGGCACCAGCAAACTGCCGAACGTCCCGGATTCAACCCCAGAGCAGAGACCGCACGGCCACGACAATGGGCGGCACCAGACCCCAGAGCAATCCGATCACCACCACCGCTGTGTTCCCCCGGAGCCAGGGCACCGAACGGCCCGGGAAATACCAGGCCCGGAACCAGCGCTCATTGGCTGCCTCATTCACCAGCCCCAGAGCCGCGCCCACCAGAAACTGTACCCCGAAACCGTCTTCCGCGAGCGCGTAACTCAACCCGCCATAGATCAGCCCGAAGGTGACCAGCACATTGAATATGCGGACCCACGGCCGATTGTAGAGCCACAGGCCCAGCCGCCAGGCGAGCGCTTCCGAGACCATGCCCAGCACCAGCGCAATGGCCACGAAGGAGGACAGCGCTTCCCGGGAGACTTCACTCATGACGGTTTACCCTGTTCTTGCCCGTTACGCGGATAGGATCGGGCCGAAAAGGTACGCAACCGGCCCGGGCCGCACAAGGGCCGGCTCAGTACGCGCCCGTAATGACTTCGATACCGGGACGCAGCACTTCGCGCCACTCCAGGCCCAGCTCCGAATCGAACTCCGGATCATACTGCTCCACGGCCTCGAGCAAGGCGTCCACCCAGTATCCATAGAGGGATGGGTCCACATCGTAGCCGTTACGACCGTGGCTCTCGCCCAGCGAACGCAGCTTCACGTCCGAGCCGCCACGGGCATACATGATGAGCCAGGAAATACCGGCCCGCAGCAATCGGCGTTGCTCGGCCATATCAGTGTGCTCGAACATGGCCCGGATCTCATCGGATTTGCCCAGAAAGATCCGGTAAAAGGTTTCGAAAAAGGCTTCGTGTTGGCAACAACGGCCGTAGCTCTGAAAAACCCGGTCGGTATCGGCATTCGCCAGCATGACTCGCTCCGCTCACTACCAAGGACTCGCCATCCTGGCCTGGAGCGACTCGTGCACCGAGACTCCAGCCTCCTGAATCGCGGAAAGCATACAGATTCCGAAGCGCAGCTTTTTGATCCGGATCAAGGCAAATGCCGTCACCGGGGCGGGAACGGCCAGGGGACGAGCCGGCGCCCGCGAATGCGCGGCCGCCGGGCAGGCGACTACTGCTTGAAGATCTTGTTGTAGAACTCCAGCGTCTCGTCCCAGCTGCGTTCGGCAGCGTCCTCGTCATAGGCCACGGGCATATCGAACTTCCGGGCAAATTGATCCGCCCCGGGATTGGTGAACGAATGCTTTACGCCCGGAAAGGTCGTCAGCGTCAGATCGGCACCCGCTTTGTGCATTTCGCGCACGAATTCCGCGACCTGCTTGGCCGGCACGAAATTGTCCGCACCGCCGGTGAACACGCGGATCCGCGCCTTCACATTGTCCGGCTCGGCCATGAGCGCGCCACCCAGGGAGCCGTGGTAGCTGACTACACCGTCCAGATCGGCCCCGTCGCGCGCCATGTTGAGTACCACGGAGCCGCCAAAACAATACCCCTGGGCGGCGATGCGCTGCGGGTCCACGGTCTCGTGACGCATCAGGATCTCGCGGGCATTGTTGAAACGCCGGCGGGTCTTGGTGAAGTCGCTGGTCGCTTCCTTCATGAAGGCCTTGGCGTCGTCGGGGTGCTCGGCCTTCTTGTCCGCGCCGTACATGTCCAGCGCGAAAGCTGTATAGCCTTCCTTTGCCAGCCTGTCCGCCTGATCGCGCACGAATTCGTTATGGCCCCACCATTCGTGCACCACAAGCACGCCGGGACGCTTGCCCTCAACCGAGTCATCCCAGGCAATGTAGCCATTGAAAGTCTGCCCCTTGATGTTGTACGTCACGGTTTCGGTTTGCAGTTCGGCGTGGACTGCGCCGGCCAGAGCCAGCAGCAGCGCGCTTACTACCAGTTGCTGTAGCCAACGCATGCGGATCTCCTTTCGCTGTTCGGGATAGGATACCCGCGCGAGCATGCCGGATTCCGGGGCACGGGACAATGCCCGGAGCCGTCATGCGGGAACAGCTTCACCCGAATAGATATAGCCGACAAACTTTGGCGTCTTGTCCAGAAAATGCGTGTCCATTTCGGTGATCCGGAAACCGCCCTCGGTCAGCAGTTCGTCGATGGGCCGATTCAGGTGACAGCCGCCCGCGATCTTCTTCCAGGCCGGGGTGAGCCGGTCCTGCCAGCGCTGCACCCGGGGCTCCGGGGCGCGGCCATGCTCGCAGAACAGCAGGGTTCCGTTCGGACGAAGGACCCGGCGCATTTCCGTCAGTGCCGCGCGCCAGTCGGGGATGGTGCACAGCGTGAAGGTCAACAGCACCGTGTCCACGGTGTTTTCATCCAGCGGTATCGTCTCGCCGGGCAGATCCAGCCATTCCACGGGCACGCAAGAGCGTGCCAGATTGCCGGCCGCTTTCCGGCGCATGCCCTCGGACGGTTCCAGCCCGTACACCAGATCCACGCGTTGCCCGTCATAGAACTGCAGATTGGTGCCCGAGCCCATGCCCACTTCCAGCACGGTGCCGCTCGCGCGCGGCACGATCCGGCTGCGCTCCTTCATGATCAACGGCGACCCGCAAGCGCAGTCAATCATGTGGGGCAGGACGTGATTTTCGTAAAAGGACATGGCGGCTCCGCTCATCCGGTGAAGCCTCACTGGGAGGGCAAGGTCAATATGACGTACAATCCTAGCAGTCCGATGCCGATGCCGCGACAAGGCCCGCAAACATCATGACACCACTGATCAAGGCGCTGAGCCAACCAGCCATCTACGCTCACCCGGTGGACCGGGTCGAGGTGATCGAAACCCATATTTCCTGGATCCTGCTTGCCGGCGAGTATGCCTACAAGGTCAAGAAGGACGTTATTCTCCCCTTCGCCGATTTCAGCACCCTGGAGGCACGCCGCTATTACTGTGAGCAGGAGCTGGAGCTCAATCGCCGGCTGGCACCGGAACTCTATCTGGACGTCACCTCCATTTCGGGTTCACCGGATCAGCCTGTGCTCGGCGGCGATGGTGAAGCCATCGAATACGCCGTGCGGATGCGGCGCTTTGATCAGGATCAGATCTTCCATCGCTTGCTTGCCGACGGCGAGCTGACGCCACGGCTCATGCGCGAACTGGCGGAGCGTATTGCCGAATTTCATGCACAGCTGCCCGCGGCTTGCGAAGAGTCCGAATATGGCAGCCCGGACGCCGTGCTCAAGCCCGCGCTGGACAACTTCACGGAGATGGCGCAACAGAACGCACCGACGCGCGCGGGGGAACTGGATGAACTACGCGAGTGGACGCACAGTGAGGGCAAGCGCCTGCACGAGCTGTTCGCGACGCGCCACCGTGAGGGCTTTATCCGCGAGTGCCATGGTGATCTGCATCTGGGCAATATCGCCCGGGTCGACGGCCGCCCCGTAGCCTTTGACTGTCTGGAGTTCAGTGCCGAACTGCGCTGGGTCGACGTCATCAATGAAGTCGCCTTCGTGGTCATGGACTGTATCGACCGTGGCCGGGGCGATCTGGGGTATCACTTTCTGGACGCCTATCTGCAGGTACGCGGCGATTTCGCAGGACTGGCGCTGTTGCGCTTTTACATGGTCTACCGCGCCATGGTGCGCGCCAAGGTTCAGGGGCTGCAGGCCGGCCAGGCACAGCAGGAGGGCCACGACGAGCGTGCCGCGCGGCTGCGCTCAACGGCCGATGAGTATGTGAGCCTGGCGCAACGGCTCATCCACGGGGAGCCACCCGTTCTCATGCTGATGCATGGGTTTTCGGGTTCCGGCAAGAGCCGGGTGGCCTCGGAACTGCTCGCGAGCCTGGGCGCCGTGCGGCTGCGCTCGGATGTCGAGCGCAAGCGTCTCTTCGAGCTGGACGCCACCGAGGACAGCGGCTCGGAACTGGGCGACGGCATTTACCAGCCCGACGCCAGCCAACGCACCTATGAGCATCTGGCGGAAACCGCGGACGCGCTACTGCGTGCGGGCCATCCGGTCATCGTGGATGCCGCCTTTCTCAAGCAGTGGCAACGTGCGCGGCTCGAGGATGTAGCCCAGCGTCGCGACGTGACGCTACGCATCGTCGACTGCGCAGCCGAGGCGGACACCCTGCGCGAGCGCGTGGAAGCACGCCGGCGCAGCGGCGGCGATCCGTCCGAAGCCACCACGGATGTGCTCGAGCATCAGCTCGCCACGCATGATCCCATTACGGATAACGAGGCTGATGCGCTCGTGACATGCGACATGAATGGCGACGATGAGGCGGACAACCTGCGCCAGTGCGTGACCCGGGTCACGCAAAGCCTGCAAATAGACTGAACGGTCAGGCCGGATCCACCGCGCAGCCCTTTAACGCCTCGAAGGGCACCTTCTGCAGCGTACGCTGATGGGTCGCTTCCAGCACCACACCGGGAGCCTTGCCGGCCTGCCAGGCTTCGAACCAGCGGTTCGCGCACAGACACCAGCGGTCGCCGGGCTTCAGGCCGACAAAACCGAATTCCGGCCGCGGCGTCATGAGATCGTTGCCCCGGCTCCGGGAATACTCCAGAAACTCGCGGGTGACCTCCGCGCAGACCGTGTGGGTACCGGCATCCCGCTTATCCGTATGGCAGCAACCGTCCCGGTAGAAACCGGTCACCGGATCCGTGCCGCACACCACCAAAGGCGTACCCAGCACATTGATCGCGCTTGTTTTGGCCGGGGCATCACTCATGGGACAACTCCTGTGGCGGCTTCCCGGCGGCCGAGGCAGACCCGCCACCCGAAGCCGAACGACGTGAAAAACAGCCTGATCTGATGGACCCATGATAGCGGGCGGAGTAAGCTTGTGTCATGTTCGGAACCCTTTGATCATGGCCCAGTCTGTCCGAGAGCGATGCCCGCTCCTTATCCAGTCCCTGTTGTCGATTGTGCTGCTCTTCACCCTGTTCACCGGGGCACAGTCGGAAACGCTCCGATGGGCTGACTTCCAGGCGGCACAGCCCGACCCGAGCTGGTTTCAGGAGGCCGATCAGCGCCTGGACCTGGCTACAGCGATACACCACGCCCGCCAGGGGGACTTCCAGCCCCTGGGCAGTCGGCCGCGTTCCTTCGGCATCGGCGCTGCTCCCGTCTGGTTTCACCTGGCGGTACAGAATCCGGGCAATGCCCCCCGGACGCTGGATCTTGTCGCCGGAGCCACCTGGATCGACCGAATCGATGTGCATGTGGTGCGCGACGGGCGCAGGCACGAGCGCTTCATGGCCGGCGACGGCGACCGGGCCTGGAAAAGACCTGTGGCCGGCCTGGGCTACCATGTGCGCCATGACTTCGCGCCCGGAATCACGGACATTTATCTCCGCGCCGAAACCCCGGATCCCATGCTCATGCCGCTGCAACTGCTCTCGCCGGGCCAGTTCCAGGCCCTGCAAGAACGTACCCGCTATACCTACGGACTCGTCTACGGCTTTCTGCTGGCACTGCTGCTGTACAACGTGCTGTTGTATCTCGGCCTGCGCCAGGCCCAGCACCGGGATTATTCCCTCTACCTGGCCGTCTTCCTGCTGATGAATCTGGCCTATACCGGCCATGGCTACAACTGGCTCTGGCCCCAGGCCCCGGGAATTCAGGCCTATTCCATTCTGATCGGCATGGTGCTTTTCGCGGTCACCGGGTTGCGCTTTGCCGGGACCTTTCTGAATCTCGCCGGGCACGCCCCGGGCCTTCAGCGGGGCCTGCGCGGTTTTTCCCTGGCGGCGCTGGCGCTGATGGCGTTGATGGTGGCACTGGACCGGCAGACGAGCGCCGCGCTGCTCGCCTTCACCGTGGTGCTGGTGGCTTTCGCCGTCATGCTGGTGCTGGGGGGATTGGCCCTGTGGCGCGGGTATACCGCGGCCCGCTATTTTCTCCTGGCGGTCATCAGCGGCAGCGCGGGCGCCATTGTTACCACCCTGACCGTCTGGGGCTGGATCCCTTATAGTGCCGCCGGATTCCGGGCCGTCGAATTCGGTTTGCTCATCGAGGCCACCCTGCTGGCACTGGCGGTGGCGTATCGGGTACGCGAACACGACCGCGCCCGCGAACGGGCCGAACAGCGCGCCCGGGTGGACCCACTCACGGGCCTGCTCAACCGACGTGCGCTGCTGGAACAGGGTGAAGGGCTGTATCAGTTGAGCCGGCGCACTGGGGGTGACCTCGCACTGGTGCTGCTGGACCTGGATCACTTCAAGCGCATTAATGACCGCTACGGCCATGCCGTGGGCGACCAGGCCCTGATCACCGTCGCCCGGGTACTGCAGCAGGCAAGCCGAAGGGGCGATCTGGCCGCGCGCTGGGGCGGCGAGGAATTTGTCCTGCTGCTACCCGGTGCCGGCCTGGACGAGGCCCGGACGGTCGCCGAGCGGGTGCGCTCGGAGCTCGGCCATCAGCCGGTCCGCGAGCTGGGCCCCGCCATCGCGTTGCGGGCCAGCTTCGGGGTTGCCGTACAGGAAGAGCACGAAAACCTGACCGAGCTGATCCGGGAAGCAGACGAATGGCTCTATCAGGCCAAACGCGAGGGCCGGGACCAGGTGCGGTCAGCGGCACCGGCACCATGGCCCGGCGAACCCGATCAGACCTGATTGCTCATCGGCACCGCCTTAGGGCTCCGCTATGGCAAGGATAGGGCCGTACAGCAGCATGAGTGTCAGGGGAATCAGCACAACGCCCGGACCGAGCAGAATGTCCGCGCCTATCTGGACATTCCGATTCAGCCGTTACATCGGCGAGGAGCTTGCAAATAACAGGAGACGACCTTGCCCAGTTTTTACCACAGAGATCACAGCGACCACAGACGGCCCGTCTCTGTGTCGCTGTGGTTATTTTAGGTCGTTTTGATTCAGCGCCGGATTACACCAGATTCCGCGGAATGGCCTCGTTCCAGTTGCGCGAGAACACCCGGGTCTTGCCTTCCCAGGCATCCAGCTGGGCGTGGATGTAGAAGTTCTCCGCGTCACAGGTCATCACGGTACGGGTGACGGTTTCCGCCTGCCAGTCGCCCCGGGCAAAGCCCCATTCGCACAGGGTCTCGCCGCGCAGCGAATCAAATTCGTCGTGGCAATAGCTGTACCACTCGCGGGTCGCGGTCTTTTTCTCCAGATCCACCTCGGGCAGGTACTCCCAGCCCGGATCATTGATCACCTCGAGCGTGGACAGATCCAGCGCCAGGTCGCGCTTCACCCACCAGTTGTTCTGCGCACGCTCCAGCGATTGATCCTCGATGGGCGGCGCGCCCTCGGGCTCGGCGAATTCCGGTGCGCGCGGCGTATCATGATGATGATGCAGCGGCAGATGGAACTTGCTGGGCCCGGGATAGATGGTCAGCCGTGCCGGCTGCGGCGGCGCCCAGGCCAGCGGAAAATAGGAGGTGGACAGCGACAACCGCAAGCGGTGCCCGGCCGGGAACTGCTGCGCGCAGCCATTGAGCGTCAGCCGCACCTTGTAACGCTTGCCCGGCTCCAGCTCCTCCGGATTTTCGTGGCTTTCGCGGTGACAAAGGTTGAGTACGCCATAGGTCACGCGCGTGGCCTTGTCGTCCGGCGCCACGTCCGACAGGCGCGCCGCCAGCATGGCCACGGGCTGGTCCGAGGACACTTCCACTTCCAGCGTGGGCGAGCCCAGCAATTCCAGCGGCTTGTCCAGGGTGGGGCTTTCGAAGATGAGTGCGCCGCCGTCCTCCTCACGCTGATCGTGCGGCAGATCGGGCGTGGCCATATAGGAGCACCACTTGCCCGCGAACAGGCCCACCGACAGCGGCGACTGGATGGGCAGCGGATCCGTGTCCACCTGTTCGCCGTCGGGCAACAGGCGGTCGCCGGAGTCCAGCTGCCAGGTCTGGGTCTGCACATGGGGGCTGGGCCAGTCCGGCTCCGCCAGCCAGCGCCCGGGTCGGCGCTGATAATGCGTGAACGGCGGTACCGACTCCTGCAGCCAGGCGCGCAGCACCGGCTCCTGATCCACGCCGTTGTCCGTGCCCTTGAGCCAGTGATCCCACCAGCGCACCACTTCCTGGAGGAAGCCGATGTTCGGTCCCGGCACGCCCTCGTGGGGATACTTGTGCGACCAGGGGCCGATCAGCCCCTGACGCGGCACCTGAAGGTTCTCCATGAGCCGGAAGACGGCATTGGAATAGCCATCCGCCCAGCCGCTCACCGCCATGACGGGACACTGGATATCACTGTAATCCTCGCACACCGAGGCATGCTGCCAGTATTCCCGGCGGTGGGGATGGCGCAGCCACTCGATGACCCAGGGCTCGTTGTTCTCCAGGCGCTGATGCCACAGACGCCGCCAGTCATCGCCCACGATCTCCGGGTCCGGCGGCAGGGCGTTAAAGGCGAACATGGTGGATGCCCAGGACAGGTTGTCGCCCAGCAGGCAACCCCCCATGTAATGAACGTCGTCGGCGTAGCGGTCGTCGCTGGCGCACACCGCCACCACGGCCCCCAGCTCCGGCGGCTGGAGTGCCGCCATCTGCAGGCCGTTGAACCCGCCCCAGGAAATGCCGATCATGCCGCAGTGGCCGTTGCACCAGGGCTGCTCCGCCAGCCAGCGCAGAATCTCGCGGCCGTCCTCCAGTTCCTGCCGGGTATATTCGTCCGGCAGGATTCCCTCGGAATCACCGCTGCCGCGCATGTCCACGCGCACCGAGGCATAGCCGTGGCCGGCGAAATAGGGATGCATGACGGCGTCGCGGGTCCGGGTCAGATCCCGGCGCCGATAGGGGATATATTCCAGAATGGCGGG
>CAJXLA010000024.1 GCA_913055795.1 uncultured Alcanivorax sp. | reverse complement strand
CCTTGGTTGGCGGGCTCCACGCAGGACGCGGCGAGACAAATCGTCCACGATTTGGCTCACCTAGCTTCGCCTTCCCTGGCGAAGCTGTCCTGCGCTCCGCCCGCCGCCCTCGGCGGCTCAGCGGGGCCCGATCTTTCGGGCTCGCCTTCGGCTTCGCCCGATGTCCTACGGCGGGCACGGTTTGTCAGGCTACAGCTACATTCAAGGGGAGTGATCCCGGTGCGCGTAAAGCCACTCATGACCCATCGAGCAATGTGGTGAACGGGCTCAGGTCTTGAATTGTGATTATTGCCTCGCGCTTCCGGGCGGTTCTTGCCCTGGAAGCACGGAGAGGCACAGATTCAAGATCTGGCCACCGTTCGCTTAGTGAAATGCAGGCGCCCCTCCAGGTTCAACTTCTCATGGAAGCTTTCACGGTCTTCACCGGCAGAATTAACTGCCCGTTTTCAGTCTCCTCAAACCCGAATTTCGCGTAAAACTCGACCACATCCTCGCCCAGGCGGTCGACCACCACCAGATGGATGCCCAGGTGGTCATGCATGGCGACGGCGCGTTTGAGGGCATCCACCACCAGCGCCTTGCCCAGCCCCATGCCCCGGAAGGTACGGCAGCACGCCAGGCGCCCGATCAGCACGCTCGGGATCTCGGGATAGGGAAGCTTCTCAAGCTCTTCCGGCAGGCCACCCGCCTCGACTGAATACGCGGAAAGGGTGTAGTAGCCGGCCAGGCGTGCGGGTTCATCCTCATGGACAGCGGCGTAACAGCGGGCCAGGTTCCGGCGGATGTCCGCCGAAACCTGGTGCTGGATGTAGTTATTGAGCATGGGTTGGCCGCAATCAAAACGATCCCGGCCGTGGCGTTTCTTGTCGAAAGGCTCGATCCGAAATGGACTGGGCATGGATCTCCCTCAAGGCCGCCCGGTTCATCCTTGTTTCACCCTGGGCTGCGGCCGGGCAACTTACTCGGCCATCGCCTCGGTCAGGTAATCGGTCGGGTCCGGCGGATGCTCGATCATATCCAGGATCCGGCAGAACTCCTGTGGGCTCACACGGGTGCGGGTGGGCAGCTCGACGGTGCGCTCGGCGCGCTCGCGAGCAACGCCCAGAATGAACTCGCTCAGCCGCGTGCCGTTGAGCGCTGCAGCGCGCTCCAGCAGATCCCGTGTCTCTGCGTCCACGCGCAAATTCAGGCGCTGATCCTTCGGCGCCCGGTCGGCTACACCAGCCACGACAACCTCCAAAGATTGATCTTTGATATAAAGTGAGTACAGTGTACTCACAGATCTGCATGTTTGTCAAAGCTCTACGGTGTGCGGTGCAGTCGTAAAAGTCTGTCTATCTGCCACGACTCCGGGATCCGGAGGGAGAACCATCTCGCGATTTTTACCACAGAGAGCACAGAGGGCCACAGAGATCCAAAGCCCGTCCTCTGTGTCCCCTGTGGTTATTTTTGGAGTAGTTACCACCTGATTCGACGTTGTTCTCGATGGGGCCGCCCCTCCTGCGCGTTCATCGACCTTTACGACAGCCCCATTAAGGCGGTGGTTACTGGAGCGAGGACGAGAATATGGGGCTAATGGCAGATATGCTGGAAATGTCTTGCGACTTTCGTCTTTCGGCTTTCGACTTGCGCCGTCACGCCCGCTGCATGGTGTCATCTGAACCAGCTTGCCGGCATCTTTCGTATAGGGTCTCAGGAGCGATATCGGCACCGTTGGGCCAGGAGATGGTTCCGCCCTCAATTCGAGCCTGTGAGAAAAGGTTCTCGTCTTTGAGTTCATGGAACACAGGCCCTCGCTCGAGCAACCAGGAGAAGTCGAGGGTGGCACTTAGCCCGTCATCGAACTCCACGAAATACGAATACTTGCCTTGATACTCAAGCTTTTTTATGTCGTTAAAATTCCACATAGTTTCTCTCACGGCAACGGATCGATCTTGTCCAGGGCGTTTCCTGATTGGGCAAGCTCCCAGTCCTTGCGAAGGTCGTTGGCCCGGAGGTCAATCCATTCTCTCACGAGCTTTACAGCGGTCCGTGACGTGAGCCTGCCTTTCAGGATGTTCCCGTTGAAATCAAAAATTGCAGCCTCTCCTTGATGTTCCACATGTATGTGCGGAGGATTATGATCCTCGAAATACATCCGGATCACGATACCAAAGAAACGACATATTTCTGGCATTCCGATCCTCTGGAAATTACGTCCGTTAACTATTGCCTATATCTGTTTTTCCGCCGGCACGAAAATGCGCTGCTCCGGGCTCCGTCTGTTTTTAGTCCCTTGATTCGTGCGCGTGTTCGATGCCAAATCGGATGTTGCTCTGAGTATCGTGCGCCGTATTGCGTTGTCTTTGCAAGACTCTTTGGAGAGGGGGTTGCGTGCAATGGCGCAGATACGGGGCGGGTGCCGGTGGGGGCCTGTCGGCAGTTTTCTTGGACTTTCGGCTTTGGGCTTGCGACTGACGCCCTCAGGCGTCGGTGGGGTATTCGTGTTCCCTGATTACCTCCAGAAACTCCGCCCCGTACTTCTCCAGCTTGGACTCGCCCACCCCGCTCACGGACAGCATGTCGTTTTCCCGGAGCGGTCTCCGGGCCAGCATATCCATGAGTGTAGCGTCATGGAAGATGACATAGGGCGGCACGCCGTGTTCGTCGGCGATGCGCTTGCGCCGGGCCCGTAGCGCCTGCCACAGGGGCTGGTCTTCCTCGGGGATGGCGGTGTCCTTGTCGGGGCGGCTGGTCTTCGGGCCCTTGGCGGGCTTTTCCTTCGCATCCTCGCGGAGCTGGACGTTTTCCTCGCCGCGGAGGATGGGGCGGCAGGATTGGGTGAGGTGGAGGGCCCCGTAGCCGTCCACGTCCACCTGGAGGTAGCCGCGGGCGACGAGCTGGCGGAAGACGGAGCGCCACTGGTTGGCATCGAGATCGGTGCCGATGCCCCAGGTGGACAGCTCATTGTGGTTGAACTGGCGGACCTTCTGGTTATCGCCGCCGCGCAGTACGTCGATGATGTGGTTCACGCCGAAGCGCTGGCCGGTGCGGTAGACGCAGGACAGGGCCATGCGCGCGGCCTCGGTGGCGTCCCAGGTGGCCACGGGCTGCAGGCAGGTGTCGCAGTTGCCGCAGGGTTGGTCCAGGCGTTCGCCGAAATAATCCAGCAGCACCTGGCGGCGGCAGGTGGTGACTTCGCACAGGCCCAGCATGCAGTCGAGCTTGTAGCGCTCGGCGCGCTTGTGTTCTTCCGCGCCCTCGGAGTTTTCCAGCATCTGGCGCAGCTTGATCACGTCCTGGAGGCCATAGGCAAGCCAGGCGGTGGCCGGTTCGCCGTCGCGGCCGGCGCGGCCGGTTTCCTGATACCAGGATTCGATGCTCTTGGGCAGATCCAGGTGGGCGACGAAGCGTACGTCCGGTTTGTCGATGCCCATGCCGAAGGCAATGGTGGCGACAATGATGACGCCTTCCTCGCGCAGAAAACGCTGCTGGTTCAGGTTGCGGTCTTCTGCCGGCAGGCCGGCGTGATAGGGGTAGGCATTGAAGCCCTGTTCCCTGAGCCAGTGGGCCGTGGCTTCCACCTTCTTGCGCGACAGGCAGTAGACGATGCCGGCGTCACCGGCATGTTCGGTCTTGAGAAAACGCAGCAGCTGCTGGCGCGCATTGGTCTTCTGGGTGATGCGGTACTGGATATTGGGCCGGTCGAAGCTGGCGATGAAGTGCCGGGCGTCTTCCAGGTCCAGCCGGCGCGCGATCTCTTCACGGGTGCGCAGATCCGCCGTGGCGGTAAGCGCGATGCGTGGCACCGAGGGGAACTGCTCGTGGAGCTTGCCCAGCTCCAGATAGTCCGAACGAAAGTCGTGGCCCCATTGCGAGACGCAGTGCGCCTCGTCGATGGCGAATAGCGCCACCGGGCTCTGATGCAGCAGTTCCAGCATGCGCGGCTGATTCAGCCGCTCCGGAGCGATATAGAGCAGATCCAGCTCGCCGTTGCGCAGGGCCCGCTCGTTGGCCGCCGCCGTGTCGGCGTCGAGGGTGGAGTTGAGATAACCGGCGCGTACGCCCAGCTCGCGCAGGGCATCCACCTGGTCGCGCATGAGCGCGATCAGCGGCGAGATCACCACCCCGCAACCGGGCCGGCACAGGGCGGGCACCTGATAGCACAGGGACTTGCCGCCGCCGGTGGGCATTAGTACCAGGGCGTCACCGCCGTCGACCACGGAATGGATGATCGCTTCCTGCTCGCCGACGAAGCTCGGATAGCCGAAGACGCGCTCGAGGACCTGTTCGGGGGTGGCTTCCATGGCCGCGGAGTATACAAGCCAGCGACGGCGCTGGCTGTGCGAAATCCGCTCAAGTGGTTGTCGGATGGGCGAACTCCGGGCCCGGGCCAGGGCGAACAGCGGAGGAGGCAACCTCGCCAGGATTTTCGCCACAGAGCCCAAAAGCGGGCACGGAGTCAGGCAAGAGCCTTCTCTGTGATCTCTGTGCTCTCTGTGGTTCAAATCAGGACAAGACCTCTTCCTCCTCCGAGGGATCGCCGGGACGGGCGCTTCCAGAGCCTTGAGTCCAATTCTCGGCTTGCGGCCAACGGATGAAACCCCAAAAAGAACAACCACAGAGAGCACAGAGATCACAGAGAAAGAAAAAACCGACCTCTATGGTTATGCCGGACATTTCGCCGCGGGTCCCATCCTGGCCCGATCGGGGTGTTTCGCGGGGTGGCGGGATTTTGTACGATTTGCACGAACGTACCATTTCAAAGGGATGCCTATGGCTTGCTTCCAGGACGTGGTCATTATCGGCTCCGGCGCCTCCGGTTCGGTGATTGCTGATGAGCTCACCCGGGCCGGGGCGGATTGCGTGATGCTGGAGGCCGGGCAGGACTACATTGCGGAGGAATACCCGCGCAACGAGATGCTGGCCAATGCCCGGCTCTACTGGAGCGGGGGCATGGATGCCACCACCAGCGCCAACCTGCTGTTCCTGCGCGGCAAGGTGCTGGGCGGCGGTACTGTGGTGAACCAGGCGCTGCTGGATCGCTTCGATGATCTGGCGCTGGACGACTGGCGCGAACGCAGCGGCGTGGACTTCTTCTCGACCGGGGCCATGGCGCGGCACTACGACGCCGTGGAGCAGCAACTGGCGCTGCATACGCTGGGCCGGGACGAATGGAACCGTAACGCCGAACTCTATGCCCGGGGGTTCGAGGCCTGTGGCTATCAGTGGGGCTCGCTCCGGCGCGGGCAGAGCAACTGCCGGGTTGCCGAAAACGACTGCATGGCCTGCCTGGGTGGCTGCCGGCGGGAGTCCAAACAGAGCATGCCGGTGACCTTTCTGCAGCGGGCGCGCCGGCAGGGGCTGCAGGTGGAGACCGGTTTCCTGGTCGAGCGCATCCGGCATCACGCCGACCATGTGGAAGTCACCGGCTACCAGGACGGAGAATTTCGTACCGTCCGCGCCCGTCGCGGCGTGGTCGCCGCCGGCGCCCTGGGCACCAGCCGCATCCTGCTCAACAGTGGTTTCGGGAAACACTTGCCGGCGCTGGGCGAGCGTTTCTTTTCTCATCCGCAATGGATGAACCTGGCGCTCTTTGATGAAAAGGTGGACGCGCACAAGGGCGCGCTTCAGGCGGTGAAATCCGATGAGCCGGATTTCCGCCGGCGTGGTTTCAAGCTGGAAAACGTCTTTGTCGGCCCCATCGGCGCGAGCATGCTGATTCCGGAACACGGTCGGCTCCAGCAGCGCTATATGGAGCAGTATCGCCACATGGCGAGCATGGAGGTCTGTATCCGTGATGTGGTGCCGGGCCGGATCCGCGTGGACCGCAAGGGCCGGCTGAAGATCCGCAAACCCATTACCGGCGAAGACCTCAGGCGCGGGCGCGACGGGGTCTCGGTGGTGCGCGAGATCTATGAGGCCCTGGGCGCGCGCGAATTTATCACCTCGAACTTCAATTTCAGTCTCCACCAGATGGGCGGCTGCGCCATCGGCCAGTCGCGCGATCAGGCCGTGGTGAATCCCGACTTTCAGGTCCACGGCATGGAGAACCTGCATATCGCTGACGGCTCCATCTTTCCCTCGGCGCCGGGGATCAATCCGTCGCTGACGATCATGGCCAACAGTCATCACGCCGGAGAAAAGATGCGCGCGCTCTTCGGCGACCGGAGCCTGGAGGGCGTGGCATGAGTGTTCAATCGCGTTATTTCTCGGCGCTGCAACTGCGTTCGCTGGAACGGCTGGGGGATTGTTATCTGCCCGGCACGGACACCCTGCCCGCCTTTTCCGCCACGGGCTGTATCGAACAGGTCGATGTTGTGCTGGAAGGCGTGGATGAAGGGGATATTCAGGGTCTGGGCCTGTTGTTGATGGTTCTGCGCTGGATGCCGTTGTTCGCGATTCGTCTTCTTCTGGCGTTGCTCGACCGGCATCACCGATTTCCGCCGCCGCTGGCCGGGTTGTTCCGTTTGCTCAACCTCGGGCTCAAGGGGCCGGTGGTGACGCTTTACTATTCTGGTCTGGGTGCGGGTGGTGAAAGCTCGGGCGTTCATGAAGCCATGGCCTTCGAACTGCATTGCGAGCCGGACGAGGTGAACGCCTGATGCGTCCGCTCTTTCGTGATTATCCCGAACTGAAAGCAGTGGTGGCGCACCGCGATCTCGCGGAGCTGCCCACGCCCGTGGAATCCATGGGGCTGGCGGACCCTGCCTGGATCAAGCGCGATGATCTCACGCATCCGGTCTATGGCGGCAACAAGATCCGCAAGCTGGAATTCATCATTGCGGATGCCCTGCAAAAGGGCAAGCAACACATCATCACCTTTGGCGCCACCGGCACCAATCATGGCGTGGCCACGGCATTGATGTGCCGCGAAGCGGGGCTGGGGTGTACGGTGCTGCTCTTTGATCAGCCGGTTACGGCCACGGTGCGGCGCAATCTGCGACTGATGCAGGCGCTGGGCGCGTGTCTGGAATACAAGCGCACCCTTGCGCGCACCGTGGCTTCGTTCTATCTGCATCCGGCACGGCTGCGCCGGGACCGTTATTTTCTCTTTGCCGGCGGTTCCAGTGTGGAAGGCACGCTCGGGTTCGTGAATGCCGCGCTGGAACTGCGCGATCAGATTGACGCGGGTGACATGCCCGTGCCCGAACGCATCGTTTGTCCGGTGGGCTCCAGCGCCACCCTGGCGGGACTGACCATTGGCTGTGCCCTGGCCGGTCTGTCCACGCGCGTGGACGGCGTGCGCGTCGCGCCGTCCCATCTTGGCCCCTTTCCCGCGTGCACACCGGCGACCGTGGGCAAGCTGATGCAACAGACATTGCAGTTTCTGGACCGGCACCTGAAGCACCGGCGCCCCGCGGTGCCCGAACCCATCCTGCACGACAACTATTTCGGCGCGGGCTATGGGCAGGCAACTTCGGAAGGGCAGCAAGCGATCGAGCAGTTCGCCGAGCACGGCCTCAAACTGGAACCCACCTATACCGGCAAGGCCGCGGCCGCCTTCCTGGATGCGCTGGGCGAGACCAACGGCCCCGTACTCTTCTGGAACACCTACAATTCCCGGGATACGACGGAACTGGAAGAGAAAGCCGATCCGACTCAGCTTTCAGCGCCGCTACGGGGCCTGTTGGAGTGACGGTTTAAGAGGCTGTTAAGGTCCGCACTGGACCCGACCCCCTCCATGGTCCTCCCCTTGCGAAGGAGGGTGTCGCAAAAGCCTCTGAATTTTGCATCCTGGACTGTCGAACAAGCTGTAGGGTGCGCCGTGCGCACCTTCCAGGCCCAGTGGTGCGCACGGCGCACCCTACCCTTTGCCTTTTGCGACACCCTAGAAGGGGAGGGAAGGGGTTTACCAACCATTGGAGGATCCGGTTTTTTTGCGGGCGAGGTCGAAGGCGCCCGCTGGGGCGCGTCCGGGCTTGCGCCCGTCAGGGCGCCATTATTGCGCTTCAGGCGATCACTTGCCCCAGGTTGACGAAACGGCTTATGCCTTCTCCGCGCAGGACAGCGCCGCCGCTCCCAAGCGCAGGATACGCATATCCCCCCAGGGCGTACCCGTGCCGGCATTCACCGTGATGGCCACGGACAGTTTGCGGGCCGGGTCGGCCCAGGCGCCGGAGCCGCCGAAGCCGAAGTGGCCGAAAGCCTTGCGCGGGCGGCGCCGGCGCAGCACAAAGGGCTGGTGGAAGCCGAGGCGCCAGCGCATGGGTGCATAGAGGGATCGGTCCAGGGCGAAAACCTGTTGTTCGCTAATGGCGCCCACGGTTTCGGGCTGGAAAATGCGTACGCCATCCAGTTCACCACCCCGGGCCATGGCGCCGTAGAGGCGGGCCAGCGAGCGGGCGGTAAAGACGCCGTTAACCGCCGGTATGGCCGCGCGCAGATAGTCGGGGCGGTTCAGCAACCGGGGCTGGAAATCCTCGATGGTCACCGATTCCAGAAAGGCGGAGAAATCCGGGACCATGCCCAGCTGGCCCAGGCCGGCCCAGCTCTTGTTCAGGGCCCGGCGCATCGTGCGCTTGCGGCGTTTTCGGGCAGTATCGGGGGATCTGGGCGCTTCCGGGTCGCGGCCGATGAGCAGTTCGGCCATGCGGTGGTGCTCGCTGTCCGGTACACCGATAAAGCAGCCATCCAGGTCCAGCGGTTCGGCCAGGGCCGTGCGCACCCGGTCACTGATGAATTCGCCACTGGCCCGGTTGATCAGCTCGCCAATGAGCCAGCCGAAGGTGAGGGCGTGATAGACGCTGTGCGGCTGGTAATCCAGATTGGGCGGTGCGGCGGCCAGGGCGGAGGTGACCTTGTTCCAGTCCGTGATATCCGCTGCGGTCAGCCCCAGATCCCGGATGCCGAAGAGGCCCGCGCGGTGGGTGAGGATATCGCGGATGGTAATGGCTTCCTTGCCGTTCGCGGCGAACTCGGGCCAGTGCTTGCTCACCGGATCGTCATAATCCAGCTTGCCTTCTTCCACCAGCTGATGGAGCAGGGTGGAGGTTACCCCCTTGGTGGTGGAAAAGGACACGGACAGCGTGTCCTCGGCCCAGGGGTCGCCGCCTTCGTTTTTGACGCCGCCCCAGACATCCACTACGGGCTCGCCGCGAAAATAGACACAGGCCGCGCCCCCGCCCGGTGCCTTGTCCAGTTGCTTGCGAAAGACCTCTTCCACCTTGCGAAAGGCCGGTGTGCTGTAGCCGCCGGTGTCACTCATGAAACGACTCCCTGCTGAAACCTGCCCTGCTTATACGCAAGCGTTTCGCCGCCGACAAGAGCTCATCCCTGGATTGGCCCGAATGGCTTGCCCGATAGCAGGCTAAAGCGCGAACCCGGAGGGCACAATTGCTGTGCGCACAGATGCCGCCTGGTCGAGCGGCCCGAAAGAACCATAGAGAACACAGCGAGCACGGAGGCCTGTGACCTCTGTGTTCTCTGTGGTGAAAATCGGGAGCGGAGAAGTAAACTTACACCACCCGCTCGCGCATATCCACCTCTTCCAGGTGCTTGTCGAAGGCGTCGGTAAGCAGGCAATCGTAGCGCAGCACGTCGTAGTCCAGAATGGGCTGGACGTCGCTCTGGCTGATCATGCCCTGCCGGGCCGCGTCTTCCAGGCGTTCCTTCAGGGTTTCGCCGCTGAGCTGCTCCTTGCCGTCCGCCTTGAGGAAGGCCTTGTAGGCGGGTTCAACGTCCAGCAGCTTGTTGTAGGTGTTTTCCACTCGGCCCAGCGAATCCTCGGGATCGTCGGTAACATAGACATAGCGTGACAAATCCTCGCGCACCTTGTTGGGCTCCATGATGTAGCCGCCCAGGCTGCGTACGAGGTTGTCGCCGGGGTGCTTGACCGGCTGGCCCCAGGGGAAGGCCAGGCGCTTCAATACCTTCGCGATGGCGGGCACGGGGAAGTTGTCAATGAAGTCATCGAAGGCTTCCCAGGCGCTGCTCAGTGCACGCTGCAGTGCATACTCGGCATGGGTGTCGGCGACTTCGTCGCCTTCCAGCCGGTCGTGGTATTTCAGAATGGCGCTGGCGATCACCATCTGGCTGTGCATGTCGCCCAGCCGTCCGGACAGCAGCTCGCGGAACTTGAGCGAGCCGCCCAGCACGCCCAGGGCCACGTCCGCGCTCACGGCAAAGGCGGCGCTGTAGCGGTTGAGCATGCGATACCAGGGTTTGCTGAAGCTGCTGGCGTCGGACGGAATCTCGCCCAGCCGGCCCGCGCTCAGGCCCAGCGCCAGCATGCGGCTGGTCCGCGAGATGGTATAGCCGGCGTGGCTGAAGAAGAGTTGGTCGAAGTTGTCCAGACCGCGCTCGGCGTCTTCGTCCTGCAGGCTCTTGAGTTCCTCATAGAGGTACGGATGGCAGCGCATGGCGCCCTGGCCGAAGATCATCAGCGAGCGCGTCATGATGTTCGCGCCCTCGACCGTGATGGCGATGGGCACGGACTGATAGGCCAGGGCCAGGAAGTTGCGCGGCCCCAGCTGAATGGCGCGGCCGCCGCCCACGTCCATGCCGTGATTGACGACGCGGCGCATCATCTCGGTGGAGTGGTACTTGGCCATGGCCGTGAGCACGCCCGGCGAACCGGACTCCAGGCCCTTGGTGACCAGATGGCGGTAGGCCTCGAGCGTATAGGCCAGACCGGCGATTTCCGCCGTGGCTTCCTGCACGCCCTCGAACTCGCCCACGGACACCTTGAACTGCCGGCGGATGCGGGTGAACTGGCCGGTGACGCGATAGCCCACCTCGCCGCTGGCGGTGGCCAGCGCGGGCAGGGAGACACCACGGCCGGCACCCAGCGCTTCCATCAGCATGCGCCAGCCCTGACCGGCCTGTTCCGGGCCGCCGATAATGGCATCGATGGGCACGAAAACGTCCTTGCCGGTGATGGGCCCGTTCTGGAAGGGCGACCCCGGATGATGCCGGCGCCCGATTTCCACGCCGGGGGTGTCGGCCGGAATCAGCGCACAGGTAATGTCTTCGCGCGCCGGGTCATCGCCCAGCAAACCCTCAGGATCCTCAAGTTTGAACGCCAGGCCGATCACCGTGGCGACGGGCGCCAGGGTGATCCAGCGCTTGGAGAAGTTGAGCTTCAGGCCCAGCACTTCTTCACCGTCGATGGTCTGCTTGCAGACCAGGCCGGTATCCGGAATGGCGCCGGCGTCGGAACCGGCCTCGGGGCCGGTCAGACCGAAGCAGGGCATTTCCTCACCCCGGGCCAGGCCCGGCAGCCAGCGCTGTTTCTGCTCCTCGGTGCCGTAGTATTCCAGCAGCTCGCCCGGGCCCAGGGAGTTGGGCACCATGGCGCTGACGGCGGCGGTCAGCGAGCGCGAGGCGATCTTGCTCATCACGCGGGACTGGGCATAGGGCTTGAATTCCTTGCCGCCGTATTTTTCGGGGATGATGAGACCGAAGAAGCCCTTGTCCTTCATGTACTGCCAGACGGGTTCGGGCAGATCCTTGAGCTTGTGGTGGATCTCCCACTCATCGAGCATGGCGCAGAGTTCTTCCACCTCGTTGTCGAGAAACGCCTGCTCTTTCTCGCTGAGCTCGGGCAGATCGATGTTCGAGAACTTCTTCCAGTCGGGCTTGCCGGTGAAAAGGTCGCGTTCCCACCAGGTGGTGCCCGCTTCCAGCGCCTGTTGTTCCGTGGAACTCATGCCCGGCATGACCTTCGCCAGCTTGCGGTGCACCGGGCCACTGATGAGCTTGCGCCGGACACTGGTGACATTGAGCACCACCAGCGGCGCGGCCAGCAGCACCAGCGCCAGCGGGTGCCAGAACACGGGCGAAATCAGCCCCACGGCCAGCCAGGCGCCGGCAAAGAGCGCCGAGCCAAGGGGGCGGCTGTATTCGCGGTAGAAAATCGCCGCCGTGGCAACAATCAGCAGCAGGAGGGCTAGAAGAAACATGGTACAGCTCCTTGTTTTCAATTGGTTCCAGTCTATACCCGCACCGTGGTGACCGTGTGAAAAAAGGATGACCCGCCATTCGCGCCCGGCGCGGCGGCTTTTCCGCTGCCGCTGTGCTTGGGAGACCGGCCTGGTGCCCCCATAATACGGCGTGAGTGAAAGCCACGCGCCGGCTTGTCGTACAAGCCGGCCTCATTGGAGCAGCAAGGAGTGAGCCGGTGGAGCAAGCATCCCCGCAATATATCGTCGAGGTTACCGAGCAGAACGTGCAGCATCTGCTGGAGCAGTCCATGCAGGTGCCCATCGTGTTCGCGTTTCTCAGCGCCATGGACGAAGCCAGCCAGCAGCTGGGCGGCATTCTGGAGCGCATTGCCAACGAGCAGCAGGGCAAGCTGATGCTGGCGACCGTGAACCTGGGCCAGCAACAAATGATTGCCCAGCAATTCGGCGTTCAGAATGCGCCGGATCTCAAGCTGGTCTACCAGGGCCGGCTGGTGAATGAGCTCAACGGCTCGCAGACGGAAGCCAGTGTCCGCGAATGGCTGGCCCCGGTGCTGGGCGGCGAAGAAAATGACGCCGCCAAAGAGGATGAGTTCATCGAGCGCGTCCGCCAGGCCATCGAGGCGGGCCAGGGCGAGCAGGCGGAACAGGCCCTGAGGCAGGCGCTGCAGCAGGAGCCCGAGCGCCATCGGCTGCGGGCCACGCTGGTGGAATACCTGCTGGGCGAATCCCGGACCGATGAAGCCCAGTCGGTGCTGGCGGAAGTGACCGAGGACGTCGAAGAACTACGGCCCTTCCGGGCCCGTTTTGCGTTGCTGGAGGAACTGGAGGGCGAGGATATTTCGCCGCTGAGTACGCTGTCCGAACGCATTGCGGGGAACAACCCGGAGCCCGGCGATCTCTACGCCTTCGGTCTCCAGGCGGCCGCATCGGGGCGTTTCCGCGAGGGTCTGGATGCCCTGCTGCAACTCTTGCGCGATCACCGCGATTGGCATGACGGCGCCGCCCAGAAGGGGCTGCTGAAGGTGCTGGAGTGCCTGCCCCAGGGTGATCCCATGGCCAGCGAATACCGGCGCCGGATGTTCAACTACCTGTATTGACACCGGATTGACCCTGGCGCCCGGAGCCGTGCCCGGCGGGTGGATTGCATGCTTGTCAGCGCCGGGCGGCTCCGCTAGGGTACGGATAGTTTCGAACGCCCGTTTGAATCGGCCGTGCGCGGCACGGGAGCGTCGAAGCCTGTTCTACTTCAAGGAGACTATTCATGAGTCAACTCAAATTCATGTCGAAAGAGTGGTTCGACAAGGTTCGCGAACTGCGTGAAGCGGCCGGGGATATCGAAACGCCGGCGGCGCTGCACGATCTCATCATCAACATCAACGTGACCGACACCGATGAAGGCGAGAAAACGATGTCGCTCGTCAGCGGCATGATCGAGGAGGGGCATCACAGCGAAGCGCCCACCACCATGACTGTCCCCATGGATCTTGCGCACCGGATCTTTATCGACAACGATCAGTCCGCCGGCATGCAGGGTTTCATGAGCGGCCAGATCAAGATCGAAGGCGACATGAGCAAGCTCATGGCGCTGCAGACCGCGCAGCCCAGTGACGATCAGAAAAAGCTCCAGGAGCAGATCCAGGAAATCACCGCGGCCGGTTGAAGCGCTCCGCCGCGGCGGAGCAGAACAAAGGGGCCTGTGGGCCCCTTTTTTTTGCCCGGTTAAGAGCCTGTCAAGATCCAGATTGGACCCGGGCCGGGCACGGAAAAGGTACGGGCACTGTGGTAGGGTGTGGATAGCCAGACGTAGTATAGCCGGATAATTTCAATGATAAGACTGGTGGCTATTGGCGCCGAGGGGCGGCCGGAGGATCCCGCGATTGACGTTCAGGATCCGGTCGTGCGTGAACTCTGTACGAACAGCAAGGCTCACTACGATCGGGTGGGTTTTTACCCGCCCTGGTGTGGTTATCTCGCCGTGCGTGATGATGTTCCCCTGGGTGTTTGCGGCTTTCGCGGCCCGCCGGATGAACGCGAGCGTGTGGAAATCGCGTATCGCATCTTTGCCGGTTATGAACGTCAGGGACTGGGCTCGGCCATGGTCGAGGCCCTGGTGGGCATTGCCCGGGACCATAATCCGCAGATGACGGTGCTCACTACCACCGAGCCCGGGGATGAAGCTTCGCATCATCTGCTTACCCGCATGGGGTTTGCCAGTGCCGGAGAATGCCAGGATCCGTATCTGGGCCGGGCCTGGAGCTGGTGGCTGGAGCCCGGTCGGGAACCCTACGAAGTCTGATCTTCACGAAGACGAATCGTCCGATTCCGGATCCGTTGGGTCTGCCCCGCGCGGGTTCGAGCGCCGGGAACGGGGCGCGCCCTTGCGGCTGGTCATGGCTTTCCAGAAGGGCAGTTTGCGGGTCATGTTGGACAGTTCGTCGACGGTGCTGCTGATACCGCTCAGCCGGTCCACGGTGTCGCGCATGCCGACCAGTTCATCCACGTTTTCGGCGATCCGGAAAATCACGATATAGAATTCCAGCAGGGCACGCAGAATGGACGCGGCCAGAAGAAAGATTAGCGGCGCCGCGAAGAACAAATAGAAGAGTCCGCGCCAGGGTGAATTCAGGAAAGCCTCCACGGACAGATAGACCAGGGCTACGGCCAGCCCGCCCAGCGCCAGGCCGTAAACGCCGGGAATCACCTGGATGATCATGTACTTGTCGAAACGGAAGTTGAACAGCTCCCGCCAGTACTGAATCACCCAGATCAGTGCCCGCCGTAACCGCTCGTTCAACCGGCGCCGTGCCCGTGCCCCCTGGGCCGTGCCCCCCGAGGCGTCCGGGACACGCTGATCCGTATTCCTGCGTTGTTTCGCGGCTTTCTTTTTCGGCTCTACCATTGGGCGTACTGTTCCTCGACAAAACCGTGCAGGCCGTCCACCCGGATTTCGCGGCCGCACGCATCGCGCAGCACGCCGGTGAAGCGGCCGAAGATCTGGTGGAAGTTGCTGGCGAATAAGCCGAGATTCAGCGTCTCGCGGTGGCGGTTGAGCGGCTCAAAAACCAGATCCACCCGAGCGTCGCCGCTGCGGATGCGCCAGGCCCGCATGAGATCGTCGCCATCGTAGTCGAAATCCACCAGGTCCACCTTGATCAGCGCATTGTCCCGCCAGAAGCAGTTCTCGGTAAAGCTGGTTTCGTTGACGCCGCAGGAGACGTTGAGTCCCAGCCAGTGGCCCTGGGCTCGACCGCTGAGGCAGGCCCAGTTCCAGAAGGTTCGGCGGCGCATGTAACCGGCGGAGCAATCATGGTGGCCACCGGCGTTCAGTTCGCCCAGATCCCGGCTGTTGCCCCTGCAGGTCAGATGGCCCTCTACGGGCCGCCCGGCGACCTTGTTGGCATAGGTCCAGCCGTTGACCCCGGTGCGGGTGCAGATGGACATGGGCTCGAAGTCTGTCGGTTCGTCCATGTACGCGTGCAGTTGCAGCTCCGGCAGTTCCACGGCCAGGGACTTGCGGAGGCCGTCGGTGCCGGATTCATACCCCATGCGGATATCCACGCCTTTTTGCCGGAAACGGCTGAGGCCCTCCACCGGGGATTGCGACAGGCGCGGCTGGCGGGCCAGCGGCGAACGCCAGCTGTATTCGTGGAGCTCGCCGGTGGCGGGTTCAAACCAGTAGAAAAAGGCCACGCCCAGCCAGGCCGTGTCCGCAAGGGCACAGCCAAGCAGCAGTTCATCGCTGACCAGCCCGAAATACTGGAACTGCTTGTAATGGAAACGGCGCTGCCGGGCCGGCGCCGGGCGGCCCATGGCGGTGCGGTAGTCGTACTCGCGGCCATTGATACGGGGCACGGAGGCCGTGAACCGGCCTCGGTGAACGCGGCCGTCGGCATTGACAAGCTTTTCGGGGGGATGGCGTCGTTGCATGTGTCCGTTATCGGCAAATGTGTGCGCGAACGCAAGTTTGAAGCATCAGGGATGCGGTCAGGGCTGACTCTGGCCGGCCGGGCCACTCGACTGTTGCTCGAGCACTTCCATGCCTTGATTCAGCATGGCCCGGCGTTCCTCTGCAGAGAGCGAATCCAGTGGTGTTCCGGTGTCAGTTCCGCCCGCGGCCGATGCCGGCTCATCCGCTGGGGAATCCGGGGTGTCGTTTGGTTGTGCCGTTTGGGCGGCGCTCTTGTCCGCATCGGCGTCCCCGAAAAATTCGCGGGCCGTCATATTCCGGGGGATCATGACCTTGCGGGCGTCGCCCTGGGGCGGTTGCTTCGGGGCCGACTCAATGGTGCCGTCTTCGCGCCAGACCCACACCTGTTTCAGCGTGTCCTCGGTAATGACGACTTTCCCGTCATCCGGTTGGTCGGTGACGTCGGCGACTGCGGAAGTCACGAACCCGGCGCTATCCTGCCAGAACCGCGCAAGGGTCTCGCCCCAGTCGGAGACAAAAGCCATGTCCGGCGGGAAACCCGGGTTTTCGGGAGCCGGCTCCGAGCCGCCGTGGAGGAAACGGGCAATACGATCCTCCATGAAGAGCATGACGGCACAAAGCGTGATCAGCGAGAGAATCATGCTTCCCTTCATGAAGGTTCAGGCCCCTTTGATGATTATGCATCGGGAGCGTATCAGCACGAACGGACAGCTTCCAGCCGGGTCAGGCGCTCTGGTTCTGTTCCCGCGTGTCGAGACCCTCGACCAGCTCAGCTTCCACTTCCCGGGCCCAGGTCATCCAGCTCTCCTCGTCGAGCAACCCGCGGCGAAGAGCCAGCCACTCGAAGCGCTTGTTCTCCTGTTCCCGCGGGGAGAGCTTGTTGTACGCCTCTTCCATGCGGCGGAAGGTGGCCATGGTTTCCTCATGGTCCGCCATCTGCTCACGTAATTCGCGCAGCAACTGCTCCTTGTCGGCGAGATGACCGCCCGCAATCTTGATCATGAGTGCGTCGCGCAGTCTTGGCTTGGGGGCGGGCTCATCCATCCAGGCCTCCAACTCCCGGTAGCCCGCGTCCGTGATCCAGTAGAGTTTCTTGTCCGGCCGTCCGTTCTGGGCCACATGGCGGTATTCCACCAGGCCGTCGTCACTCAGCCGGCCCAGTTCCAGATAGATCTGCTGGTGGGTGGCGTTCCAGACATGACCAATGCCGCGCGCGAATTCGCGGGCCAGGTCGTAACCGCTGGCATCATGCTCGTCGAGTAGTACCAGAATGGCGTGACGCAGTGACAAGGGTCCAACCTCCTTATTGTTTTTTTGGGAATACGAATGTCCGTGAAGATGTCGCAAACAACCGTATTCGGGTCTCCGGGAGCTGTCCATAATGCACCCGGCTGACCCCTGCTAGGTCTTTAGCATGAGCCCTTCAATGTAATCCGCGGCGGCGTGCAGCTGCTCATCATCCAGCTTGGGAAAGACCTTGCTGATGGTGCTTTTGGTGGCCTTGCGGGTGGTTTCCACCCCCATGTTGACCGCGCGCTGAATCACGGGCCCGAACTTCATGAGTTTCATGGGTTCCTCGAAATACCAGTACAGGCCCACGTCCGTCAGCGCCAGGAGAAATTCGGTGATCTGGTTCCGGGCGCTCTGGGTATACCCCTTGCGGGCCGCGGCAATGGCGAGCTCGCCCTGTTCGCGCAAGGCCTCGTCAATGGGAAAGGCGATATACCAGGTCTCATTGTTCTCCGGATCCGTATGACAAAGGCGCATGGTGTCCATGTATTCGGCGGAGGCGTGATTTTGTGCCAGATCCATCTTTTTGGCCGTGCGCGTTACCACCATGCGTGTAGCCTTGGAGATAGTATCCACGGTCATGTTCACGATGCGGCGCATGCCGCTGCCCAGCCCGAGAAACTCCTGGGGCTGGACAAAGAAGGCATCCAGGGCCTCGTCGAGGAAGCTGACCATGATGGTTTCAATGGTCTCCGGTTCCGGCCGGGGCGAATCCTGTGCCATGCGATGGATGAACCCGTCCGTGGTGGAATGCAGGTGTTCACTGGACGCGAAGGCGATGTAGGTTGTGGTGCTCATGGATATTGATCCCGTCTACAGGGCGTTTCCCAAAAGGGCTAGCAGGCTGTTGAAAAACCCCTTGCGCACTCAGCGTGGCCTGAAGCGTTCAGCTGGTGTGCCTGGTCGCGACGGACAGGGTGGTTCCCTTTCCGAGCGGCCAGGTGCAGCAGATGGGCGCTTCAGGCCGCGCCCCGCGGGGCTTTCAGGCTGGTCCGCACTCATCGTTGCCCTTTTTCGACGGGACCGAGCCCCGCCTTCAAAAGGGCGCCTCGATTGCGAACCAGCCTGAAAGCCTGAGTACGCAACGGGTTTTCCAACAGCCTGCTAATCATAGCGGGCACGGGCGCCGCTCTCAAAACCGCGGCGGCGCTTTATTTTCGCGAGCGATTCCACCATGATGCCCGGCCCGACGGGAGGTGGATATGACCTTGAGCTGGCCCGACGCCGACCAGGTCCAGCGCTGGCTGGAGCAGGCGGGCATCGATCATTATATCTGTGACCAGTGTCACGGCCTGCACCTTGGGGTAATGCAGGAGCGCGAAGCCGTGCTCGATTGCCGGATTTTCGTTGAAGAGGAATGGGTGCTGCTGAGCACGGAGCTGGAACTGCGCCCTTCGTCGCTGTTCGCCGTGCACGCGGACACGCCCCGGCTGAGCATGCTCTATCCCGCGCTCAAGATTTTCCCCGATGTGAATGACGAGGCCATGCCCCGGCTCGTGGCCTGTGATGTGCTTTATGGCCGTCAGGGCGTGAGCTTCGACCAGTTCGTGCATTTCGTTCAGGCCACCCTGGATGCCACGCTTCAGATGATGACGGAATGTGAACAGCTGAATTACCTGTTCTGGCCCGACGAAGACGGGCCCGAGGAAAACGGGCCCGGCACCGCCCTGCATTGACGGCTTGTTCGGCGCGCGGATCGCTGGTGGGAAAACGGGTGCGAACACTGGTATTTTGAAGGTCGTACCGCGCCCGTGGGCCGCCGGATTATGATATGACGCGCTTTGCCAGCCGGATCCTCCTGCTCGTTCTCCTGTTGCCGGTAACGCCCGCTCAGACGGCTCCACTGTGCGCGCAGCCGGGTGCCGATGGTTCGGCGCAGCCGGAGAACGTGATCAATCACTATTTTCCGGGCCCCGACGGCCGGGTGCTCGCGGAAGGCGCCCGCGAGATTCCGCTGGAGCCGCCGCGGCCGTCCGGTGGCCTGGCCGCCGGTGACCGGGTCCTGCTGATCCAGATGCAGGGGGCGCGTATTCAAAGCGACAATGATCCGGATTACGGCGACAGCCGACGCGCGACCCCGGCGGCGGGCTGGACCGATCTGCGCGCGGGCCATTTTGAATGGCTGCGCGTCGACGATGTGGGCTCGGACCGTATCCGGGTGCGGGGCGGCGGACCGGACGGCGGCCTGATCCACCGTTACGAAAACCGCGAGCCGGAGGCTGCTGACAGTCCCGGCCGTGCACGCTGGCAACTCGTGCGCGTGCCCCAGTACCAGAAGGCCACGCTCAGTGGTGACGTGCGCGCACTGCCCTGGAATGGGCGCACGGGCGGAGTACTGGCGCTGGATGTGCGCGCCACCCTGGATCTGGCGGGCCATGCCCTCCGGGCGCAGGGACAGGGCTTTCGCGGGGGCGCGGCTGTTACGCTGGAGGGGGCGCTGGGCGATGCCGCCGATTTTCGGTATCGCGCGCCCACGTCGGCGGACCGTGCCTCGCTCTATGGCCATCATGGCGCCAAGGGCGAAGGCCTGGCGGGTACGCCGCGCTATGTCATGGAGGGCGGCGAATTGCGCGATACCCGGCCCGAAGCCGATCAGCGCGGCCGCAGCGACGGTTACCCGCAGGGCAGCATGGCCCGGGGCGCGCCGGCCAATGCCGGTGGCGGCGGTAACAGCCTGAGCCTCAACAATGAACTGGCTTCTGGCGGTGGCGGGGGCGCCGGTGGTGGCGATGGCGCGCCGGGCCGGGATGCCGAGGGGCAGCCCCGGGGTGGACGCGGGGGTGCCGGCGTGGCGCCGGACCGGCTGCGTCTGATCCCGGGGGGTGGCGGCGGAGCCGGTACCCGTTCCCGGGATGCGGCGCCGGCCGGTTCGGGGGGCGCCGGTGGCGGCATCATCGTCGTTTCGGCCGGACGGATCCAGGGCAAGGGCCTGCTGTCCGTCGCCGGTGCCGAGGGTCGTGGCGCGGAAGACGACGCCGGCGGTGGCGGCGGCGGCGCGGGCACCATCATGCTGCAGGCGCCCTTTGGCGACACCAGCGGGATCCGGCTGGATCTCGGCGGCGGCGCGGGCGGCGAAGCGCCGTCGCCGGGCGGCGCCGGAGGCACGGGCCGATTGATCGTGGGCGGCGGTGTGGCACTGGAGCCGCCTCGGGGCGTACACGTCTGGGAAAATTTCCGCGTGGGGCACGTGCCCGGCGTGGCCCCGGCCTGGCGTTGCCGGCCCCAGGGCACACTGATCAGTGGTACCGTTTTCGAGGACAATGGGGTTGGCGGTCGACCCCTGGACGGTTTTCGCCAGGGCGAAGAGGCCGGTGTATCCGGCTGGCCGGTACGCGTGGCGGATGATCAGGGCCGTGTTCACGCACATACCCGCACGAATCGGGCGGGTCATTTCGCGCTCAAGCTGCCGCCGGAACTCGAGGGTACGGAGCTGGATCTGCGCGTGAATCTGCCCGAGACCTGGCATGCGGTGGCGGCTTCGGAGCAGGATTTGCCCGTGGCTCCCATGCGCCATATCAAGCGCGGACACTGGCGTTTCAAGGCGCACGCGGATGTGCAGTACGACGGCCTCCGGTTGGCCGTGGTCCGTGAACCGGAGCTGAAAAAACCGGACCAGCGTTCCATTACGCCCGGCTCAACCCAGCTGTTTCCGTTCCATTACCGCCCTCATACGCCCGGGCGGGTGCGCTTCCATTACCGCGGCAATCTCCAGGCCACAACCCAGTGGAAACACGCTTTCTTCCTGGATCCGGACTGTGACGGCAACTCGGAATATGTGGATCGCGACACCACGCGCTGGATCGAGAACAAGCCGGGCCGGCCCGCTTGTGTGCGCGTACGGGTCGAGGTGCCACCGGACGCCGAGCACGGAGTGCTGGATATCAGTGTAACGGCCGAAACCGAAATCGGATCCAATCCCCTGGATACCGCCCTGCCGGAACGCGACAGCGGTATCCGCGTACAACTGAAACGTTAGTTTCCCGTCCCGTCTTGTGAGCAGGCGTTTCAACAGCCTGCTAGTGTCCCGTCCGGGTCATTCTTTCATTTTCCGAGTTCCCAGGCGCGTTGAGAGCAAGGCGCGCTGGCACAGGTTGGGTGGTTCCCGATCAAGCCAGCGCAACGCCGCTATCAGGGCGCATGGGGGCTCCCGAAGGGCGAGAATCTGCGCGCCCTGGGCCTGCGTTGCCAGTCCTTGATGGGGAACCACCACACCGGCGGACGGGCGCCTTGTCCAAGGCGTGCAGATTCACGCAGAAATGTAACGAATGACCCGGACGGGACAGTAGACCCAACCGGAATCAACCTGTACCCGATATAGCCATTCGTTTTGACAACGCTGTAACGGTTGCCCCTCTTCCGGACATCAAAGGAGTACAGTGGAAAAGACGGGATCATGAAACAGAACAAAAGGAGGGGCTGCCATGCAACGCCTGTATTATCTGACGGATTCGGTTTCGAGCGTGCTGAGCATTTCGCGTGACCTGGACGAGGCCGGGATCGGCGATAACCGCCTTCATGTGATGGGGCAGAGCAACGCCGTACTGAATCAGGCCCATGTCCATACCACCACCCCGCTGGAGGAAACCGATCTCATGCCTTTCGGTTTCACCGGCGCGCTGGCCGGGCTCGCCTTGGGTGCGTTGTTCGGTTTTCTCCTGGCGATCATGGATCCCTGGACCATGGAACTGGGCGGCTCGGCGGTGCTGGTGGGCGCGGCTTTCTTTGCCTGTTTCGGCGCCTGGCTGGGCGGCATCATCGGTATCTCGCGCTGCAACCATCACCTCAGGCCCTATGTGGACCAGGTGCGTTCGGGCCATTACCTGGTGATGGTGGACGTGGACAACGAGGTGCAGGAAAACCGGGTTCATCAGATCATGGACGGTCGTCACACCGAGGCCAGTGAAGCCGGGCGCGAGGAGCATTTCAGCCCGCTGTTTTAACGACGTCTCCCGGTAGCCGTGTCGCGGCGGTTATAATGCCGCCCTTTGGGATCGGCTTCGGGAAGCAGCATGCGGAATATACGGGAGGAATACGGCGCGCCTTCGCTGAACGCGGACGAGCTGGCGGCGAATCCGCTGGACCAGGCACGGGCCTGGGTGGATGAAGCCATAGCCGCGGACCTGCCCCTGCCCAATGCCATGACCCTGGCGACGGCCACCGCCGACGGTCGGCCGTCGTCGCGAACCGTACTGCTCAAGGAGATCGACGACTACGGTCTGATCTTTTTCACCCACTATGACAGTCGCAAGGGCGGCGAGATCGCGGCCAACCCGGCCGTGGCCGTTACGCTTTTCTGGCAGCCCTTCTCCCGCCAGATCACGGTGACCGGTCACACCGAGCGCATCGACGCGCAGACCTCACGTGATTACTTCGCCTCCCGCCCGCGCGGCAGTCAGCTCAGCGCCGCCGTGTCCCCCCAGAGCGAGCCCATGGAGCGGTCGGAACTGATTGAGCGCATCGTCCGCCTGGAAGCGGAACTCGACGGCGGCGATGTACCCATGCCCGAGCAATGGGGCGGCTACCGCATCCGTCCGGACGAAATCCAGTTCTGGCACGGCCGCCCGGACCGCCTTCATGACCGCTTCCGCTACCTGCCGGACGGCGAGGGCGGCTGGCGCATTGAACGTCTCGCCCCGTGAAGGGGAAAGATCAGTGTTTCCTTGAGCCCGGGATAACCACAGAGGAACCAGAGAGGCATAGAGGCTACAAAGCCCTGCCTCTGTGCTCTCTGTGATTTCTGTGGTTGAAATCAACGTCGGTGAGCCAGTTCCGGGTCTCGGATCAACTACCGAGGCTGCGGAAAGCAAAAGGTTGATCAGACTCTGGAATCCCCTTCTTGTTCTCTCCCTCAAGAGAACCCGAAATAAAACCACAGAGATCACAGAGAGCACAGAGAAAGCACCGGCTGACGCCTGTGCTTTCTGTGGTTGCTCCGGACCCTTCTCCCGGCTAGGAGGAAATCAGCGGTTCCTTTTCCAAACAGCCACTTTGGCGAGAGCTCCCGGCGGTAGAGCGACCTCCTGGTTTCTCTACCGATGCAGGTGTTGCAGTACGTCCAGCATCCGATTGGCAAAACCCCACTCGTTGTCATACCAGCTGATCACCTTCACCTGACGGCCGATGGCGCGCAGCTGGGGCAAATCCACGATGCTGGATTCGGGCCTGTGGTTGTAGTCGATGGACACCAGGGGCTCATCGTTGACCGCCATGACGCCCTCAAGGGTGGTCTCCGCGGCCCGGCTGAGCGTCTGTTTCATGTCCTCGACATCAACTTCGCGCTGTAGCAGCGCATGCAGATCCACCATGGATACATTGGCCGTGGGTACCCGAACGGCCATGCCGTCGAGTTTGCCGTGCAGATGAGGCAGCACCTGACCCACGGCCTGGGCCGCGCCCGTGCTGGTGGGGATCATATTCTGGCCGGCTGAACGGGCCCGGTAGAGATCCTTGTGGGGCTGATCCAGCAAGGGCTGGTCGTTGGTATAGGCGTGGATGGTGGTCATCTGGCCCTGCTCGAAGCCGAAGGCATCATCCAGGGCCTTGACCACCGGGGCCAGACAGTTGGTGGTGCAACTGGCATTGGAGATGACCTGATTCTCGTCGGTAATGTCCGTGTGATTGATGCCGTAGACCACGGTGCGGTCCGCGTCGCCCACGGGGTGGCTGGCCAGCACCCGCCCGGCGCCCGCGTCCAGATGCCGGGCCAGGGCCTCGCGCTTTTTGAACAGCCCCGTGCACTCGAGCACCACATCCACCTTGAGGGTGTGCCAGGGCAGTTGATCCAGCTCGGGCTGGGCCAGCAGGGCAATGGACTGCTCGCCCACCTTCAGGTGATCCCCGTCGCGTTCCACGGGCGTCATGAAGGGCCCATGAGTACTGTCATGGCGGGTCAGATGGGTAAGCACGTCGAAATCGGCCAGATCGTTGATGGCCACGACCTGGACTCGGTCCGCCAGGCCCTGCTCGTGAATGGCCCGGAGCAGGCAGCGGCCGATGCGGCCATAACCGTTGATAGCGATGCGGATCATGAAAAGCCCCTTTTCGTTGCACGGGATTGGCAGCCTGTTAGTAGTGTAGGGCTTGAGCGCCCGGCGGGCCATGGGGGCTGTCGCTTGCTCCCCGTGTGCGGGGACAAGGTGTTAGGCTTAATAACCTGGACCCGTACAACGCCAGCGGTGGAGCACCGTTGATACAGGGCTCCGTGAGGAGCCGCCGGGAAGGCGTGATGCAGCCCGGGTCACCATGCGCCGACGAGTCATGGTGTGGTTGCATCGCCGGGGGGAGCAGGATCGCGAACATGCAGACCAGCAATGTGCTCTTTGACGTACTGCTCTATGGCACTGTCCTCAGTGCTCTGAGCGTGGCGGCGCTGTTCGTGCAGTTTTACCGGCGTGAGCGCCGCCTGGCCTACCTGCTCTGGTCCCTGGCCTTCGTTGCCGCCGCCGCGCGCTACGCCGCGCCCGTGGCCGCCATGGTCGATGTCAGCCGGATGCCCGGCCTGGTGCATTATCTGGCTGCGTTGCGGGGGCTGCTCATGCTCTGGGGCGTGGCTCTCTATATGCAAATCCGGGTAGCACCGGTCTGGGGGCTGGCCTTGCTGGTGCCGGCGGTCTGGGTGGGCCTGGGCCGATACGGGAATTGGCCTTTTGAATTGACCGCCCTGTTGCCTTCGCTGGTGGGCAGCGCCGGTTACCTGGCCCTGGGACTGTGCTTTCTTTTCAATCAGCCGGATTACCGCTGGAACGGCCACCGTTGGTTCGCCGCGGCTGTCCTGCTGGAAGCGGTGCATATTCTCGACTATCCCTTCCTGCGCGATACGCCCGTGGCACCCTGGGGGTTCGCGCTGGCCCAGGTGTTGCATTATCTGATGGCGGCGGCGTTACTGGTGATCTGGGTGCGGCGCGAGCAGCACCGCGCCCAGTCAGCGTTCCAGACCCAGGAGCGTGCCCTGCGCCGCGTGCTGCGCAGCCGCCGGCGCGTGATCGAGATGCGCGAGTGGGTCGAGACCCTGATGCAGCAGATCTCGGACGGGGTGATAACCTGTGATCGCTCCGGCACCATCACGGCTTTTAATCAGGGAGCGGAACGGATTTTCGGTTATGGTGCGGACGAAGTAATCGGATGGCGTCTTGAGCAATTGCTGCCCACGGCCGGGGAAGACGGGGAGGCTCTGATCGAACGGGCAAGCCGAAGCCGGCAGGGCGGTCTTCGCCCGCGGGAAATCCAGGCGCGCGGCCGAGACCACCGGGCGCTGGCGGTGGAAGTATCCCTGTCCGAACTGGGGGTGGCGGTCAGCGATACCTATGTGGGGATTGTACGCGATGTCTCCGAGCGCAAGTACCAGGAGGAGCGGCTCAATCATCTGGCCGACCATGACGGTCTGACCGGATTGCTCAACCGGCGGGCGCTGGAGGCGCGCCTGGCTGAGCGTCTGCCCGAAGTCCGGGAAGGACTGCTGGTATTCCTGGACCTGGATGATTTCAAGCTGATCAATGATTCGCTCGGTCATGAAGCCGGCGACGCCGCCTTGCAGGCACTATCGGAACGCCTCGGAGCGCGTTCCGGCGAGCGCAGCCTCGTTAGTCGCCACAGCGGCGATGAGTTCGTGATTTTCCGCGAACTGGAAGCAGACCTGGATGTGGAGGCCTGGCTGGAAACGCTGGTGGAGGCGCTCCGCCATCCCTTTGCTTGCCGCGACCTGGAGATCATGCTCTCGGGCAGCATGGGGGTGGCCCGTTTTCCCGATCAGGGTGCGGATGTGGCCAATCTCATCCGCAACGCGGATCTGGCCATGTACGAAGCCAAGCGCAAGGGCAAGAATCAGTTCGCCTTTTTCCGTTCCGCTCTGCTCAAGGATCTCAACCGCACGGCGGATATCGCGACCCGTTTGAAGAAGCTGGATCCGGATCGTGAACTGTACGCGGCCTTTCAGGCGCGCATGGAACTGCGCGGTCATCGTCTGGTGGGCGCGGAAGTGCTGTTGCGCTGGTGCACGCCGGACGGCGAGTGGATTCCGCCCGACCGTTTCATTCCCGTGGCGGAGGAAACCGGACAGATTCTGCGTATTGGCTACTGGATCATGGATCAGAGCTGCCGGTATCTCGCGGAATGGATGTATTGCGGTGACCCCCTGGTGCTGTCCATCAACCTGTCGGCGCGTCAGCTCTTCGATCAGCACCTGGTGGACCGAATCGAGACCATTCGGCAGCGCCACGGCCTGTCGCCCGCCCAGCTGGAGTTCGAGATCACGGAAAGCTCCGCCATGCAGGACCTGGATTATGCTGTACAGGTGCTGGGGCGCTTGCGTGCTCTGGGCTACGGACTGTCACTGGATGATTTCGGCACCGGGTTCTCGTCGTTGTCGCATCTGCGCAAGCTTCCGGTGGATACCATCAAGATCGACCGCAGTTTTGTTCAGGACATGGTGCAGAACAAGCAGGCCCGGGTCATGGTGGCTTCCATTATTGAACTGGTGAGCAATCTGGACATGTTCGTGCTGGCCGAAGGCGTGGAAACCCTCGAACAGCTCCAGCTACTGGATTCGCTCGGCTGTGATCAGGTGCAGGGCTTTTACGTGGCCCGCCCCCTGCGCGGCGAAAGTTTCGGCCCGGAGATCGTGGACGGCTGGCAACGGGTCCGCGCCGCGCTGTGACACGGGCGCCGTCTGTTGCATTCGACCGACCCTTTCGCCACAATGCCGCTTCTCCCACGGGGAGTGTAATGGCAGGCCCGTCGGTCCCCCCGCAACAATAAGCTGTGAATCCCGCCAGGCCCGGAAGGGAGCAACGGTAGCAGTGGATTTGGGTGCCGGGGTGCGGCTGGCGGGGCTGTCTCCAATCCCCCCTGTGCTTGCAACGCTTTCCCTGTCTCTGCCGCATTTTCAGCGAAACCCATCCATCCATGGGTGAACCAGAGGTTGCTGGTGCGCTAGTATGGACCACCCTTGATTCCATCGCTGGCAGGTCCATGAGCTATCAGGTACTGGCGCGCAAATATCGCCCCCGCACATTCGATGAACTGGTGGGTCAGGAGCATGTCTCGCGGCCGCTGGTGCAGGCGCTGGATCAGGACCGGCTGCACCATGCCTATCTGTTTACCGGCACCCGGGGTGTGGGCAAAACCACGATCGCGCGCATCCTCTCACGCTGTCTCAACTGCGAGTCGGGCGTAAGCTCGCAGCCTTGCGGCGAATGTGACACCTGCCGCGAGATCAGCGAAGGACGTTTCGTGGATCTCATCGAGGTGGACGCGGCCAGCCGGACCAAGGTGGAGGACACCCGTGAGCTGCTGGACAATGTCCAGTATGCGCCCACGCGCGGGCGCTACAAGGTGTACCTGATTGACGAGGTACACATGCTCTCCGCCTACAGCTTCAACGCCCTGCTGAAAACGCTGGAGGAGCCCCCGCCGCACGTGAAATTCCTGCTGGCCACCACGGACCCGCAGCGGGTTCCGGTGACCATTCTCTCGCGCTGCCTGCAGTTCAATCTCAAGGCGGTATCCATGGAACGCATTGCCGGGCATCTGCAGGCGTTGCTGGACCGGGAGATGATTCCCTATGAGGAAGCGGCTCTGCGCTCGCTCGCGCGCGCGGCCCAGGGCTCGTTGCGGGATGCGCTCAGCCTCACCGACCAGGCCATAGCCTTCGGCGGCGAACGGCTCAGCAGTGAGTACGTGGATGCCATGCTGGGCTCGGTGGACCGCGATCAGGTGCGGCGGTTGCTGGAAGCGCTCGCCGGCGGCGAGGCCGGGGCGGTGCTGGAGGCGCTGGACCGGGTGAGCGAGCACAGCCCGGATGAAGTCTCCCTGCTGGATGCCCTCATTGCCGGTCTGCATCAGCTGGCCGTGGCCCAGGCGCTCCCCGAACGGGAGGAAGACGACGGGGTGCGTGAACTCGCGGGGCGGCTGAGCGCGGAATCCGTGCAGCTGTTCTATGATGTGGCCCTCCGCGGCCGGCGCGATCTTACCGAAGCGCCCGACGCGCGCGCGGCGCTGGAAATGATCCTGCTGCGCATGCTGCTTTTCACACCCGAGGGGGTGTTGCCGCCGGATGGAGATCAGCCGGCAAAAAAGCCTGAGCCGCCGGCCGGGGCGGACGCGCAAACGCCGGCCGGTGGGGCGCCGGAGGCGGCGCGCGCCAACATTCATGCGGTGCTCAAGGGGGAGGATAGCGCCGAACAGGCTCCGGATCCGAAACCGGAACCCGAAACGGCCGAAGTGCATGAACCCGGGGTGGACAGAGCGGAGACCGACACCGAGCCGGTTGGTCAGCCTGCCCCCGAACCGGAACCGGCGGTCTCGGTGGAGCCGGACCCGGGTGAGGATCCGGGCTCCTGGTGGGCCGCGCTCACCGACCGGCTGGACCTGAACGGCGCCGCGCGCAATCTGGCGCGCAACTGTGTCCTGGTGGAACGCGAGGATCGTCAATGGCATCTGGCCCTGCGGCCGGGTCACCAGGTGCTGCTCAACGACGCCCGCGTGGCCGAGCTGGAACAGGGATTGCAGGCGTATCTGGGGCATGCGGTACGGTTGCGGGTCAGGGTGGACGAGCAGGCCAGCGGCACCCCGGACGAACGCGCCGCCGAGGTACAACGCGAACGCGCCGAGCAGGCCCGGCGGACCCTGCAGGACGATCCCGTGGTCCGGGCATTGATTCAGGACTTCGACGGTCGCCTGGACGAGGCCTCGATCCGCCCCACGGAGGAGTGAGCACTCCGGGGCGAAACAAATCGCACGCATGAACGGAAGAGAGGTGTGGGAACCTCTCTTCCGTTCATATGTGGGATTTGTTTCGTTCAAGATCGTGCTCTACGCGGCGCGCGATGCAGGCAATGGCCTTAGCCCTTGTCAAACCGCGCAACAATGTAGAGCGCAATTTTGAGCGAAACCCTCCGGGCCATGCCCTTTTTCGCCTGGCTCGGCGTTGCGCCTCCTACCCGTACAGGCAGTACGGCGTCGTCGGCGCGCCTTGATCCAGGCGAAAAAGGGCAATGGCAAATCCACATATGAACACAAGAGAGGTCCCAATGGATTTCGATATGAACAACATCATGCAGCAGGCCCAGGCCATGCAGGAAAGGATGAAGAAAATGCAGGAAGAAATGGCTGAGGCGGAGGTGACCGGCGAATCCGGTGCCGGCATGGTCAAGGTGGTCATGAATGGCCGCCATGACGTGCGTTCGGTGCACATCGATCCTGAGTTGATGGGCGACGACCGGGAAATGCTCGAGGACCTG
>CAJXLA010000023.1 GCA_913055795.1 uncultured Alcanivorax sp. | reverse complement strand
ATTGGGCATTTAGCCGCAACTAACAATGCTAGACTCGGTCGGCCTGTTAAGGACAGTCGGGTTCCCTCAGCGACAGTTTTCTGTCCTCGGGGCAAGACAATAATTCAGAAAAACGGACTATGAGGAAGCATTCCATGAAAAAACTGATCTCCAGTATCTTTGTCCTGTTCTGCGTGTTTTCCATGACGGCGTACGCCGAGAGCAAGGAAATCGCGGGTGTTAAGGTCCCGGAGACCATTACGGTTGAAGGCCAAGAGCTCAATTTCAATGGTGGGGGGATCCGCTCCAAGTGGTTCATGAGCTTGTATGTGGGCAGCCTTTACCTGCCGGAGTCAACGGACAACCCCAACGAGGTCATCGGTGGTGACAAGCCCATGGCGATCACTCTCGATATTGTGTCCGGCATGATTACCAGCCTCGGCCGCCAGCCGTTCATAGGCCTCTTGCGCTTCGCCGGATTCCAGATGTCCGCGCGCCTGTTGAACCAGTTCTCCGGCCGTGGCCGCCAGCGCCGGTGTTCCCCCCACATAGAGCGCCAGCACTACAAGCGCCGACAACAAAGGTCTGATGCGGACCATGGCGTCCTTCCCCGATGTTTCCCTTGGTACGAACCCTGACTATAACGAGTTTAGCGGGAAACCGTAACCGTCTTGTCGGACACTGCCCCACAAGGGTTACGCGGGCATGAATGCCGTTCAGTCCGCGTATTGCATTCGCCGGCTCATGCCGCCGTCTATCGTCCACTCCTGGCCCGTGACGAAACCGGCCTCGGGGCCGAGCAACCAGGCGGCGACGGACGCAACATCACCGGGCTCACCTACCCGGCCGGCCGGGTGCTGACCGTGATCAGTGGCATCGGGTTCATAATCGGGATCGGTGTTGATCCAGCCCGGATGAAGACAGTTGACGCGGACGTCCGGGCCCAGGCTGACGGCCAGGGCATGGGTAAGCGCCGCCAGACCACCCTTGGCGGCGGCGTAGGCCTCGCAATGGGGTTCGGACTGCAGCGCCCGGGTGGAACCGATATTGACGATGGCGCCGCCGGTGGCGCGCAGGTGAGGGACACAGCTACGGGACATCAAAAAGGCGCCGGTCAGATGACTGTCCTGCCAGCGGTACCAGTCCGCCAGCGTCAGCTCCTCGATGGGTCCGGAGAGGGGGTTACTGATGCCGGCATTGTTCACCAACCCCTGGAGACCGCCGAAACGCGTGGTGGTCATCTGCACACAGGTGCCGACTTGATCCTCGTCGGCGACATCACAACGCAGAACCTGAACATCGGTCCGGTCACCCAGTTCCGTTTCCAGGGCCTGGCAGGCGGCGTCATCGCGATCGAACACGGCAACCGGATCCCCCTGGGCGAGCAGCCGCAACACCACGGCCCGGCCGATGCCCCCGGCGCCGCCGGTGACCACCACCGCGCTCATCGCAGCGGCGGCTCCGGCCACCAGGGATAGCCATCGGCGACCGCCTCGGAGACCTTCGCATCAAAGACGGGTTCGCGTTTTTCCAGAAAGGAGGTAAAACCATCGCGGCCGTCATAAAACTCGGCATTGAGATACATCAGCCGCGAATCCACGGCATGCGCCTGTTTGGGGTGCTCGAAAGACGGGTTGCGCCAGAGCATCTGCCGGGAGAAGGCCACCGCCACGGCGGAGGTGTTGGCCTGGATGCGCCCGGCCAGCTCATAAGCCGCGTCCAGCACCTGTTCGCGCGGATGCACGCTGCGGATCAGACCGGCGCGCTCGCCCTCCTCGGCCTTGAACAGCTCGCCCGTGTAGACCCATTCGGCGGCCTGCTGCATACCCACCAGCCGAGGCAGGAACCAGGAAGAGCAGGCCTCGGGCACAATGCCGCGCTGGGCAAAGACGAAACCGATCTTCGCGCCTTCGCCGGCCAGGCGGAAATCCATGGGCAGGGTCATGGTGATGCCCACGCCCACGGCGGCGCCGTTGATGGCGGCAATTACCGGTTTTTGGGCGTTATAGATCGCCAGCGCCACTTCACCGCCGGAGTCCCGGATCTGCTCGATCGGGGGCTCTCGCCCTTCGGCCTCGTCATAACCGAAGATGTGGCCCTCTGCTTCCATTTCGATACCCGCGCAGAAGGCCTTGCCCGATCCGGTCACAACCGTTACGCGCACATCATCGTCGTCATTGATACGCGCGAAGGCATCCACCAGTTCATCCTTCATGCGCAGGGTGAAGGCGTTCATGCGCTCGGGTCGATTCAGGGTCAGGGTGGCGATGCCGTCTTCCACCCGGTAATCGATTTCTCGGTAATCCATGCGGCCAGGCCTATTTCTTGCGGTCCATGTTGTCGCGCTGTCGGCGCAACGCATCCACTACATGCGTGCGCGTAACCATACCCACCAGCTGATCTTCCTCCACGACCGGAAAGGTCTTGGGTCGCAGTCGCAGCACTCGCTGGGCCAAATCGATCAAAAGCATATTCGGTTCCAGGGTTACGGCGTTGCGCGTCATGACATCGTCCACCGAGGGCGCGCCCTGATCATAGTAGGTTTCTTCCAGCAGGTGGCCGAGACAGTCCTGCTCGGAGATAAAGCCGATGACATGGTTGCCGTCGTCCACCACCGGCAGGCCGGGCAGGTGATGATTCACCAGCGTATCCACTGCTTGAGGCAGGCTGGTGCCCTTTTTGATGGCTACCGGATGCCGGGCCATGATGTCGCGGACCGTTACCCTTTGCATTCGCCTTCTCCCGTCATGGCATCACGACCGGCACAAGGCCGGATCGCGGCAATTATGCCACGCCCCGGCCATCCCGCCACACCCCAAGCGGACGCGGCCCGAACGTTTAACGGGCTATTAACAGGCTGTTGGAAAACCCCTTGCGCGCTCAGGCTTTCAGGCTGGTGCGCAATCGAGGCGCCCTTTTGAAGGCGGGGCCCGGTCCTGTCGAAAAGGGCAACGATGGGTGCGAGCCAGCCGGAAAGCCCTGCGGGGCGCTCGACCCCCGGGGCCGGGCGCCCACAAAAAAAGAAGGCCCGGCGGGGGAACCGGGCCAAGAGGGGGAAGATCTCCGAGCGACCCGGGGGAAGGTCGCTCCACGTCCCTTTACATGTGACAGTATCGGGTGAACCTCGTTCACTAGGCCAGCCGAATCTGTCAATCGGACTGATAGACCGGACCAATGGAACCGGTGCGCAGCCAGGACCCGGAGCAGGCCCCTCTGGTTCAGCTCCAAGTGAGATTGCCGCAAGGCGTGCCGACGCCGTCCTGCTGCCTGTACGGGAAGCAGGCACAATGCAGCGCCGAGCGAAAACGGCGCGGCCCGAAGGGTTGAGGGCTTCGCCCTCAACAAATCTTGCTCGGGCCTGTTCCCGAGGGGCCCTAACCCAGGTGCGCGGACAGCATCCAGGCGGACTTTTCGTGCACCGTGATCCGGTCATTGGCCAGCGCGGCCGAACCCTCGTCTTCATGTTCGCCCGCGAGTTTCATGGCATGATTGGCCCGCTCGGCCACCTTGCGGTGATCGGCTGCCAGATTGGCCAGCATGGTTTCGGCGTCAGGATCACCGTCATCGTCCTTCACGTCGGACAGCTTCGAGAACTCGGCATAGCTGCCGGGCGCCTTGTGGCCCAGCGCACGAATCCGCTCGGCAATCTCGTCCACGGCCGTGGCCAGCTCGGTGTATTCCTGTTCGAACAGCAGATGCAGACTGTGAAAATGCGGCCCGGTCACGTTCCAGTGGTATTTGTGGGTCTTGAGGTAAAGGGTGTAGCTTTCCGCCAGCAACTTCGCCAGCTCATGGGCCACATCTTTGCTGTGTTCAATCGTCATGCAGCTTCCTCCCGTTGTCTACGGCAATCCATGATGAATCTACCCCCAGAGTATTGGGTACACCGGGATCGAATTAAAGGGCGTTTACACCAATCGCGCCAATAGCCGCGTTCAATCCACGCGGATACAGGATTTAACAGGCTGCTGACCGGACGCGGGGCCGGCTTCACTCGCGCATCATGGCCGTGGTCGCTATCATGCGCGCAGCCCTTTCATTGATGGAACCCTGTTGCATTCGCTCCTGTCGAGATATCGGCTTTGGCTGACGCTGTTGCTGGCAACCCTGGCGGGTTGCCAGCAAACACCCCGGCCCGTGGAACCCGCGGAACTGGCCCCGGGAGCTTTCTCCGCCGGCGGTTCCGCCGAGGTTCACACGCGCTGGTGGCGCTCGCTGGACAGCGCGGCTCTGGACGAGCTCATCCAGCAGGCCCTGCATGATAACCGCTCCCTGCGCGCCACCCGGGCACGTCTGGAGCAGGCCCGGGCCGTGGCCCGGCGCGAAGGCGCGCCGCGCTGGCCTTCAGTGAACGCCAGCGGCGAAGCCAGTCGCGAGCGCACGGATCAGGATGTCACTACGGAACTCTTTTCGGGCCGCGCCAGCGCCTCCTGGGAACTGGATCTCTGGGGCCGGGTGGACGCCGCCGCCGACGCGGCCGCGCTGGACGCGCAGGCCCGGGCGGCGGCCTGGTCGGACGCGGCCATTACGCTCACGGGCGAAGTGGCCAATACCTGGTTTCGGCTGCGTGAAGCCCGGCTGCGTGGAGCGCTTCTGGAGGATCAGCTGGAGGTGAACCGCCGGGTGCTGAAACTCATTCGCCTGCGCCGCCGGCAGGGCCAGGTGGGCAGTGCCGATGTGCTGCGCCAGGAACAGCTGGTGGAACAAACCCGGGGGCAGCTCATCGGCACCCGCCGGGAAAGCGAGCGCCTGCGCCTGCAGCTGGCCGCACTCGTGGGCACGACGCCGGATCGCTTCCAGCCGCCGGAGGCGTCCGGGGGGTTGCCTTCGGCCCCGCCGGAACCCGACACGGGCGTACCGGCCGAGGTGCTCGAACGCCGCCCGGACGTCCGGCAGGCGCTGTTGAATGTGCGGGCGGCGGATGAGCGCGTGGCCGCGGCCTTTGCCGAGCGCCTGCCACGCATCGAACTGGGCGCGTCCCTCACGGATACGGCCGTGTCCGCCGGCGACCTTTTCCAGGACTGGGTCAGCACCGTCAGCGCCAGTCTGTCCCTGCCGCTGATCGACGGCGGCCGGCGGCGCGCGGAAACCGACCGGGCGCGCGCGGCGTTGCGCGTGGCCATCAACGACTATGAACAGAGCATGCTGGACGCCATCCGCGAAGTGGAGGACGCGCTCAGCGCGGAGCAGCGCCAGCGCGAACGCCTGACCAGTCTGCGCGAACAGCTGAGACTGGCGGAACAGGTACTCGAACGCATTCGTTCGCGCTATACGCGCGGCGCTACGGATTATCTGGATGTACTGGATGCGCTGGTGAGCAAGCAGGAACTGGAACGCCGGGTACTGACCGCGCGGCGGGAATTGTTGCAGAATCGCGTCACCCTGCACCGCACCCTGGCCGGCGGCCTCGACCCTGAAGACTACAGCCCGCGGACGGAGCAACCCCCGGATGAATGAGCAGCAAGAGCAAGGCGGGCTGAGCCGGAGCCGGCGGATTCTGCTGGGCCTGGCGATTGTGCTGGCGGGCGTGGCCGTGGTGGTGGTACTAACCCGGACGGCACCATCACCACAGACCCGGGAACAGGAACAGCAGGCCCGGCTGGTCACCGTACAAGCCGTCACGCGTGAAGATCAGAGCCCGGAAATCGAGGCCTTCGGTGAAGTGAATCCGGAACGCGAGGTGACCCTGCAACCTCGAGTGAGCGGCTCGGTGCTGGAAACCACGGCGGCGCTGGAGCCGGGCAACCTGGTCGACAACAACGAACTGCTGCTGCGCATCGATCCGGCCGACTTCGCCCTGGCGGTGGAACAGCGCAAGGCGGAACTGGAACAGGCCCGGGCGGAGCTGCGACTGGAAGAGGGCAATCAGGTGGTCGCCCGCCAGGAATTCGAGATGGTGGATGGGCCGGTCTCCGACGAGGAGAAGGCGCTGATGCTGCGCCAGCCGCAGATGCAGCGCGCCCTCGCGCGCGTGTCCACGGCCGAGGCCGCCCTGGAGCAGGCCCGGCTTAACCTCCAGCGCACCCGCCTGCGCGCGCCCTTCGACGCCGTGGTACTCGCGCGCGAGGTCACCCGCGGCGCCCAGGTCTCGAGCGCGACCACCGTGGCACGGCTGGCCGGCACCGACGCCTACCGGGTGGAGCTGTCCGTGCCCGTGAGCCAGCTGCCCTGGATCCAGCTGCCCCGGCGCGACGGCGAGGCCTCGACCGTGGAGATTTTCCACGACGGCGCCTGGGCGCCGGGGGCTTCACGCAGCGGCCGGGTGCTGCGCGTGCGCGGCGATCTGGGCGAGACCGGGCGCATGGCCCGTGTTCTGGTGCGGGTACCGGATCCGCTGGCGCGCTCGGAGGCCAACGCGGGCAAGCCCCGTTTGCTGCTGGACTCCTTTGTGCGCGCCTCGATTCAGGGGCGGGCGCTGGCGGATGTGATCGCCCTCGACCGCGCCTGGCTGCGCAGCGACAACCAGGTCTGGGTCATGAACGACGCCGACGAACTCGAGATCCGTGAGGTGGAGGTAGTCCTGCGCAGTGCCGGCACCGTCTATATCCGCGACGGACTCAGCGCCGGCGAGCGCGTAGTCACATCCAGCATCGAGGTGGTCACCGAAGGCATGCCGCTGCGCCTGAACGGCCATGATGACAGCGCGTCGGACGAGCGGGAGCCGGACGCGTGAACCGGCCCGATCCCGCCAGCAGCCCCCGCGGGCCCCTGGCCTGGCTGGTCCGCCACCGGGTGGCACCCAATCTGCTGATGGTGTTGCTCATCGCCGGCGGGCTGCTCATGGCCGGCCAGATCAAGAAGGAAGTCTTTCCGGATTTCTCTCTGGATGTGGTCAATGTGACGGTGCCCTATCCCGGCGCCAGCCCGGAGGAAGTGGAACAGGGCGTAATCCTGGCCATCGAGGAAGCCGTGCGCGGCCTGGAAGGCATCAAGGAAGTGCGCGCCACGGCCAGCGAAAATTCGGGCCGGGTACGGGTGGAAGCCATGACCGGCGCCGACCCGCAAAAGCTCTATCAAGACGTGCAACAGGCGGTGGAGCGCATCACCACCTTCCCGGACGACGCCGAGGAACCGGAAATCGCGCTGGCCAACCGCAAGCGCGATGTCATGGACATGGAAATCTACGGCGACGTCGACGAACGCAACCTGCGCACGGCGGCGGAACGGGTCCGGGACAGCCTGCTGCAATCCGACGCGGTAACCCAGGTGGAGGTGGACTCCGACCGGGGTCCGGAGATCCACATCGATATCGACCAGCAGACCCTGCGCGCGCACGAACTCACGTTGAACACGGTGGCCAACCGGGTGGCGAGCTCGGCACTGGACCGCGCCGGCGGCAGCCTGGAGACCGAAAGCGGCGACATCCTGGTGCGCGTCAAACAGCGCCGGGACTGGGCGCGGGAATTCGAGGACATCCCCATTGTGGTGCGTGAAAACGGCACCGTGCTGCGCCTGGCGGATATCGCCGAGGTCAGCGAGGGGTTCGAGGACATTGACGACTACTCCACTTTCAACGGCATGCCCTCGGCGGGCGTGGATGTCTTCCGGGTGGGCAAGCAGAGTCCCATCAGTGTTTCCGAGGGCGTGCACGCCATGCTGCCCCGGGCGCGTGCCCAGCTGCCGCCGGGTATCGAGATCGCGGTGCGCGGCGACAGCTCGGAAATCTACGAGCAACGGCTGCAGTTGCTGCTGAAAAACGGCTTCCTGGGGTTGCTGCTGGTGCTGGCGCTGCTCAGCCTCTTCCTCGAATTCAAGCTCGCCTTCTGGGTCACCGTGGGCATTCCCACCTCCTTCCTGGGCGCTTTTCTGTTCCTGCCGGGCATGGGCGTGTCGTTGAACATGGTCTCCATGTTCGCCTTTATCGTGGCGCTCGGGATCGTGGTGGACGACGCCATCGTCGCCGGCGAGAACATCTACGAGTACCGACAGCAAGGCATGGGGGCCGTCGCCGCCGCGGTGGAGGGGGCAAAGGACGTGGCCGTGCCCATTACCTTCTCCATTCTCACCAATGTGCTCGCCTTCCTGCCGCTGGCCATGGTGCCGGGCTCGTTCGGCAAGATCTGGATCATGATTCCGGCGGTGGTGGTCACCGTTTTCCTGATCTCCTGGATCGAGGCGCTGATCATTCTGCCCACGCATCTGGGCCATATCCGCGAACGCGAGGACAACGAGGCCGGCTCCCGTCTGCATCAATTGCAGCGGCGCTTCACCGAGCGATTCAATCACTTCGTGGAGCATCGCTACCACCCCTTCGTGGAGCGCACGGTGCGCTACCGCTACATCAGCCTCGCCGGCGGGCTGGCGTTGCTGATGTCGGTGCTGGCCGTGCCCATCAGCGGGCACATGGGGCTGATCCTGATGCCCGAGGTGGAATCCGACCGCGCCTCCGCCAGCCTGAAAATGCCGGTGGGCACACCCCGGGAGCGAGTGGACAACGTAGTCGAGCGCATGGTCAACGCCGCCCAGCGGGTGGTGGCCGAGCACGGCGGCGACCAGCTGAGCGAGGGCGTGGTCGCCTGGGTGAATGAAAACACGGCCGAACTGCGCATCTATCTCACCGGCCCGGAGACCCGGCCCATTCCCACCTCGAAGGTCTCCAGCCTGTGGCGCGAGGCCGTGGGCGAGATTCCCGGCGTGGAAAGTATCCGCTTCGCCTCCGACGCCGGCGGACCGGGCGGCGGTCCCGGGCTGAGCGTGGAGCTCGCGCACAGCAATATCGACATGCTCGACCGTGCCAGCAGCGCCCTGGCCCGGCGCCTGGAACAATTCAGCAGCGTCGAGGATGTGGATGACGGCTATACGCCCGGTAAACGGCAGCTGGATTTCCAGCTGCGTCCCGAAGCCCGCGCGGCCGGACTCACGGCCGCGGAGGTGGCGCGCCAGATCCGCTTTTCCTTCTACGGCGCCGAGGCGCTGAAGCAGCAGCGCCAGCGCAACGAGGTCACGGTCCGGGTGCGCCTGCCGGAATCCAGCCGGGACAGTCTCGCCGATATCGAGAACCTGCTGCTGTCCCTGCCGGACGGCGGCTATGCGCCGCTGTATCAGGTCACCCAAGTCGAGCGGGGCAACGCCTTCACCACCATCAACCGCCGCGACGGCCGGCGCACCGTGACGGTCACGGGCAATGTGGAGCCCATTGGCGACACCAGCCGGGTGCTGGCCGAACTGCGCTCAACCGTGCTGCCCGGGCTGGTGCGTGACTTTCCGGGCCTGGCCTGGAGTTTCGAGGGACGCCAGGCCAGCATGCGCGACGCGGTGAACAGCTTCTTTACCAGCGGCACCCTGGCGCTGCTGGGCATCTTCATTTTGCTCGCGATTCCCTTTCGCAGCTATATTCAGCCGCTGATCGTGATGATGGCCATTCCCTTCGGCCTGGTGGGCGCCATTCTGGGCCATATCGTCATGGGCTACAGCCTGAGCCTGGTGAGTCTGATGGGCATCATCGCCCTGTCCGGCGTGGTGGTGAACGGCTCGCTGGTGATGATCGATTACGCCAACCGCATGCGCGACCAGGGCTCCGACGCCCACGAAGCCATCGTCCAGGCCGCCGTACGCCGTTTCCGTCCCATCCTGCTCACCACCCTGACCACCTTCGGTGGCCTGGCGCCCATGATCTTCGAAACCTCGCTCCAGGCGCGCTTCATGATCCCCATGGCCATCTCCCTGGGCTACGGCATCCTCTTCTCCTCGGCCATCATCCTGGTCCTGCTGCCCTGTCTCTACATGATGGTCGAGGACCTGCGCGATACGACCCTTCGCCTGGGCCGAAGGGCCCGGGACGCCATCACGACCGGCCCGCACGCCTGATCATGCAATCTAGGCTGCAAAAACCGCCTTATAGCCGTTAAACTGTCGCACTTCGCGCTGCTGGCGACCACCGCCGGGATAGACAATCAGGTCACCGGAGGGGTGGCTGAGTGGACGACGCGAGGCCGCGTCAGCGGCCGAAGCGAACGGAGCCGCGTTAGCGGCCGAAGCGAACGGAGCCGCGTTAGCGGCGACGGCCTTTATGCCCTATGGGTGCGAAGGGCGAGGCGGCGCAGCCGCCGAGTAAAGCACGCGACTCGAAATCGCGCGAACCTTAACCGGTTCCGAAGGTTCGACCGGTTTGTCGGGAACAAACCGGCGCGGAGCCAACTTTAGCCGGCGGAGCCCGGAGGGCGAGGTCCAGGGAAGGACCTCGCAATCCCTCCCCTCCGCCGTTAGTATGCCGGTTCATCAAAAATCAGGATGGCCACCACAATCGTTTTCCGGAGGGGTGGCTGAGTGGACGAAAGCACGCGACTCGAAATCGCGCGAACCTTAACCGGTTCCGAGGGTTCGAATCCCTCCCCCTCCGCCAGACATAAAAAAACCCGGATAAACCGGGTTTTTTTATGTCTGGCGGAGGGGGAGCACTCCATTCGAACCCTCTGTTCGACCAATTTGCCGGGAGCAAATTGGCGCGGAGCCGCCAAAGGCGGCGAAGCCCGAAGGGCCAAGTCCATGGATGGACTTGGCAATCCGCCCGATACGCCATTGCACTCCCCTTTATCGAAAACGCCTGGCCTGGCCTGGCGCCGGTCCTTTTATGTCTGGCGGATGGGACTATTTGGTTCGAACCCTCTGTTCGACCAATTTGCCGAGAACAAATTTGCGCGAACGCGGCTTTAGCCGGCGGAGCCCGAAGGGTAAGGTCCAGGGATGGACCCCGCACAAGTTTGTCGGGAACAAATTTGCGTGAAGCCGGCGTCAGCCGGCTGAACCCGAAGGGCGCACTCCACGGATGGAGTGCGCAATCCCGGCAACCTGCACCGGGAAAGCGGGAATCAAAGACTAAACCCGGTTAGTACATGCAAAGGTGCGCACAGCGCACCCTACAAACAGGAACCCGGCTCTGCCGGATTTTTTTATGTCTGGTGGAGGGGGAGCATTTGGCTGCGCACTCCATCCCTGGCGCGTGTCCTGCGGACCCGCCTGCGGCGGTCCCGATTTGCTCCTGACAAATCGGTTAAACCTTCTGTTCCACAAATTTGCGCGAAGCCCGAAGGGCCAAGTCCATGGATGAACTTGGCAATCCCCAGATAATCCGGTGCGCACGGCGCACCCTACCAATCCTTGCCCCAACCGCCTGCCCCGCCACTTGTGACCCCCCGCACACCCCTCTATAGTCGGAACTGCAAAACGACAACAACAAAGGCGCAGTATGCCCCCGACCCGCCTCCAAGAGGATGCTCCCGCCCGCCATGAATGGCTGATCGAGCGCTTGCGCGAGAGTGTGCGCGGTGTGCATTTCATGGCGAGCATGGCGGTGCTGGCCGTGGCCCTGATTCTGTATCCGGATACGGGACTGGACGGCATCCTGATCTGGGCCGGCTGGATTCTGGCCTGCAATAGCCTGCTGGGACTGACCACGCTGGGCCAACTCGGCTCCCGGGCCTGGCTGCGCCTGTATACACCGCTGCACTGGGCGGCCTGCGCCGGGTGGGGCGTGTTGCCGATCCTCTTCTTCCCGGAACTGTCCACCGCCTACCAGAGCACCTTTGTGCTGGTGCTCACGGCAGCGGCCGTGGTCGCGCAACCCACTTTGAGCTATGCGCCCCGGCTGTACTGGCCCGGCATGGTCGTGATGCTCGCGCCCGTGGTGGTCATGTTGGTCGTCGCCGGCGTTCCGGAGATGAATTCGGCGCAACTGATCCTGGCCATATTCATGCTGGGCGCCATCGTGCTGCTGTTTGTGCGCATGCGCCAGAGCCACCAGCTGTACTGTGAACGCGCGGACGAAGCCCTTTCGCTGGAAAAGGCCCAGGCCCGACTGCGGGAACAGCAGCAACGTCTGCACGAGGAGCGCCAACGCGCGGACGAGGCCGGGCTCCGGGATCCGGTCACGGGCTTGGCGTCCCAGACCGGCTTCCAGCAACGGCTGGCCGACCACCCGCCCGGATCCGGCGCGGTCGCGCTCTGTGTCCGGGTGGCAGGCTTCAAGTACGTGAACATGGCGTTCGGCCACGCCATCGGGGACGAAGTCCTGTGTGAAATGGCCGCCCGGCTTCTGGACCTGGTGGACGATCCGGAGCGCGTCTGTCGCACCGGCGGCAGCGAGTTCCTCGCCATTGTGGACGAACCGTCCGGCGATCTGGCCGAGCAACTGGGCCGCCTGTTCGAAACCCCGTTGTCCACCAGCCAGGATCCGGTCCGGGTCAATGCTTATATCGGGGTCTCGCCCATGGGACCGGACGACGACGCCCAGATGGCGCTGCACAGTGCTATCCACGCCGCCGGCCAGGCCAAGTCCGAGGGCCGCCGGCAGGTGCGCTCGCTGGCGCCCGGCGAGCAGACGGACGAGCGCCACCGCTCGTTGATTCGCTTCGCGTTGCGCGATGCTCTGGACAACCAGGAACTGTCCCTGGTCTACCAGCCCCAGCACCGGCTGGGCGACCAGGCCTTGCTGGGTTTCGAGGCGTTGCTGCGCTGGGACTCCCCGCTGCTGGGCGAGGTGACGCCGGCGGAGTTCATTCCCGTGGCCGAGGAGACCGGCCTGATTCCCGCCGTGGGCGCCTGGGTCTGCCGGCAGGCGCTGAGCGAGTTCCGCGAGCGCTTCGGCCACACGGACTACAATCTGGCCATCAATGTCTCCCTGTTCGAACTGGAAAACGAGGACTTCGTGGCCATGATCCAGCGGGAGCTGGACCACCAGGGCCTGCCCGCGCGGCGGCTGACCCTGGAAGTAACGGAAAGCACTTTCATGGCCTCGCCGGCCATGATCGCTGAACGCCTGAATGCATTACGCAAGCTGGGCGTACGGATTGCGCTGGATGACTTCGGCACCGGCTATTCCTCCCTGAGCTATCTCACCCGGATTCCGCTGGACGAGGTCAAGATCGATCGTGCCTTTGTGCTGGAAGTGGCGGATAACGAAGTGGCCCGAACCCTGGTGACCAGCCTGCTCAATATCTGCCGGGTATTGCACATCAAACCGGTCATCGAGGGCGTGGAATACCGGCGCCAGCTGGAAGCACTGAACGACTATCCGGATGTCATCATTCAGGGCTTCGCGTTTTCCCGGCCGGTCTCCATCAAGGGCGCGACCTCCTACGCCAGCGGCTTTCACGCCTCGGCCTGAAGGCCTGGTGGTTCAGCTCGAAATCGAGGGCAGGTCATAAGCAACGCCGGTCAGCTCCTCCGATACCGACCAGAGCCGCCGGGCCAGGTGCGGATCGAGAGCGTGCTTGCTGGAGCGCCCTTTCGCCGGATAGCCGGTGATCTCCCAGGGTCCGTCCGGACCCATGTAGTCGCCGCCGTTCACAACCGGTGCCGTGGCCGCATAGAGCGTGGGCAGCGCCCCCTGGACCGGCGGACGCGCCAGCACTGGTGCCAGCCGGGCCGTCAGCCGCGCCAGCCACTGCGGCCCGGTTTTCTCCAGCGCCGGAGTGGCCAGATTGGTCCCGGCAATCCCCGGATGGGCGGCGACGGAAATGGCTTGCGCGCCCGCCGCCTGCAAGCGCCGTTGCAGCTCGTGGGCGAAGAGCAGATTGGCCAGCTTGCTCTGACTGTAAGCCTTCTGTTTGCCGTAGCCGTGCTCCAGATTCAGACCGTCGAAGTGGATACGGCCCATGCGGTGTCCGATGCTGCTCAGGGTCACGATGCGCGCGCCGGGCGTATCCCGGAGCAACGGCAACAACGGTCCGGTCAAGGCGAAATGGCCCAGATGATTGGTGCCGAAATGCATCTCGAAACCGTCTTCGGTACGCATGGGCGGCAACCACATGACGCCGGCGTTGTTGATCAGCAGATCCAGATGATCGTGGTGTGCACGGACCTGCTCGGCCGCCTGACGCACCGATTCCAGGCTGGACAGATCCATTTGCACCAGCTCCAGCGAGGCCCCCGGCGCGTGCGCCCGAATGGCCTCCATGGCGGTATCGGCCTTGTCCCGATTGCGGCACCCCAGCAGAACATGCGCGCCGCGTGCGGCCAGCACCCGCGCGGTTTCAAAACCCAGGCCGCTGTTCGCGCCCGTGACCAGGGCTTTCTTTCCCGTGACGTCGGGAACCTGTTGTTCCGTCCATTTCCTCGAGTGGCCACCCATGATGAACCCGTTGTTGCAGCAAAGTCTCCGGCATGCAATCACGATCCGGGACCAGGGGCAATCGATGGCCACCTTGAGCGGTCGCGTTCGCGCCAGGCCTCTGACAGAATCCGCGCATGAACGAAAACGCCTCCGAACGCACCGAAGGCAACGCCGAATCGACCTATGATTTTGTCGAGGAGCTACTGAACAGCCTCAGCCATGGCATTGGCGCGGCGCTCAGTATTGCCGGCACCGTGGTGCTGATCGTGTTCGCGGCCGGCATGGGCGACGCCTGGAAGGTGGTCAGCTTCTCCATTTTCGGCGCCAGTCTGATTCTGCTCTACCTCAGTTCCACGCTGTATCACAGCCTGCCGCAACCCCAACTCAAGCGCTTGTTCAAGACCCTGGATCACTGCGCCATCTATCTGCTCATCGCGGGCAGCTATACGCCCTTCCTGCTGGTCAACATGCGCGGCACCGTGGGCTGGACCATCTTCGGGGTGGTCTGGGCCCTGGCACTGGGCGGAATCACGCTCAAGCTGGTCTATGGTGATCGCCTCAAGGCCCTGCGCGTCATCATCTATCTGGGCATGGGCTGGCTGATCCTGGTGGCCGCCGATGATCTGGCGGCCGGATTGAATGATCAGGCCCTGAAGCTGATTGTCGTGGGCGGCATTGTCTATACGCTGGGCGTGATCTTCTATCTCGTCCAGCGAATTCCCTTCAACCACGCCATCTGGCACCTGTTCGTGGTGGGCGGCAGCGTCTGCCACTTCTACGCCGTCTACTATGGTGTCCTGCCCTTCTAGCAGGCTGTTGAAAACCCGGTGCGTACGCCGGCGTCCATGCTGGTTCGCACAAGCCTGGCAACAGCCTGCCCGGGCACATGACTGCGATCACAACTGATCGATCGGGATCTTGAGGTAGCGCACCTCGTTGTCTTCCGCGGGCGGCATTTCGCCGGCGCGGATATTCACCTGCACCGAGGGCAGAATCAGACGCGGCATGGGCAGGGTGGCGTCACGTTCCTCGCGCATCTGCACGAACTCCGCCTCACTCTTGCCCGCGCCCACATGGATGTTGTCGCGCTTCTCCGCGCCCACGGACGTTTCCGCGCTGTGCTCGCGTTCGTCGCCCGGGTAGTCGTGGCAGACAAAGATGCGCGTTTCATCCGGCAGCTCGAGCAGTTTCCGGATGGAGCGATACAGCGTGCTCGCATCGCCGCCGGGAAAATCACAACGCGCGGTGCCCTTGTCCGGCTGAAAGAGAGTGTCGCCCACGAAGAGCGCGTCCCCGATCAACCAGGCCATGTCCGCCGGCGTGTGCCCTGGGGCGTGAATCACCCGGCCTTCGAGCTCACCCACCCGGAAGGTTTCGTCGTCGCCAAAGAGGTGGTCGAACTGGCTGCCGTCACAGAGAAATTCCTTCTCCAGATTGAAAACCTCGCGAAAGATCTTCTGCACCTCGCGGATGTGCTCACCGATGCCCAGCCGGCCGCCCACCTGGTCGCGCACAAAGGGCGCGGCGGACAGATGATCGGCATGGGCATGGGTATCGAGCACCCAGTCCACGGTCAAATCCTGCTCGCGCACATGATCCACCAGCCGTTGCGCGCCGGCGGTGCTGGTACGGCCCGCCTTGGGATCGAAATCCAGCACCGGGTCGATCACGGCCGCATGGCCGCCGGGCCGGTCGTAAATCACATAGCTGAAGGTTTCCGTGTCCGGATCGAGAAAGGCTTGTACTTCCGGGCGCATGATCTTCTCCTGTTGGCTTTCTTCTATTCAATGAAGGCATAAAGGTATTCGATTTTCCAATATGCGCGGCCGATCGTTTTGATAGCGTCACCCCGCCCGGGGCGCAAAGGGGGCCCGTTGGAAGGCCTCCCCGTGTTCTCGACGCGCCCGGGATTGCCGAGCATTCATCTTGCCACAGCCATCACCCGTGGAGCTGGCTTTCTCCATCGGGCCTGTCCTCAGCCGGCCCTCCCGCAGTTCCACCGGATTCGGCTGGAGACACCCCAGCCCGTCCGGGCTAGCAGGCTGTTGGAAAACCCGTTGCGTACTCAGGCTTTCAGGCTGGTGCGCAATCGAGGCGCCCTTTTGAAGGCATGTGTCTACACGTCGAAAAATGGCAACGACGACTGCGGGCCAGCCTGGAAGCCCCGCGGGGCGCGGCCTGAAGCGCCCATCTGCTGCACTTTGTCGCTGGGAAAGGGGAACCACACTGTCCGTCGCAACAAAGCACCCGGGATCTCCGGTAAAGTGACCATGGTCTGGCATTCATGAGAGTTTCTCTTGCGGCGTCGTGCTTCACTGCTTGCTTTACTGTTACACGTGGTACCCGCTCTGGCCCAGCAGCAGCTGAAACCGGTGGAAATTCAGGCCCCGCGCCTGGAAACCGATCCCCGGGAGACGCCGGCTGCGGTATCCCTGGTGGAGGCCCCGGCGGATCAACCCGGGCGCGAGCGGCTCCAACTGGACTCGGCTCTGATGCGCGTGCCCGGTGTGTTCACGCAGAACCGCTACAACTTCGCCCAGAACCTGCGCATTTCCAGTCGCGGCTTTGGCGCCCGGGCCCCGTTCGGCATTCGCGGGCTGCGCATCCGCGTGGATGGCCTGCCCGCCACTCTGCCGGACGGCCAGGCCCAGGTGGACGCGATTGATCTGGATGCCGCTCGCGACGTGGAAGTGCTGCGCGGGCCCGTATCCGCACTCTACGGCAACGCCAGCGGCGGCCTGATCGCGGTGCGCACCGCCGATGGCAGCAATACCCCGCCGGGCGAAGCCGTGCGCCTGACCGGGGGCAGCCACGGGCTGCGCAAGATCCATGCGCGCCAGGCCGGGCGCAGCGAAAACCGCAGTCATTATCTCAGCGCGTCGTCGTTGGCCTTTGACGGCTACCGGGAACAGAGCCGGGTCCGCAAGCATCAGTTCAACGCCCACACGCGGATGGAAAGCAACGGGCATGAGTTCCAGGTTGTCGCCAATGCGCTGGACACGCCCGTGGCCGAGGACCCGGGCGGGCTCACCGAGGCCCAGGTGGACGCCGACCGGCGCCAGGCCACGGACTTCGCCCGGCGTCTGGACGCGGGCCAGAGCGTCACCCAGCAAAAAGGGGGCCTGATCTACCGCAACGACAACGGCTGGAAGGCGCGGCTGCATTACAGCCGGCGAATCTTCGAGCAACAATTGCCGTTTCCCGGCAGTAGCCTGATCGGTTATCAGCGCCACTTCTACGGCACGGGTGTGGAACACCAGGGCAACACCCGTTTGGGCGAGACCCCGGTGAGCTGGCTCGCGGGTCTGGAGCTGGACCGTCAGGAGGATGATCGCCGGCGCTACAGCGTGGACGGCAATGCCCGGGTCACGGGCCGCACGGCCAATGAACGCCAGCATGCCACCGCCGCCGGCGCCTTTGTGCGCGGCCGGGCAGGCCTGACCCAGGCCCTCACTTTCACGCTCGGCGCACGCGCCGATCATGTCGAATTCAGCATCCATGACCGGCTGCTCGCCGATGGCGACGACTCCGGACGGCGGCGCTTTCGCGAGGGCAGCTGGATGACGGGCCTGAACTGGCGCGTGAATAAAGACCATAATCTGTACGCCAGCGCCGGCACCGCCTTCCAGACCCCGACCTTTACCGAATTCGCGGACCCGGACGGCAGCGGCGGTTTCAATCCGGCGCTGGACCCCCAGCAGGCCCGTAATCTGGAAATCGGCGCCCGGGGCGCGCGGGCGAATCTGGACTATGAGCTGGCGCTCTTCCGGGTGGATGTGGACGAGGAAATCGTCCCCTTCGAGAAGAACGGCCGGACCTTCTATGAAAACGCCGGGCGCACCCGGCGGCAGGGCCTGGAACTGGGCCTCACCTGGTACCCCACGCAACGGCTGACCCTGACCGGCGCCTGGACCCGGGCGGATTATCGCTTCCGCCGTTTCGTGGAGAGCGGCACCGACCGGGACGGCAACCGCCTGCCCGGACTACCCCGTCATCAGTTCTACGGCGAACTGCGCTGGGAAGAGGCGGACGGGCTCTTCGGCGCGCTGGAGCTGCGCGCGGTGGACGAGGTCTATGCGGACAACGCCAATACCACCCGGGTGCCCGGCTATACGGTGATCAATGCGCGCGCCGGCAACAGCTGGCGTTTGGGAGACGCGCGCGAGCTGGAAGCCTGGGTGGGCGGACGCAACCTCACGGACAAGGCCTACCCGGCCAATGTGCGTGTGAACGCCAACGGCGGCAGCTTCTTCGAGCCGGCCCCGGGCCGGGCCTGGCGGGCGGGCCTGGCGGTGACGTTCTGAAGCGCTGTCTTACAGCTGTGCCTCGATATCCCGGGCGATGTCTTCCGGCTTGTCCTTCGAGCCGTAGCGCTTGACCACCCGGCCGTCCCGGTCCACCAGAAACTTGGTGAAATTCCATTTGATGGCCTTGCTCCCGAGCACGCCCGGCGCTTCGCTCTTGAGGTGCTGAAAAAGCGGGTGAGCGTCGTCGCCGTTCACCTCGATCTTGTCGAACAGGGGGAAGGACACCCCATAGTTGAGCTCGCAGAACTCGCCGATGTCGTCGGCGGAGCCCGGCTCCTGATGCGCGAACTGGTTGCAGGGAAAGCCCAGGATTTCCAGCCCCTGATCCTGGTACTGCTCATAAAGTTTCTGCAGCCCCTTGTACTGGGGGGTGAAGCCGCACTGGCTGGCGGTGTTCACCACCAGCAGAACCTTGCCCTGGTACCGGGACAGGGCCAGATCCCGACCCTGAAGATCCCGTGCACTGAAATCATGTACGCTGGTCATGGCTGCCTCGCTGTCACCCGTGAGCGGTTATCATGACAATTGCCCGGTTCAATTGAAATGGCCGCGCGCTTCGACTCATGATGACGGCAACAGCGCCACAGCAGGGGCCATGAATCCCGATAGGGGTCTGGGCCGGCCTGAAGCGGCCGGGATTGGACCACGTCTTCCCAGCCCGGGATCTGCGGCTGGTCAATCCGGAGTTCGCCCCGGACCAGCGGGTCACCGCCCCCTCAGGGGGGACAAGCCCCGGCCGCACCGGGGCGGCCGGGGGCTCGCGGTTACTCCTGGTCCTGAGTGTCGTTCGGGTCGTCCATTTTTTCCTGAACCCGATCCGCGCCCTTTTCCATTTGCTCGGCGGCATCCTCGGCCTTGTCCATGGCCGTATTGGCGCCTTCTTGCACGGCTTCGCCGGTTTCCTCGACGGCGTCGCCGGCCTGGTCACCGGCTTTTTCCATGGTCTCTTCGACCGCTTCGCCCGCTTCTTCGGCCTGATCACCAACGTCCTGATCGTCGCTGCATCCCGTCAGTGTCAGGGCCAGCGCCATCACAGCCGTCCCCATCCAGGTCATGAAACCTTGTGCCGTCATGATCAGCCTCCTTTGTAAGGTTCCGGAAAACTTCGTCTCGCGGCAGCGTATGCCCGGACACAACGTGAAGACCATGCCGGCCCGTTGCAATCCTTGTGGCCTGGCCACGAGCTGCATTTGTGAGTCGGGTCTCAGCGGTGATCCCGCGATTGCTGGATGACACGCCCTTCGCGCACCGTCAGACTGGAACCCCCGAAGAACTCCAAGAGCGCCATGAGATTCCGGATTCTGCTGCTTCTGCTGTGCTCGCCCGTCGCCATGGCCTTTGAACCCTCGGTGCTCCAGGGCCAGTGGGCCGCGCTTCAGCAACGCGAAGGCGCCACGGATCGCTATTTCTTTCTGACGGTCAACGCGGATATGTCGGGCGTTCTGGTGCGAACCCGGGGCGAAAACACCATTACCCGGCGCTTTGATGCCGGCGACAGCCGCAGCCGACAAGCCTATCTGGAAGCCGATCTGCCGAACGACGAGACCGTCATTCTCTGGGCCTGGCAACAGAACAACGGGGTACGAAGGGTCAATGGTCTGCTCTTCGAGGAGGGCCGTCAGGAGCCGGTGCGCAACATGCTGCCGGTACCGCTGGAATATCTGGGAGCGCAGCACGAACTTCGGCAAAACCCCCGGATCGACCAATGGGCGCGCCAGCATCCCTACCGCGACCAGGCTGCCGACGACAGCTAGCAGGCTGGAGGTCACGACGTGTCGCAAGGCTCCGCGGTCGAGCGGCTTTACGCCCTGGTGGCCCATGAAAAAGGCGTCCGGGCCTGCACGGACCTTTCCGAACAGGCTTGCCGGGACGTGCCCGGCAATTTCTTCCGCCTGGCGGGCGCACTGGTGCTCACCAAGATGGCGGATCTGCTGATCAATCCCAAAACGGTGCTGGCCTGGCTGATGACGGCCGTGGGCGCGCCCGCCGCGCTGGTGGCCTGGCTGGTCCCCGTACGCGAATCCGGAGCCCTGATCCCGCAACTGGTGATCGGCGCCTGGATGCGCCGCCATCCTCGGCGCAAACCCTTCTGGGTGCTGGGCAGTATCCTGCAGGGCCTGTGTGTGCTGGCTATGGCCGCCGCGATCGGATGGCTGGAGGGCAAGGCGGCCGGGTTGGCCATCATCGCCTTGCTGGTGGCTTTCAGCCTCAGCCGGGGGCTGTGTTCGGTGGCCGTCAAGGACGTGGAAGGCAAGACGATTCCCCGGACCCGCCGGGGGCGGCTGTCCGGACTGGCCACGACGCTGTCGGGCGTGGGCACCCTGGTGCTGACCCTCGCCCTCTTTGCCGGACAACGGGATCCGTCGTTCGCCTTTTACCTGGGCCTGCTCATCAGTGCGGCTGTGTTGTGGTGGCTGGCGGCGGCGTTGTTCAGCCGGATCGGCGAGGAGGCGGGCGCGACCGGCGGCGGAGGCAACACCCTGCGCCAGGCGCTGGGCCATCTGCGTCTGCTCCGCGACGATCCGCCCTTCCGCCATTTCGTGATCACGCGGGCCCTGCTCATGGCCTCGGCCCTGGGCGCTCCCTTTCTGGTGATCCTGGCGCAGAACGGCGGCAGCGGCTGGCTGCTGGGCGGTTTCGTGCTGGCTTCGGCGCTGGCCAGCACGGTCAGCGCCGGCTTCTGGGGCTGGATGGCGGATACGTCCAGCCGCCGGGTCATGCTGCGCGCGGGTACAATGGCGGCGCTGATATGCCTGACCGGCGGCGGACTGGCGCTGACCGGGCTGGAGGGCCGCGCGCTGGACTGGCTCTATCCGGGGCTCTACTTCGTGCTCGCCATCGCCCATGATGGTGTGCGCATCGGCCGCAACACTTATCTGGTGGACATGGCCGCGGAGAACCGGCGCACGGATTACACCGCGGTGAGCAATACCGTGATTGGCGTCCTGCTGCTGGTCGTCGGCGGGGTCAGCGCACTGGCCGCCACGGCCTCGCCGGAAACGGCGCTGGTGCTGCTGGGGCTGATGGGTACCGGCGGCGCGCTCAGTGCCTGGCGCCTGGCGGAAGTGCAATGACCGGCCTCTTCAGGGACCCGACGCGTCGGCTCGGGCGCGCATCGCGCGCGGCGTCTCGCCGAACCAGCGCCGGAAGGTGCGACTGAAATTGGAGGTATCCCGGTAGCCCAGTTTTTCGGCCACTCGTTCCACGGGCGTATCCGTGTTGAGCAGATACCAGGCCGCCAGCTCCTGACGCACCTCGTCGAGCAGCTCCTGATACGAGGTGTTTTCCGCCTTGAGCTTGCGGATCAGGGTCCGGCGTGACATCGCGAACTCGCCCGCCAGTCCCTCCAGGGTGGGATAGGCGCCCTCGCTCTCCAGCAGGAAATTGCGGATGCGCTGGCTCATGGCGCCGCCACTTTCCATCTGGTGCAGCGCGTTTTCACATTCGCGCACCGCCGAGCGCCAGGCCATGGGGTCGGCGGTGAGACAGGGTGTGTCCAGCAGCGCGCGGGGCATGCGCACCGCGTAGACGGGCGCTGCGAAGCTAACCGGACAGCCCAGCTTCTGCTCGTAGACCGGGCCCCATTCCGGTTCCGGGAAAGGAAATTCGATGCTCGCCTCGCGCAGGGGCTGGGCGGTAATGGTTTCCACCAGCCGGAAGAGGGTAGCCAGGTTGACGCCCAGGATGTATTCCCGGGCATCGCCGAAATCCAGGTGTTCCTCCGCCCAGATCACGCCATCGTCTTCGTTTTCGCGGAAATGGTAGGTCATGAGCTGCAGGCGCAGGGCCGAAAACCGGGTCACCGTTTCCAGCACCTGACGCAGGTCCTGGGCCGCGACCGCCGCGTAGCCCACGGGCCCATGGGCGGAGACCATGGTGATCTCGCCCACCTCCAGCCCCAGCCAGGGTTTGTCCGTGAGCCGGATCGCCCGGCGGATCAGACGAGTCATCTGCTCCAGGCTGAGAAAGCGATTGTCGCCCATGAGTTGCTCCCAGCGCAGCCGGGTGCCCTGGAGGATGGTGGCGGTATCCAGGCCGCACTGGCGCAGATGGGCGCACAGCAACCGTGCATAGGTGGGATGAATGGCCGGCCGCAGCCGGTCCTGGACCCGGATGCTCACGGGGAACACCTAAACGTGTTGTTTCTGATTATGTCACCTTATGACGATTTATTGCCACTTTCAACGGTGCCGGATTCGGCTTTTCGACCACATCATGGAAGTATAAGACAAAAACCGGAGGCGAAAATGAGTCAGGCAGGTGTATTCACAACGGACAGCGGTGAGGTCTACCGCGACCGCAAACGGCATATGTGGATTGTGTCGCTGCTGGTTCCGGCCATGATCTTCGTGGGGCCGGCGCTGTATTTTGCATTCGATCAGAATGCGCTCTGGCTCTGGTTGCCGCTGGCATTCTTCTACGGACTGATCCCGGTGCTCGACCTGGTGCTGGGTGAAGACCGCAGCAATCCGCCCGAAGAAGTCGTGTCTCAGCTGGAGGCGGATCCCTATTACCGCTATATCACCTACGCCCTGGTGCCCATCATCTGGGGCGCCGTCATCTACGCCGCCTGGTTCGTGGGCACCCAGAACCTGCCCGTTCACGGCATTATCGCCATGATCCTGCTCACCGGCGGCACCCTGGGCTTCGGCATGAACCTGGGCCATGAGCTGGGCCACAAGAAAAACCCGGTCGAGCGCTGGCTCGCGAAGTTCGTGCTCGCCATCGGCGGCTACGGGCACTTCTTCATCGAGCACAACAAGGGCCATCATCGCGATGTGGCCACGCCGGAAGACCCGGCCTCGTCGCGCATGGGCGAGAGCATCTGGAAGTTCGTGCTGCGCGAAATCCCCGGCGCGGCGAAGCGCGCCTGGAACCTGGAGAAGGCGCGGCTGAACAACCAGGGCAAATCCGTGTGGTCGCTGGAAAACGAGATGATCCAGCCGGCCATCATTACCGCCGTGTTCTGGGGTACGCTCATCGCCGTATTCGGCATGCAGATGGTGCCCTTCATTGTCCTGATGGCGCTTTGGGGCGCCTTCCAGCTCACCTCGGCCAACTACATCGAGCACTATGGCCTGCTGCGCAAGAAACTCGACAACGGCCGCTATGAGCCGCCCAAACCGCACCACAGCTGGAACAGCAACCATGTGTTCTCCAACTGGGCAAGCTTCCATCTGCAGCGCCACTCGGACCACCACGCCCATCCGGTGCGCCGCTATCAGTCCCTGCGGCACTTCGAGGATCTGCCGAGCCTGCCCAATGGCTACTTCGGCATGTTCATGACCGCCTATATTCCGCCGCTGTGGTTCAGGGTGATGGACAAGCGGTTGATCGAATACGCCGACTATGACGCCGCCAACATCAACTTCGATCCGGCCAAGCGGGAAAAGCTGATCCGCAAGTACAATCTGCGGGACAGCACGCAAGAGGACGAGGTGCCAACGGCGCAGGCGGCGTGAAACCGGCCGGCTGACGGAAAGCAAAAAACCCCGGTTTACCGGGGTTTTTTTATGAGCGCCACAAATCGCGTCCAGGCAGGGATCAGTTGGAACCTCTGGTCCCTGTCTGGGCGTGATTTGCCATAGCCCATTTTTTTCCGTCTCAAGGCGCGCCGACGCCGCCGTACTACCTGTACGGGTAGGAGGCGCAACGCCGAGACGGGAAAAAATGGGCAGGGCCCGAAGGGGCGTGTTCAAAATCCACGATTTTGAACACGACAAATCGCGTCCAGGCAGGGATCAGAGGTTCCCCCCTCAAAAGTGATACAGGATGCCTGCCTCCAGTCCGGACACCTCGACCTCGTCCGTGGACACATACCGCATGTACTCCACGGCCAGGCTCACCTCGGGACGCGGACGCAGGCCCAGGGCGACGCCCCAGGAGGGCCCGGTTTCATCATTGCGTTCCGTATCGGAGCGGCAGTCCGGATCGCATGCCCGCTTGACGGTTTTGATCTGCTCCGCGCCCACCCCCAGATAGCCCTGGGTATAGACCTTGCCCCACCGGGGAAAGTCGAGCAGGGGCGCGCGGGCGGTGAAATAGACGCCGCCCACATGATCCAGGCTGTAATCCACCTTGGCGCGGCTGGTGGAATCGGGCCGCTCGGTGGTCTTGCCCAGACCCGTGCCGAAGCGCGCCTCCAGGCCGAAATGGTCATTGGCCATGCCGCCCATGCGTACGGCGAAGGCAGCCGGATTGATGGTGTCGTCCCGGCTGTCGAAATCCAGGGCACCATACACCAGATTCGCGCCCACATAGGAACGCGGCTTATCCTGATAGACGCTCACGGTCTGCTCGTCGTCAGCGGACCAGGCCGCGGCCGGCAAGAGCAGAAGGACCGCCAGGCCCAGGATGGATTTCATAGCACCCCCTTTTTATTGTTCTCGGGTCCCGCCAGATAGCACTTTATACCATGCCAGCCCCGGCTTGCCTCCCCCCGGAGCAGGCACCGCGTCCGCTTCAGCGCCCGGGGCCGGTCAGAATGCGCCGGGTCTGGCGCAGGATCCAGTTCTGGTCGTTCCAGAGCCGGCCTTCACCCACACGCGTTTGACGACCCGGCGTGACCACCCGGGCGCCGCCGGCCACCGCGCGGGTCACCACGCGGTCACTGAGTTCCCGTGCCAGGCCCGGATCCACGCCACCACGCGGCAAATGCACGAAACCGTCGGTCAGGGCCGGTTCCAGGCGCCGGACCCGGCAGAATTCCAGAAATTCCTCCAGGCGCTCGTCCAGGCGCTGATACCAGTGCGAGCGCCGGGCTCGCCAGGCCAGGCCCGTGACCCGGCCCTGCAAGGGCGCGAACAACGGCCCTCCCAGGCGCCCCGCCAGTTCGCCCGATGCCAGCTGAAACTGACGGTCATCATTGAGCCAGCAATGGTAATCGAGAAAATCCATCTCGCTGGTATCCAGCTGCCGCAGGTGGGCCATCAGCGGCGTCGTGGCCGACAAGCCGTAGAGATAGTCGGGGAAACTTGCCCGCAGCGCGCGCGGGATTTCCAGCAGATAGGGCTCCGCCCGGCGCACCATGGACGGCGACCAGGCAGTCGTCAGCGGCAGCGGGTTACGCGGATGCCGATGAAAGATGCGCCGGTAGGCACCCCAGCCCGCCGGTGGCGCCGGGAACTCGCGGCCGAAATCCACCGCCCGGACCGTCTCGCCCAGCCCTTCGCGCTGAATGAATTCCAGCGTTTCCGACCAGACCCGCACGAAATCCCGGGGGCGGCGGATAAAGGAGCGCCGGGCCTGACTGTCCGGCAGAAAGGCACTCGAAAGCCACACGCCCAGGCCCCGTTCGTGCACCGCCGCCAGCACCTCGAGCAGCGCCCGTCGCGGACGCACCAGCACGGACCGCGCCAGACCGGCCCGGGCCTCGGGCAGCAACTCGAAACGGTCCAGATGGATGCCGGTCATCGGCGAAGCGATGAGGTGGGGGCAGGGATCGAGCGCGATGGTGTTGAAGCCCCGCGCGATCACCTCGTCCAGCGCCCGGGCCAGGTTGGTCTGATCATGGCGGTCGCCGCTTCGACCGGTCAGCCAGGCATGGCCCCAGCCGGTAACCGCCAGCCGCGGCATCTTCCCTTCATCGATGATCATGGGATATGACTACCTTCCCCTGGGCTCGCGCCGGCCGGCACCGGGCTTGAAAAGCCGGCTGCCAAGAACAAGGCTGTATGGTAAGCACGGCCCGCAGAGGTGTCATCCACAAAACACCGGCCCGGACTACCCGGAAAGCGGCCGAAAAGCGTAGGATAGAGCCATGAGATATTGGATGGCACTGCTACTGCTGCCGGCACTCGCCTGGGGCGAGGAGCTGCCGGATTCCGCCGAGCTGCCCGACGCGCAGGATTCAGCGGCAATGGACGAGCGCTTCTCGGCGCCGTCCATGGACAGCGAGGAGCTGAATTCGCTGTTTCTGGAGAGCCCGGTGGAGCTGGGCAACGCCGAGGACGAGGGTGGCATGAATTCGCTCAGCGACGAGGACCGTTACCGGGGCTCGGATCTGTTCTTCCGCGAACGGCGCCAATCCGACCAGTTGGACGCGCCGCTGCGCCCGGAAGCGCAGAAGGACCGGCCCGAGCCCCCGCCCTTGCTCGCGCCGCTGCGCGAGCTATAGCAGGCTGTTGAAAAAGCCCTTGCGTGCTCATCGTTGCCCTTTTCGACGGGGGGCAGCACCCGCCTTCAAAACGGCGCCTCGATTGCGACCCCTTCTGAAGGCCTGAGTACGCAACGGGTTTTCAACAACCTGCTAGCCGCCCAGACAGGCGCGGAAACGCTCACCCAGGTGATCCAGGAAATCGGTGTACCCCGAGGTGGTGCGGGATCGGCCCAGCGGATCCAGCGCCACCAGGCGGCAATCATCTCGACACAGACGCTCCAGCAGGGCGCGCCGGGCATTCGGTTCAGCCAGCACGCACCGGACCTGCTCGCGTTCCATGGTGCGCGCCAGCTCCACCAGACGGCGGGCACTGGCGCCGGCGGCCACGCCGTCGCTGGCCACCACAGCCGGGCGCAACCCGAAGGCTCCAGCGAAATAGCGCCAGGGATCGTGCTGGCTCACATAGGCCTGGTTTCGCACCGACGCAAGGCGGGCCCGCACCGACTCGCGGACCCGGTCCAGTTCCTGCTGAAAAGCCTGATCGTCGCGATCCAGACGCGCCGCCAGGGCCTGTCCCAGGCGCGCCATATTGTGCGGGTCCAGCCAGAGATGGGGATCCAGGGCCGTGGCTTCAGTCTCGCCCTGGTGGCCACCGCCAGAGTCATGGACATGTTCGTCGCCCGCGTGCAACCGGTGTATGCCCTCCACGGACAACAGGGCCAGATCGGGCCCCGTGCGCCGCGCCACCAGGGGCGCCAGCTGTGGCTCCGCCTCCGGGCCCAGCCACACGACGTATTCCGCGTCGCGCAGCGCGCGTACCTGCCCCGGGGTCAGACTGGTGCCATGCAGGCGCTGCCCCGGACGCATGAGCGTATCCACCCGGGTGTCCGTTCCCGAGACCTCGCGGGCAACCATGGCCAGGGGTTCGATACTGGCCAGAACGCGTGTATCGGCGGACAGGGCCGGGGCCAGCAGTAGCAACAGCAGGGGGACAAGCCGCAAGGCGATCTCCGCTTTCCGGTAGCGGCCCGCAGCGGCCGCGGATGAATCCAGGCGGAGTGAAGTATATCATTGTCGCTCTCGCGCACGGCCGCTGAAGGGCTCATGGAACCGCTCATCGACCTCCAGAATGTGGACAAACGACTCGGCGACGCAGCTGTGCTGGATCAGGTGTCGCTGCGCCTGGAACCGGGCAGCATTGTCAGCCTGATCGGCCCCAACGGCGCGGGCAAAACCACCCTGGCGCGGGTGGCGCTGGGCCTGCTGAAGCCGGACCGGGGCCGGATCCGGCGCCGCCCCGGAATACGGCTGGGCTATGTACCCCAGCATCTGGCGCTGGACGAGAGCCTGCCGCTGACCGTAGACCGTTTCCTCTGGCTGGCCGAACCGCGCGCCGACCGCCGCGCGGCCCTGGAACGCACCGGCGTGGATCATCTTCAGGAACGCGCCGTCCAGCAGCTCTCCGGCGGGGAGATGCAGCGTGTGCTGCTGGCACGAGCCCTGCTGCGCCGCCCCCATGTGCTGGTGCTGGATGAACCCGCCCGGGGCGTGGACATCGTGGGCCAGGATGCGCTCTACCAGTTGCTCGCGGACGTGCGCGACGAGCTCGGCTGTGCCATTCTGCTGATCTCCCATGATCTGCACATGGTCATGGCGGCCACCGACCGGGTGATCTGCCTGCACCACCATGTCTGCTGTCACGGGACGCCCGAGGCCGTGAGCCGCAACCCGGCCTTCCGCGAGCTCTTCGACCGCTCCCCCGAGGCCTTGTCCCAGCTCGCGCTCTACACCCATGAGCACGACCATGCCCATGATCTCCACGGCGAGGTGAGTGACTCCGATGCTGATTGAATTGCTGCTCGCGCCGCTGCTGGCCGGCTGTGCCGTGGCCCTGGTGGCCGGCCCCATGGGCGCCTTCGTGGTCTGGCGCCGCATGGCCTTCTTCGGCGACACCCTCGCCCATGGGGCATTGCTGGGCGCCGCCCTTTCCCTGGGCGTGGGCATCAGTCTCTATCCGGGCGTGGTGGTGGTCTGTCTGCTGCTCGCGCTGCTGCTGGCGGCACTGCAACAGCAACATCACCTGGCCAGTGACACCCTGCTGGGCATTGTCGCCCATACCACCCTCGCGGCGGGCGTGATTGCCGTCATGCACACGGACGTGCAGGTGGATCTCTTCGCCTTTCTCTTCGGCGACCTGCTGGCGGTACAGTGGTCGCAACTGGCCTGGCTCTGGGGCGGCAGCGCGCTCATCCTGATCATGGTGGTGGCAAACTGGCGTGCGCTGCTGAGCACGACCGTGAGCGAGGATCTCGCACGCGTGGAAGGCGTACCCGTGTTGCGTACGCGCCTGGTGCTGATGCTCCTGCTGGCCCTGCTGATTGCCGGCGCCATCCGGACGGTGGGCGTGCTGCTCATCACCTCCCTGCTGGTGATTCCGCCCGCCGCTGCCCGGCGGCTGTCCGCCACGCCCGAGCGCATGGCCGTACTGGCCAGCATCATCGGTCTCCTCGCGGTGGTTGGTGGACTGGCGCTGAGCTGGTTCGCCGATACCCCGGTGGGTCCGTCCATTGTGGTCGCCGCCGCCGGGCTCTTCCTGTTGAGCCTGGTGCGCCGGCCCGCATGAGCGCCGGCCTGCATGCCCGCATCTGGGCCCTGGCCTGGCCCATGCTGCTGTCCAATATCACCGCGCCCCTGCTGGGCCTGGTGGACACGGCCGTGGTGGGGCATCTTCCCGACCCGGCCTACCTCGCCGCCGTGGCGTTGGGCGGCAACTTCTTCATGTTCCTGTATTTTTCCTTCAACTTTCTGCGCATGAGCACCACCGGACTGGTCTCGCAGACCGCCGGCACCGGCGGCAATACCCTGGTGGTGCTGGTTCGGGCCGGACTGCTGGCGCTGGGCATTGGCCTGTTGCTGATCCTGCTGCATCCGGCCCTGCGCGAACTGGGACTGGCCCTGCTGGGCGGCAATGACCAGGTTCAGAATCTGGCACGCGACTACATCAATCTGCGCATCTGGGGCGCGCCCGCCGCGCTGGGCACTTTCGCCCTGATCGGTTTCAGCATCGGGCTGCACAATACGCGGATCCCGCTGATCATCACCATCATCATGAATGGCGCCAACGCACTACTGGACCTGGTCCTGGTGAACGGTCTGGGCATGGATGTGGACGGCGTGGCCATTGCCAGCATGAGTGCCCAGTATCTGGGGCTGGCTTCGGGTCTGTGGCTGTTGCGCCATCATATCCGGGCCGGGCTGGGCGACTGGCCCGAGCGCGCGCTGCGCCGAGTGGAGCCGCTGGTGCGCCTGCTGTCGGTGAATCGGGACATCTTCCTGCGCACCCTGGCGCTGCTGGCGGTCTTTTTCTTCTTCACCGCCCAGGGCGCGCGCCTGGGCGAAACCATTCTCGCCGCCAACGCGGTGCTGATCACCTTCATGCTGGTGCTCAGCAATGCCCTGGACGGCTTCGCCAACGCCGCCGAGGCGCTGGTGGGCGACGCCCACGGCCGCGGCGACACAGCCGAGATGGACCGGGCCGTAGCGGCTACCGGCGGCTGGTCGGCAGGCATGGCGCTGGTCATGATGCTGGCCTTTCTGGCGGGCGGGGCCGGACTGATCCATCTGCTGACCGATCTGGACCAGGTCCGCGCCACCGCCGACACCTATCTGCCCTGGATGATCCTGTTGCCCATCACCGCCACCGGCTCGTTCTGGCTGGACGGTGTCTTCGTGGGCGCCACCCTGGCACGCGGCATGCGCAACGCCATGCTGGCGGCAACCCTGTTGTGCTTTTTCCCCGTCTGGTGGCTGACCCGCGAGTGGGGCAATCATGGCCTCTGGTTCGCGCTCAATGCCTGGATGCTGGCGCGCACCGGGCTGATGGGCGTGCTCTGGGTGCTGTGGCGCAGACGCGGTTGAAGGGTACTGGCAGGCCGTGAAGTAAGCCCCTATAGTCGGGGTACAGCGGCGATTCGGGAAAGGGAATGTCCGGCAACCGAGCCATTGCGCGCTACTACGACACCATGACGGTGTTCTATCACGGCTTTTACAGCCGGGCCGGACTGCATTACGGGCTCTGGAACCGCGGCACACTGACCCTGCGCCAGGCACTGTTCAACCACAAGGCCGCCCTGCTGGCGGCCCTGGCCCCGGATTCCGCCAGCGAAGTGCTGGACGCGGGCTGTGGCACCGGGGCTACGGCACTCTACTTTCAGCAACGCACCGGCTGCCGGGTAACCGGCATCAACCTGTCCGCGGATCAGCTCCGGCGGGCGCGACGCGCGGCAGCCCGTCAGGGCGTGGATGCGTCGGTTCGCTTTGTTCAAGGGGACTTTGCGGACACGGGCCTGTCCGG
>CAJXLA010000022.1 GCA_913055795.1 uncultured Alcanivorax sp. | reverse complement strand
CATGGATGCCGAGGATCCGCTGTTCATCCTCTATACCTCCGGCTCCACGGGCAAGCCCAAGGGCATCATGCACACCTCCGGCGGCTATCTGCTGCATACCGCCCTGACACACAAATACGTCTTCGATTATCACGACGGCGAGATCTACTGGTGCACCGCTGACGTGGGCTGGATCACGGGCCACTCCTATATCGTCTACGGCCCCATGGCCAACGGCGCGATCACCGTGATGTTCGAGGGCGTTCCCACTTATCCGGATGCCTCGCGTCACTGGCAAGTGGTGGACAAGCACAACATCAACATCTACTACACCGCGCCCACCGCCATCCGTGCCCTCATGGCCAAGGAGGATGAACCGGTCAACAAGACCTCGCGCAAGAGCCTCAAGCTGCTGGGCACCGTAGGCGAGCCCATCAACCCGGAAGCCTGGGAATGGTTCTATCGCGTGGTGGGCGACAGCCGCTGCCCGGTCGTGGATACCTGGTGGCAGACCGAAACCGGCGGCATCATGATTACGCCGTTACCGGGTGCCACGGATCTCAAACCGGGCTCCGCCACGCAACCCTTCTTCGGCGTCCAGCCGGCGCTCATGGATGACAACGGCAACGAATTCGACGGTGCCGGCTACGGCAATCTGGTGATCAAGAGCTCCTGGCCCGGCCAGCTGCGCACCATCTGGGGCGATCACAACCGGATGATGGAAACCTACTTCCACCCCTACAAGGGCTACTACTTCTCCGGCGACGGCGCCCGCCGCGACGAAGACGGCTACTACTGGATTACCGGCCGGGTAGATGACGTACTCAATGTCTCCGGCCACCGGCTGGGCACCGCCGAAGTGGAATCCGCGCTGGTGCTGCACAAGGACGTGGCGGAAGCGGCGGTCGCCGGCTACGAGCATGATGTGAAGGGTCAGGGCATCTACGCCTATGTCACCCTGATGTCCCATGCCTCGGCCAGCACGGCGTTGGAGGATGAGCTGCGCGAAATGGTGAAAAAGGAAATCGGCGCCATCGCCAAGCCGGATCTGATCCACTTCACCGACAGTCTGCCCAAGACCCGCTCAGGCAAGATCATGCGCCGCATCCTGCGCAAGATCGCCGCCAACGAACTGGACAATCTGGGGGACACCTCGACCCTGGCCGATCCCTCGGTGGTGGACAAGCTGATCGCCGAAGGCAAGAACACATGAACGCGTTTAAAAACGAAAACTGAAAGACGAGAGCAACAAAGCGGGGCGCCTTCGGCGCCCTTCTTTTTTGCCTGCTACGTGCGACTTGCCACTTGCGACTTTTCCTGCAAATGCTGATCGGCGGTTCCCAAGAGCAGGTCCAGCGCCGTCACACGCTTGAAGTAATGCCCCACGGCCATTTCATCCGTCATGCCCATGCCGGCGTGGATCGGGATGGCCTGCTGATCGTCCACCGGGCGGTGCGGGGTTCGCTGGATGCCCTCGCGGTCGGCGGGAAGCAGAAAGAGCGACACACCGGCATGCCGCCGGGCGGATGCGCGGCGTTACCGACCACGCCAGAAACGCGCGTATGGCCCGGCGGAAATCGATGAGGTGCTCGGCAGCCTCCAGATCCATGCTCAATCCCGTTTTCGGCCCACCAGGTTTGCGGCATAAAACGGACCGGTTTTGCAGGCCGTGACGATCTGGATCAGTGCGCTGTAGGAAAAGGTCCGGGGAGAGCCATGATCGGCCCCGGAAGAAGGTCGATGGCGGGGACGGACATAGCAGGCTGTTGAAGACCCGTTGCGTACTCAGGCCACGCTGAGTGCGCACATTTTTTTCAACAGCCTGCCGGCCCGCAACGAAAACGGGGCCCCGAAGGACCCCGTATACGCATCAGCTTGAGGAGCTGAAAACGTTAATCGCCGTAAACCACGGTGCAGAACTGAGCGTAGAGACCCAGAATGCTTTTGGTCTTGTGGTCCACCGTGGTCACTTCGCTGATGCCACCGTCTTCCTTGGCGGCCTCGATCGAAGCATCCCCCTGGGCCAGCAGGCCGAGGAAGTTCTTGGCACAAGCCGTGCCCTGCTTGCTGGTGGCGGTGCCCGAATTGGAGTTCACCGGGCCCTGAACGTCAGTGAACAGCGCGCCGGCCGTGGGCGCAGCGGCTGTCGCACAACCGGTCAACCAGGCAGCGCAAAGCAGTACGGTTACGATCTTCATGAACTTCATAGAGTCCCTCTTTTATCCGGATGGTTTTCTTGTTCCATTGGGAGCCGGAAAAGCCCCGAGACTTCCCCGACTTGCTTGAGACTACACAAAACAGGCTCCGTTAACAATCAGGGCGACGCGCATGCCGGGATCAGATCATCAGGGCACCGCGCCCACAAAGCGCTGTGCTGCCTCGCGCTCCTCCACGGGGTAAACCTTGACTTCCATGCCGGGAAAGACCTTGTCCGCGGCAAAGCCGACCTTGTGCAGCCAGGATTTGTCGGTAACGATTACTTCCTTTTCAAAGCGCAGCCAGTGCCCCAGGCTGAACTTGATATCCTTGAGCATCGCTTCCAGCGAGATGCCGCCGAAGGAAAAAATTTCCGCGTACAGACTGATTTTTTCATGACGGCCAAACTTTTCCTCAATAGCCCTTTTGGCGTCCTCGAACTCACGCGTGCTGATCTTGCCCTCAATACGCAGTCCAACCACGTTATCAGTGTCAAATGGAATCAGACTCAGCATGGTCTCACCCTCTCTATCCAAAAGGACTCGGCTCCGCACATCGCGGTGCGTACAATCGGATTCCAGCCTAGCACGGCAGACAGTATCCGTCCCAAGCGTTGATCCCGGAAGCCCCGGATGCGCGAGCAAACGCGCATTGGGCACCGGGTCGTGGCCATGCGGGGAGATCCCGCCGGAGCGCAACGAGGGAGCGCTCGGCGAGCCGCCGCGGTGCGCTTGAATCAGCGGATGCGGACCGAGAGCTGTTACCGGAATGACCCATGGCGCCGGGAGCGGGTGAATGTCAGGCGCCCTTGCTGAACACGATCAGCGCAGCCACCAGAATACCGCCGGCCAGCGCCACCAGGGTGAAACGCCCGTGTTCGCGTTCCGCCCGCGGCAGCAGGTGACTCGCGCCCACATAGACCAGCGCACCCGCCGAAAGCGCCAACAGCGCGCCCAGCATTTCACCGGTCACCAGCCGCAGCAACGGCCAGGACACCAGCACGCCGACCGGCGTGGTCAGCGCCGCCGCGCAGAAGGCGAACAACGCGGCGCGCGGCTCCGAAAACCCGCCCCGGCGCAGCAGCAGATAGGTAATGATGCCCTCGGGGAATTCGTGCAGCACCATGCCGAAGGTGGCCACCACGCCCGTGAAGATGCTCACCGTATAGGTGATCGAATAGACGGCCCCGTCCACCAGCGAATGAAAGCCGATGCCCAGCGTGGGCACCGGCCCCAGACCGGGTTCATCCGCGTCGGGCACGCGCGCGCAGACGAAGGCGGTGACAAAGCGATTGAACAGATAGAGCCCGAAGAAGCCGGTGAGCAGCCAGGCCGGCGCATCCGGGTTCATCGTGAAGGCTTTCGGAATGATGTGGAGGAAGGAAGCGGCGATCAGCACCCCGGCGGCAAAGGCCATGAAATAGGGCGTGTTGCGCTCGCCCCAGCCGGCGAAGCGGCGAATGGTGGCGATGCCCGTGGCGGTCACCGCCGCGGCCAGCAGACTGGCTCCGAACGCCGTCCAGAAACCGTCGTTCATCCCCGATCTCCTTGCCATGCCCGGCGCCGGCCCCGGCCACCACGCTCGGCGCAACGCCGGAAGGCGGGCAAATGCCGGTGTTGCGAGGCGTCGCGCAAGCGCGCCAATACCCGCTGCACATCGGGCCCGGGATCGTCAGGCACCGTCAGGCCGTACCGGTCGAACAGCGACAACAGGGCGCGGATATGACGTCCCCCGGACGCGAGGATGTTGGTGAAGGCAGGCACCGGACCCAAGGCGGTGATCACGCGCGGGACCTTGTACTCGTCCTGCGACGCCTCGTTGCGTGCATTTGTCAGTGCCATCATCTGCCCATGCTCAATGCCCGCTATCAGCATAGCGGTGTTGGCACCGAATTTCAGTGCGTCCCGGCCCTCAAATCGGTGGCCAGCTGGCCCAGGCGCTGCAGCGCCCACTCCATGCGCGCGTGCCAGGGCTGGGCGCAATTCAGCCGGATACAGCGCTGGAAGCGGCGCGTGGGCGAGAACAGAGGCCCGGGCGCGATACTGATATGCTCCGCCAGCGCCCGGCGGTAGAGCTGAATGGCGTCCACCCCCTCGGGCAGTTCCACCCAGATCACGAAACCGCCCTGCGGCCGGGTGCTGCGCGTTCCGGCGGGAAAATAGCGCGCTACCGCCCGGCGAACGCGGTCCACCGCCCGCGCGAGATCGCCGCAGGCCCGGCGCAGGTAGCGGTCATAACCGCCGCGCGCGAGAAAGTCCGCGACGGCAAAACCGGGCCAGGCCGGGCTGGCGTGGCTGTAGGCGTATTTGAGGTATTCCAGCCGATCATGAAAACGCCCGGGCACAGCCCAGCCCACCCGGAGTCCGGGCGACAGCGTCTTGGAAAAGGAGCCGCAATAGAGCACGCCGCCGGCACTCTCCCAGGCCTTGGCGGCCCAGGGACGTGGCTGGGTAAAAGCCAGATCACCGTAGACGTCATCCTCGATCAGGGGCACATTCCGCTGTTCCAGCAACTCAACCAGGGCGCGCTTGCGGTCCTCATCGGCACAGTGCCCCAGAGGGTTGCCGAAATTGGGCATCAGTAACGCCGCCGCCACCGGCCACTGATCCAGTGCCAGGGCCAGCGCATCCGGCGACACCCCCGTATCGGGATCCGTGGGAATTTCCAGCGCCCGCAGCCCTTGCGCCTCGATCGCCTGGAGCAGGCCGTAAAAGGTGGGCGATTCAATGGCAATCACATCACCGGGCTCCGCCACCGCCCGCAGCGAGAGCGCGATTGCCTCCTGGGCACCGTTGGTGACCACGATTTCCTCGGGCCCCAGCTGACACCCGGCATCCGCCATGCGCCGGGCAATCTGCTGTCGCAACTCCAGGGGACCAGGCGGAAAGGCATAGGCCAGGGCCCGGTCCCCCCAGTTGCGCCCCACCCCGGAGAAAGCACGCTGCAGCCCCCGTGCGGGCAAGAAATCGCCGTGGGGCACGGCCGCGCCCAGGCGCACCAGCCCCGGTTCGTTGGCCGCCTGCACCACCTGCAACACCAGGGGCTGGCCGGCCACGGCCGTGGGCTGGCTCGCCGGCGGGGACGGATCGGGCGCTTCAGGCGCCTGGCCGGAATATTCGCGCACATAGTAGCCCGAGCGCGGTCGCGCTTCGATCAGCCCCTGGTTCTCCAGCAGATGCTCGGCCGCCACCACCGTGGACACACTCACGCCGAACTGGGCCGCGAGCTTGCGCACTCCGGGCAGCCGCGCCCCGGCGCCCCAGGTACCCGCCTCGATCTGAGCCGCCAGGGTGTCCGCCACATCCTCGTAGCGGTGCCGGCCGGTTTCCTCGACCATTACAGTTGCCTCCACCAGAAACAGGTACAGTTTCCGCAAATTCAAAACTGTACCGGCACATCAGTTTTTTGCTGAATCTGTGATGATACGCCTCGTGAGCCTAGGGTACATCACCCCGACGGCAAGGCCGTCCAGGCAAGACAGGAGAACCAAGCATGACGATTCAGAACCGCAATGCCGGCAATCAACACGAACAGTACACCCCGGACTTCGTCGACTACTGGGACGACCTGGTGGGCTGGGAAGGTCGAACCGCCTCCGAAGGCGGCTTTTACGAGAAGCTGCTCAAGGAAGCGGGCGCACGCGAAGTTGTGGACGTCGCCAGCGGTACCGGCTTCAATGCCATCAACCTGGCCCGCTCGGGGCTGGTGGTCACCGCCACCGACGGCTCCGACAACATGATCGGCAAGACGCGCGAAAACGCTCAGCAGATGGGGGTTCGCTTCGCGCATACCCAGGCCGCGGACTGGTTGAACCTGCCGGAAGAGCTGGGCGAGGAGCGTTTTGACGCCCTGGTATGCCTGGGCAACTCCTTTACCCATATCTTCGATCACGAAGAGCGCCGCGACATCCTGGAAGCCTTCTACAAGGTCCTGCGTCCCGGCGGTGTCATCATCATTGATCATCGCAACTACGACTCCATGCTGGATCACGGCTACAGCTCCAGCCACCAGCACTACTACACCGGCAAGGGCGTGGACGCCTATCCCGGGACCCTGCACCGCCAGCTGGCGCGCTTCGAGTACAAGTTCCCGGACGGCGCGCACTTCCAGTTGAACATGTATCCCCTGCGCCAGGATTACGTGACGCATCTGCTGGAAGATGCCGGCTTCCGGCAGGTTACGCGCTATGGTGACTTCCATCGTCCCTATGACCGTGAAAACGTGGACTTCGTCCAGCAGGTAGCGGTCAAGCCCGAAGCCTGAAGCGGTTGCTCTTCCGACGGCCCGCGGCGCACGCCTGCCATGGGCGTGACGCCGATCGGGCCCGCACCTGCGCGCGCGTGGGCCGCGAGGTCGTGGATGCCACTTCGCAAGCACTCCGGTTCTGGGTGGACCAGGCGCGTGTCGGACGCATCCGCCGGGTGTAGTATGTCGCGACGAAACCACAACCGGGTCATTGATAACGCCGCGCTCGGGCCAACTTGACCCGAGCGCGCCCCACCCGGACCATACACAGCCCTTTCTCAACAGGGGGACAAGCCTCATGAGTGATTCCGGCGTAAAGACGGACGAAAAGAAACAGCATTTCGACGACATCTATGTCGCCGAGGACCCCGTACCCTTCAAGGAACGCATCCTCGACGAACTGCAGTACGTCTCCGACAACTTCAACCGCCAGACCTTCGACCGCCTGATCCTCGACTGGGCGCAGCAGCAGGCCGGCTCCGGCCCGGTGAACCTGGTCGACCTGGCGGGCTGCTTCGGCAACACCACCATGGCCTGCGTCAACGGCATGGACTACGAAGGCATCCGCGAGAACTGGAAGAACGCGGACGCCGCCAAGCAGGTGAACCAGGCGCGCCGGTTCGACGCCAAGGTAACCGGCATCGACATCTCGCAAAACGCCCTGGCCTACGGCAAGAGCGCGGGCGTCTATGACGAGACCATCGATGCGGATCTCAACGCCCCGGACGCGGACAAGCAGGCCCGGCTCGATCAGGCCATCAGCGAAGCGCAGATCATGATCTCCACGGCCGCGCTGGTCTATCTGGAAACCGAAGCGGTCGAGCGCGTACTGGATGCCTTCGCGAAGGGCGACGGCGAAGGCTATCTGCTGGTGAACTTCCTCAACCCCTTCGCCCTCGAAGCCGCCGACAGCGCCAAGCACGCCCTGCTCGAGCGCTTCGAGTTCGTCGGCTCCATGGCCAGCCGCCACCGGCTGATGTCGCAGATTGAACGCGACAACTATCCCGGCGAAGAGTGGGTCATGCTCGAAATCTGGGTACTGAAGCGCAAGCAGTAAGCTCTTCGCTTGGCCGTCTCTGCTTGACTGAAAACGGGCCTGCGGGCCCGTTTTTTGATGCACCCACATCGCCGGAACCCGCAACCCGATTGTCCGCCCTTCAGGTCGCTTGCCCTGCCGGCATTCCCTTACCCGGCCCGCGGGTTGGGCCCCGCACCCCTTTCTGCCGCGGCTGCGGGGCGCAAACCTTGATCCTGCCGCGCAACCAGGCTCATTCTCGAAACCGGAAGGCGGAATAAAGCGCCGCTTTCGCGCACCATAATGTGACGGCATTCACAAAAATGATGGACAGTTGGTCATATGTTCGCATTATTCTGGAGGGAATACTAAGGATTAGTTCTGAGGCAGCTTATGGATATCCTGCGCCCCTTGCGTGCCACCTTTGATCCGCGCCGGATCCGTGCCGACGCCGCCGCAGGACGGTCGCGGCCGGTGATGCTCGCCGGGTTCGGCAGCATCCTGGTCCTGCTCGTACTCGCTCTCGCGGTGACGCTGGCCGTGCTGGAGCTCAAGTCCGGCCTGCGCGCCTATGTCACCGGTGAAAGTCTCTGGTCCAAGGGCCAGCAAAACGCCGTCTATTATCTCGATCGCTACGCCGAACAGGGCAACCCCGAAGATCTGCGCCGCGCGCGCCAAGCACTGGCGGTGCCACTCGGCGACCGCCAGGCGCGCAAAGCGCTGGAACGCTCCCCGCCCGATATCGAGCAAGCACGTGATGGCTACTTGCGCGGCGACAACCACCCCCGGGATATTGACCGCCTGATCTGGCTGTACCGGCACTTCTCCGACGTTTCGCATTTTCGCGAGGCCGTGAACCTGTGGCGCGAAGGCGATCAATACATTCTCGCGTTGCGAGATATCGCGAATCGCCTGGAAGCGGGCGTCGAATCCCGCCCACAGCTCGAGTCCGCCCGCTCGAACATCAACCGCCTCCAGGAAAATCTTCAGCCGCTGGAGAAGAAGTTCTCGCACACACTGGGCGAAGCCGATCGGTGGCTCAACACCGTGCTTTTCGCATTGGTGGGTCTTGTGCTGGGCATGGCCGCATTCATCGCCATGCTGCTGTTCTGGTGGACGGCCCGGCGCCTGACCCTGTCCGAGCGCGAACTGCGGGCCACACTGGAAAACGCCGGGGTGGGCATGGCCCTGGTGTGCGGGACCGGCATCTTGCGTTCGGTGAACAATCGACTGGGGCGAATCCTTAAGCTCTCCCCCGAAAGCCTGTTGGGCACGAGCCTGGAACAACTGTCGGCGGGCGCCGACTCGCCGCTCAGCACCCAGGTGTTGAATGCCGCCCTCGGGGACGGCGAAGACGCCGTGCAGTTCGAACGACTCTGGCACGGCAGCGACGGTGAACCGACCTGGCTACGGCTGACCTTCAGCATCATCTCCACCCGCCATCATCGACCCTGGTATTACATCATGGTCGCCGAAGATATCTCCGAAGAACGTTCCCGCGTGGAGCGCCTGTCCTGGGAAGCCACCCATGACCCGCTCACCGGTCTGATCAACCGCCGCGAATTCGAGCAGCGGCTCAGCCACGCGGCCGAAGGAGTAAGCAGGGACGGCGCACATCATGTGCTCTGCTTTATCGATCTGGATTACTTCAAGGATATCAATGACACCTACGGGCATGCCGTGGGCGACTCCTTGCTGACCCAGTTGTGTGGCGTTATGCGCTCGCACTTGCGCGAAGGCGACGTCCTTGCCCGCATGGGCGGCGACGAATTCGCGGCCATCTTTCATCACTGCCCCATGGACAAGGCGCAGGAGCTGGGCGAGACCCTGCGCCGGGCGATCGAAGATTTCAGCTTTCACGGGCAGGCTCAGCCCGTGTGCATCACGGCGAGCGTAGGCCTGGTGGCGCTCGCCGGCAACCCGCCGCCGGGCGAAACTCTGCTGGAAGCCGCCGACCGTGCCTGCTACACCGCCAAGGAAGGCGGACGCAACCGCGTCTACCTGGTATCCCTGCATCACAATCCCGCTCAGTCAGAATAAAGGCGGCTCCCCGGCCCGGGCCGTTGAAACATTGGAGAAAGTGCGCGCCTCTTCTCGCAGCCTGCTTTCAGGGTCAACGATCGGGTATTGCCGAGCAGACTGGTATCGCGATCCCGGCTATTCACGGGAAGGATGTGTCCGGCGGGCCTTTTTCTCCGCATACATGTCTCGGTCCGCCTCTGACAGCGTATGCACAAGCCCTTTCTCGGGATCACGAACGGCTTTGCCTATAGAAGCGGAAACGTCATGCGTGACGAACGAAGAACGTAGTCTCTCGACCAGTCGATCCAATTTGGTCGCGCCACATTCCACGGCAAGAACGCCAAACTCATCTCCCCCGAGACGGGCTACAACGTCGGGGCTTCTTACAGCATCCGTGAGCGCCCCGGCCACGCGGCATATCAACTCGTCTCCGTCGGCGTGCCCTCGCGTGTCGTTAACCTCCTTGAGACCATCGAGATCAACAATCACTATACTGGCTGGATTCCCATACCGCCTGGCCCTGGATTCCTCGGCTTCGATTGCGGCATTCCACCCACGTCGATTAACGACTCCGGTCAATGCGTCCGTTGTGGCTTCCCGCTCACTTCGCTCGCGAGATCGTTCGCTCTCTTGAGCGTCGAGCTCAGTGGACAACACGGTTCCCAGAAGCTTCGCTGCCAGCTCAATGATTGGCAGCTCGTTACGTATTGCCTCATCCCGTGGGCTCGGATCAATCGCACAGAGCGTGCCAAACAATGAACCATCACTGGTGCAAACGGGAACTCCGATATAGGCGCCGATTTCGACCTTTTGATTGATACCGGCTTTCACATAGAGAGGAACTTCAGAGGCTTTCGGCGCGACGCTAGGCCCCTCGCCACGGACCATGCGATAACAATAGCTTTGCTCCCACTGGAAAACGGCCCCATCCTGAACGCCGTAACCGTGATCATCTGCCTGTAGCACAATCCAGTCAGATCCTTCGGTTCTCGTCATCATCCACAAATCCATGTCGATCCGGCCACGAAGGAAGTGCAGAACGGCCCGGCTGGCCGACTCAAAGTCCGAGAAGGGTTGGGTATCAATCGGTTGCTGGTCCATTCAGTTTCCTCCCGCTGCCCATGCCGGCTGAGGGGTTCCGCATAGCGGTATCCCAATGTGCGTGACTTGTTATTCAGAGCTCTGGTCCACCCCGGTGAAAGCTACTCATGCTTTCTTCTTCCCGACATTGACACCAGCGGCAATATTCTTTCGCTGCCTTGCTGCATCATCGGAATGTACCGCGTCATCTTTGGCAAACGAGCACCAGCACGCCGTCTTTATGACAGCACGGCATGGGATCCGGTTTTTTGCTCGTGCAGGGCGTTTAGCTGCGCCACTGCAGTAAATTCGCTGCGGCATCCATCCCGGACGCCTCCATTGAACGCTACGCGGTTCGGCCTGGTCAGTCCGCCAATCAGCATGGACCACAAAGGCCGGTAGCTTAACAGGCTGTTGAACCTCTGTGCGCTCTGTGGCCTGTGTGGCTCTTGCAAATCATTGGCCACGAACAAAAACGCCACCCGAAGGTGGCGTTCTCGCTCGGCTTTACGGCCCCGGCCTCAGACGGTGGCTTCCGCCGCCGCTTCCTTCATGGAGAGCTTGATCCGGCCGCGCTGGTCCACGTCCAGGACCTTGACCTTGATGGTCTCGCCCTCGTTGACGTAGTCGGTGACCTTCTCCACCCGTTCCTCGGCGATCTGCGAGATGTGCAGCAGGCCTTCGGTGCCGGGCAGGATCTCGACGAAGGCGCCGAAATCCACGGTGCGGATCACCTTGCCTTCATAGGTTTCGCCCGGTTCGGGTTCGGCGGTGAGCTCTTCCACCCGGCGCTGGGCATGCTCCGCGCCCTCGCGGGTTTCGCCGTAGATCTTGACCGTGCCGTCGTCGTCAATGTCGATGTTGGCGTTGGTTTCCTCGCACAACTGACGGATGACTGCGCCGCCCTTGCCGATGACGTCGCGGATCTTGTCCGGGTTGATCGACAGGGTGATCAGCGTCGGCGCGTTTTCCGACACGTGATCACGCGGCTTGGCGATCACCTTGTTCATTTCGCCCAGGATGTGCAGCCGACCGGCGCGGGCCTGATCCAGGGCCTTTTCCATGATCTCTTCGGTGATGCCGTCGATCTTGATGTCCATCTGCAGCGCGGTCACGCCCTGGTCGGTGCCCGCCACCTTGAAGTCCATGTCGCCGAGATGGTCTTCGTCGCCGAGAATGTCGGAAAGCACGGCATAGCGGTCGTCGCCTTCCTTCACCAGGCCCATGGCGATGCCCGCCACCGGCGCCTTCATGGGCACGCCCGCGTCCATGAGCGCCAGGGAAGTGCCGCAAACCGAGGCCATGGAGGACGAGCCGTTGGACTCGGTCACTTCCGAGACCACGCGGATGGTGTAGGGGAAGGTTTCGTCATCCGGCAGCGCGGCTTCAATGCCCCGGCGCGCGAGCTTGCCGTGGCCGATTTCGCGGCGCTTGGGCGGGCCCATGAAACCGGCTTCGCCCACACAGAAGGGCGGGAAGTTGTAATGCAGCATGAAGCGGTCCGAACGCGAGCCTTCCAGTGCATCCACCATCTGCGCGTCACGCATGCCGCCCAGGGTGGCGGTGACAATGGTCTGGGTCTCGCCCCGGGTGAACAGCGCCGAACCATGGGTCTTGGGCAGCATGTCCACCTGGACGTCGATGGGCCGGACACTGTCCAGTGCGCGGCCGTCGATACGCGGATTGCCATCCACCACGGACTGACGCACCACTTCCTTCTCGATCTTGCCGAACAGGTCCTTCACCTCGCCTTCGGACGGTTCGCCGTCTTCGTCGGCGAAGTCATGGACGCAGTTGTGGCGCAGGGTATCCACGGCTTCGCTGCGTTCCAGCTTGTCGGTGACGGTATAGGCTTCCTTGAGCTGGTCGCGGTACTGGTCCGCGATTTTCTTCTTCAGCTCTTCATTCACCTGTGGCGGCTGCCAGTTCCAGCGCGCCTTGCCGCCCTCGGCGGCCAGTTCGTTGATGCCGTTGATGACCTTCTGCATTTCCTCGTGGCCGAAGAGCACGGCCCCCAGCATCTGATCCTCGCTGAGTTCCTGCGCTTCGGACTCGACCATGAGCACGGCATCCCGCGTGCCGGCGACCACCAGATTGAGCGCGGATTCTTCCAGCTGGGAATAGGACGGGTTGATGAGATACTCACCGTCCTTGAAGCCCACCCGGGCGGCACCGATGGGACCGTTGAAGGGAATGCCCGAAATGGCCAGGCAGGCGGACGCGCCGATCATGGCGGCAATATCCGGATCGTTTTCCTTGTTCGCCGACATCACGGTGGTCACCACCTGGACCTCGTTCATGAAACCATCCGGAAACAGCGGCCGGATGGGGCGGTCGATCAGACGGCTGGTCAGGGTTTCCTTCTCGCTGGGCCGGTTCTCGCGCTTGAGAAAACCGCCGGGAATGCGGCCCGCGGCATAGGTCTTTTCCTGGTAGTTGACGGTCAGCGGAAAAAACGGCTTGTTGGGATCCGCTTCCTTCTTGCCCACGACCGTGGCCAGCACGGCCGTGTCGCCGATGGTGACCATAACGGCACCGGTAGCCTGGCGGGCGATCTGCCCGGTTTCCAGAATCACGGTTTCACCACCGAATTCAAACTCTTTCCTTACCACGTTGAACATATCGCTCTCGTCTCTGTGCTCTTCTCGTCTTTACGGAGTGGGCGATCTGCGGTTCGCCCGGACCAGTGGTTCCCGCCTGCCTGGACGGGCCCTGAAATGCAAAGGCCCGGCGTGATGCCGGGCCTTTGCTCCTGGGTCACCTAGCGACGTACGCCCAGACGTTGAATCAGCTCGCGATAGCGGCTGTGATTCTTCTTCGCCAGATAATCCAGCAGCTTGCGGCGCTGGCTCACCATCTTGATCAGCCCGCGCCGGCTGTGATGATCCTGCTTGTGCTCACTGAAGTGGCTCTGCAGTTCATTGATGTTGTGCGTGAGAAGAGCGACCTGGACTTCCGGCGAACCGGTGTCACCGGGCTTGCGCCCGAACTCTTCCACGATCTTCGCTTTTTGCTCGGTGGATAATGCCATTGCTCGTCTTGCTCCAATATGCCTGATTGCAAGTCGCGGCTAACCGTGCATATTTACAGTTACCGCCCCTGGTCCGGACTCGCGGGTCCGGGTTTTCAGGACGAGGCGACCAGGCGACGCGGCGCCACGCGCCCGTCTTCCTCGACTTCGCCCACGCCCAGAAAGGTCTCGCTGGAGGCCTCGTACAGACTCACCCAGCCGTCGCGCGGCCGCTGGGGCGTCATCACGGCCTGGCCCTGACTCAGGTACCAGGCCGTGTTATCGCCCAGTTCCACGCGCGGCCAGTCTGCCACGGCTGTGTACAAAGGCAACAGCTTTTCGTCGATGCCGGCGAAGCCGTGCTCCGCCTTGATCTCGCCCAGCTCTTCCAGCGAGATCATGTGTTCGGCCGGGTAAGGACCGGCATTGAGTCGGCGCAGAGCGGTTACATGAGCGCCGCATCCGAGCTTGTTGCCCAGATCCTCGACCAGGGTGCGCACATAGGTGCCCTTCGAGCACGCCACCTCGATATCCAGTTCGTCACCATCGAGCGAACACAATTCCAGTTCATGGATACGCACCGCGCGCGGCTCGCGCTCGACGGTGATGCCGCGCCGGGCCAGCTTGTACAAGGGTTCGCCATTGTGTTTGATGGCCGAATACATGGAAGGAATCTGTTCAATGTCCCCCTTGAACGGCTCCAGCACTTCCAGCACCTGCGCTTCGGACACATCCACGTCGTGCTCGGAGACCACCTCGCCGTCGGCATCGCCCGTTTCGGTCATTACGCCCAGCTTCGCGCGCACGCGGTAGCGCTTGTCCGCGTTCAGCAGGAACTGGCTGAACTTGGTGGCCTCGCCCAGGCAGATGGGCAGCATGCCCGTGGCCAGCGGATCCAGACTGCCCGTGTGGCCGGCCTTGGCGGCGGCGAACATCTTTTTCGCCATCTGCAGCGCGCCGTTGCTGGTTACCCCGGCAGGTTTATCAAGCAACAGGATGCCGTTGATATTGCGGCCACGGTTGCGTCGCTTAGCCAATACTACGTCTCCTGCTCGTCGTCGCCATCCGGCGTCGTGCCGAGCTGCTGATCGTGCTCGCGCGCCTCGCTGATCAGCGAGTCCAGCCGGCGCGCCTGTTCGGCCTGTTCGTCAAAGTGAAAGCGCAAGCGCGGCGTGTAGCGCGTGGTCATGCCCGCCGCCAGGCGGCTGCGCAGGAAACCGGCCGCTTTGGTCAGCACTTTTTCCGCTTCGCGGGCTTCGTCCGCGGACTCACCCAGCACGGTGAAATAGATATCCGCCCAGGCCAGATCATTGGACACGCGCACATGCTGCAGCGTCACCATGCCCACGCGCGGATCGCGCATTTCCCGCTGGATCAAGACCGAGAGACTGCGGTGTACCTCGTCCGCGATGCGGTCGGTGCGGCTGTATCCCTGGGGCTGCTGATGCCGGCTCATGCGCTATACCTCGGCGGCGAAGTCCGCACGTCAGAGACTGCGCGCGACTTCGCGCACCTCGAAGACCTCGATCTTGTCGCCCACCTGGACATCCTTGTAGCGCTTCACGGCAATGCCGCATTCCATGCCCGAGCGCACTTCATTGACGTCTTCCTTGAACCGGCGCAGCGATTCCAGCTCACCCTCGAAGACCACTACATCCTCGCGCAGCACGCGGATGGGACGATTCCGGTAAATGGTGCCCTCGGTCACCATGCAGCCGGCCACGGAACCGAAGCGCGACGAGCGGAAGACTTCGCGCACTTCGGCCACGCCGAGGATTTCCTCGCGCTTTTCCGGCTCCAGCAGCCCGGACATGGCCGCCTTGACGTCGTCGATGAGTTCGTAGATGACGCTGTAGTAGCGCAGATCAATGCCCTCGCGCTCACAGAGCCGGCGCGCGGCCGCGTCGGCACGCACATTGAAGCCCAGCAACACGGCGCCCGAGGTCAGGGCCAGGTTCACGTCCGATTCGTTGATCGCGCCCAGCCCACCGGAGACGATGTTGACCTTCACCTCGTCCGTGCTCAGTTCGTTGAGTGAACTGATCAGGGCTTCGTAAGAGCCGCGAACGTCGGCCTTGAGCACAATGTTGACATTGGCCGCCTCGCTCTCGCCCATGTTCTCGAAGAGATTTTCCAGCTTCGACGCCTGCTGACGCTTGAGCTTGACCTCGCGGTCGCGCTCTTCGCGGAATTCGGCCACCTCGCGGGCTTTTTTCTCGTCCGAGACCACCAGGAAGTGCTCGCCGGCATCCGGCGCACCGGACAGGCCCAGCACTTCCACCGGAATAGATGGCCCGGCCTTTTCGACTTGCTCGCCGGTTTCGTCGGTCATGGCGCGCACGCGGCCGTAGCACGAGCCCGCCAGCACCGTGTCCCCCCGGTTCAACTCACCTTCGCGCACCAGCAGCGAGGTGACCGGACCGCGGCCCTTTTCCACGCGCGATTCCACCACCACGCCCTGGGCCGGCCCCGTAGGCGGAGCCTGCAATTCCAGTACCTCGGCCTGGAGGATGATCGCCTCCAGCAACTCGTCGACCCCCGCGCCGGTCTCCGCGGAGACATGCACGAATTGGTACTCACCCCCCCAGGCCTCGGGAATGATGTCGAGCTGGGCCAGCTCGTTCTTCACGCGGTCCGGGTCGGCGTCTTCCTTGTCCATCTTGTTGACCGCGATGATGATGGGCACTCCCGCCGCCCTGGCGTGATCAATCGCCTCACGGGTCTGCGGCATGACGCCATCGTCGGCCGCCACGACCACAATCGCCACATCCGTGGCCTGGGCGCCGCGCGCGCGCATGGCGGTAAAGGCGGCGTGCCCCGGCGTATCCAGAAAACTGACCATGCCCTGATCGGTATTCACATGATAAGCGCCGATGTGCTGGGTAATGCCGCCCGCTTCGCCGGAGGCGACCCTGGTGCGGCGGATATGGTCCAGCAGCGAGGTCTTGCCGTGATCGACGTGCCCCATGATGGTCACCACGGGCGCGCGCAGCACGGGCTCGGCGTCGTACTGGATCATCTCGGCCAGGTCTTCCTCCATGGCCTCTTCCTCGCCCTTCACCGCCTTGGGCGTATGCCCCATTTCCTCGGTGAGCAAAACGGCCGTTTCCTGGTCGATGTGCTGGTTGACGGTCGCCATTTCGCCCATCTTCATCAATTGCTTGATGAGTTCCTTGGCCTTGACGCTCATCCGCTGGGCGAGTTCCGCCACGGTAATGGTCTCCGGGACTTCCACCTCGTGGACCTGTTTCTCCGTGGGGCTCTTGAAACCGTGTTCTTTGTGCAAGCTGGACCTCATCTGGCCGTGGGCTACACCGCCCGAGGCCCGGCGGTTGCGGCGCCGCTTCTTGGTGGCGCGTTCCTCATCGCGATAACTGGCCTCTTCGGCCTGATCGACGATGGAGCTGTGATCTTCTTCCTCTTGCGTGGCACTCTGCTCTTCCTCGCCGCCACGCTGTTCCAGTTCCTCGGCCACGCGCTTGGCTTCCTCGGCGGTCGCGCGCGCGGCTTCTTCCTCCGCCTGCTTGCGTTGCTCGGCTTCCTGCTTGCGCCGCTGCTCCTCGGCTTCACGCTGCTTGCGCTCTTCTTCCTCGCGCTTTTTGCGCTGGGCAGCGGTTTCCTTTTTCTCGGCTTTGTCCTCCGCCTTCTTGCCGGTGCGCGGCACGGACAAACGCTTGGCCTTTTCTTCCTGGGCCTGACGAGCCTTTTCTTCCTGGTCCTTGAGCGCCTCCGGGCTCATGGCCTCTTCTTCCTCGCGGCGCTTGCGCTCGGCTTCTTCTTCGCGGCGCTTCGCCTCGGCTTGTTCTTCCTTGCGTTTGGCTTCTTCCGCGGCCTTGCGGCGTTCTTCTTCCTGGCGCTCTTCCTCGCGGCGGCGCTCTTCCTCTTCCTGGCGCTGACGCTCTTCTTCCTCAATGGCCGAGCGCTTCTTGTAGGTGCGCTTGCGGCGCACTTCCACATTGACCGTCTTGCTCTTGCCTTCGGAGCCCTTGGTCTGGATGGTGCTGGTGGACTTGCGCTTCAGGGTTACCTTGCTGGGTTCGGCTTCCTCGCCGCCCCCCGTAGCAGCGCCACTGCTGCGGCCCTGACGCAAATAAGCCAGGAGCTGTTGCTTCTGTTCGTCGGAGACCTCTTCACTGGCGCTCTCATGGGGCAGACCGGCTTCCTTCATCTGCGTGAGCAGACGATCTACGTCGGTGCCAACCATTTCGGCCAGTTTTTGTACGGTCGTTTCTGCCATCTCAGCCAACCTTGCTCCTGTGCGTCTCTACTTACCAGGCGGGGGAAACCAGCTTGGCTTATTCACCGGCCGCTTCTTCGTTCTCGAACCAGGGCGCGCGGGCGGTCATGATCAGTTCGCCGGCGCGCTCCTCGTCCATGTCCTCAATGTCCATGATGTCGTCGATGGACTGCTCGGCGAGGTCTTCCATGGTAACAATATCCCTGGCCGCCAGTGCGTAGGCGAGTTCGTCGTTCATGCCGTCCATGTGGCGCAAATCCTCGGCCGGTTCCTGGCCCTGCTCGCCCTCGCCGCTGAGCGCGCGCGCAAGCAGTACATCCTTGGCGCGCTGGCGCAGCGTGTCCACCACGTCCTCGTCGAAGCCCTCGATGGCCAGCATTTCGTCCACCGGCACATAGGCGACTTCCTCGAGGGTGGTAAAGCCTTCTTCCACCAAGACCCCGGCGACATCGTCGTCCACGTCGAGGTTGTTCTTGAAAGTTTCCAGCGCCTGCTCGGTTTCCTGCTCCTGCTTTTCCTGGGCCTCTTCCACCGTCATGACGTTGAGTTCCCAGCCGGTAAGCTCGGAGGCCAACCGGATGTTCTGACCGTTGCGTCCGATGGCCTGGGCCAGCGCCGAGTCGTCTTCCACGGCGATATCCATGGCGTTGCGTTCCTCGTCCATGACGATGGACACCACTTCAGCGGGTTGCATGGCATTGATGACCAGCTGGGCCGGGTTATCGTCATAGAGGACAATATCAATGCGCTCGCCAGCGAGTTCGTTGGATACCGCCTGCACACGCGCGCCGCGCATGCCCACACAGGCACCCACCGGATCAATGCGCTGGTCATTGGATTTCACCGCGATCTTCGCGCGCGAGCCCGGATCCCGGGAAGCGCCCTTGATCTCGATCATTTCCTCCGCGATCTCGGGCACCTCGATCTTGAACAGCTCCACCAGCATCTCCGGGCAAGCGCGGCTGGCAAACAGCTGCGGCCCCCGGTTTTCCGGATTCACATCCAGCAGATAGGCACGCACGCGATCACTCTGGCGCAGCGTCTCGCGACCGATCATGTGCTCGCGGGTAATCAACGCCTCGGCGTTTTCGCCCAGATCGAGAATCACGCTGTCGCGCGTGGCCTTTTTCACGACACCGGAGATGATCTCGCCGATGCGCTCACGGTATTCCTCGACGATCTGGGCCCGCTCGGCCTCGCGCACCTTCTGCACGATGACCTGCTTGGCCGTCTGCGCGCCAATACGGCCAAACGCCTCGGGCTCCACCTCTTCTTCCCAAATATCGCCGATCTGCAGATTCGCGTCTTTCTCGTGGGCCTCGTCGAGCGTCAGCTGGCGACCGAACTCATAGAGCTCCTCATCGGGCACCACATGCCAGACACGGAAACTGCGGTAATCACCGGTTTCCCGGTCGATTTCCACACGGATCTCGACATCATCTTCCTTGAAGCGCTTGCGCGTTGCCGCCGCCAGCGCCTGCTCAATCGCCTCGAAAATGACGTCACGACTGACGCCCTTCTCGTTTGATACGGTTTCCGCAACCAGCAGAATCTCTTTGTTCATGGCCAGGCCTTTACAAAGACGAGGTGTTTTTCGCGACAGAACCGGTTAATCCAGCACAGGGTCCAGATGGGCCCGGTCTATCTGTGTAAAGGGAATCCGGACATCCTCGTCGTCCACTTCGACAATGATGTCGTCTCCCTCGACTGCCTTGATGACGGCAGAAAACTTGCGGCGGCCCGCCACCGGTGCGAACAGTCGCACCTTGACCGGCTCACCAATGAAGCGCTGCCAGTGTGCCGGTTTGAACAAGGGCCGATCCATGCCTGGTGACGAAATCTCGAGCGTGTAGTCCGAGGTAATCGGATCCTCGACATCCAGAACGCCGCTGACCTGATGACTCACCTCGGCGCAATCGTCGACCGTGACTCCCTGTTCGGCATCAATGTACAGACGCAGCACGTTCTGTTTGCCCTGAAGGTACCGCACGCCCCAGAGCTCAAAGCCCATGGCTTCCACCACCGGCTCCAGTAATACCTGTATCTCTTCCGCCTTGGCCGTCATCGTCGTTCCGGTTCATCCGGCACAAATAAAAAATGGGCCTGGCAGGCTGTTGAAACACCCTCTACGTGCTCAGCGCGTAGAGAGTGTTTCAACAGCCTGCTACGCCCATCCCGGTGCCGGTCCGCCCGGGTCGTCGCGGTACGCGTCCGGCAGCGACCGGGACCGACGGTAGAGCCCGGAACCATGTTTCCGGGCTCCCTAATAAAAAGCCCCTTCAATGAGGGGCTTTCGTACCGCCTGCCGAACTTCAAGCAGACGCTATGTTTGGTAGCGGGGGCAGGATTTGAACCTACGACCTTCGGGTTATGAGCCCGACGAGCTACCAGACTGCTCCACCCCGCATCTAAACCAAAACATCTGCTCCGAACCCGATGCCCTCATTCCAGGTCGGGCTCAGAACACCGAAGGTCGTCATTACTCCCTTCGGCTCTTGCGAGTTGGGAGCCCGACAAACTGCCAGACTGCTCCACCCCGCATCTAAACCAAAACATCTGTTCCGAACCCGATGGCCTCAGCCAAGCTCAGGTTCCAGCGTTGAAGGCGTCTGCCTCCTTCAACATGGCGTCCGGTGCATACCAAAACATTGGCCGGCCGCCTCCTGACCGGGCGCACAATATAATTCGGCGTGCGCCTGTTGTCAATGTAAATCCCTGTATTGAAAGCCTGAAAACATCGCCATTTACGGCTAAACCGACCCGCGCTCACGTGCGATGCAATTTGAAAACCCGTCCGTAAGGCCAGAGATTTCGAAACCCCGGCGCCCCCGGACTTGCATGCCGGGGCGCCGGAGTAAAGGTGGTGCCGAAGGCCGGACTTGAACCGGCACGGGCCTAAAGCCCACTACCCCCTCAAGATAGCGTGTCTACCAATTCCACCACTTCGGCATTTACTCGTTGCTGCCCGTCGATTTTCCCGCCGGAGCGGACTGATCGGCGGGCGAGGGTACATCACCGGCATCGGGTACGCTCTGCGGCGATTGCGACTGCCCCGCTTCCGGAGCGGTCGGCACATCCGACGACGCTGATTGCGATCCCTCATTGCCGTTTCCGGTGCTTTCTTCCGGTGCCGACTGGGTTTCCAGTGCGGGCAGCAGATCGTCCTGCCCCTGACTGCCCTGCCGTGCCTGCCAGGCCAGGGCCAGACTGGTCACGAAAAACACGGTGGCCAGAATGGCCGTCGTGCGGGTGAGAAAGTTCCCGCTGCCCTGGCCGCCAAAGACCGTCTGCGAGGCGCCTGCGCCGAAGGACGCACCGGCGCTGGCTCCCTGACCCTGCTGCATGAGAATCAGCACGACCAGCCCCAGCGCCGTCAGAACATGAACCACATGAAGAATAATGCTCATAAAATCGTTACGAAGCCGCCGCCTGACAAATGGCGAGAAAACTGTCCGCGTCCAGCGACGCACCACCGATCAAACCACCATCGATATCGGGTTGCGCCAGCAGGGACGCGGCATTATCCGCCTTTACGCTGCCGCCGTAAAGGACGCGCAGCGATTCCGCCAGTCCGGCATCGTAACCGGCCACCAGTTCCCGCAGCGCGGCATGAACTTCCTGCGCCTGTTCCGGCGAGGCGGTATGACCGGTGCCGATGGCCCAGACCGGCTCATAGGCCAGGATGAGGCCGTCCAGCAGGGCCTCGCTTTCCCCGTCGAGCACGGACCGAATCTGACGCGAGACCACATTGAAGGTTTCACCGGCTTCACGCTGGGCCAGGGTCTCACCCACGCACAGAATCGGCATCAGACCGGCGTCCCGGGCACGGCTGCATTTGCGTGCCACCTGTTGATCATCTTCGCCGCTCAGGCGGCGCTCGGAATGCCCCACGATTACGTGCGTGCAGCCCAGATCCACCAGCATTTCGCCGGAGACGCCACCGGTATAGGCGCCGTCCGCTTCCTCGGCCAGATTCTGCCCGCCCAGCCCGAGGCGCGAACCGCCGGTGCCGCCGCGGATGACATCCATATAGGGAAAAGGCGGGCACACCAGGGCTTCCACACCGATGGGAATGGCGTTCGCGACGGCGGCCACCCAGTCCGCGGCCATGGCGCGACGCCCGTTCATTTTCCAGTTGCCCGCGATCAGTGGTGTGCGCGACATAGACCCGGATTCCCCCGCCCTGAAAACAGGACAGCTTAATCAGTGGCTTACACCGTGGCAAGCCAACCCATCGACTCAAAAACCGTTTCGGACAGAACCGGGGCCGTGCAAGGCGGAATCTATTGAGAACCTCTGATTCCGCCTCCCACTAAGCGATGGCTCGCTCCACTTCCTGCGCCAATTCCCCGCAAAGACTTTCCACCAGGCCAGCGTCTTCGCCTTCCACCATGACGCGCACCACGGGCTCGGTACCCGACGGGCGCAGCAGCACGCGGCCGCGTCCGGCCAGGCGCTGCTCGACATCATCAATGGTCCGGCTCAACCGCTCGTCTGAATTGAGTCCGGCGCGGTTGGCGCCGCGCACATTGATCATGGACTGGGGCATCTTGCGCATGCCCGCGGCGGCTTCGCGCAAAGTGCACTGACGGCGCTCCAGCGCGGCCAGCACCTGGAGCGCGGAAACCGTGCCGTCGCCGGTGCAGGTGCGGTCCAGGCAGACGATATGGCCGGAGGATTCGCCCCCCAGATACCAGCCGTGCTGGTCCATCATTTCCAGCACATAGCGATCCCCCACCTTCGAGCGATCAAAGGGAATGTCCTGATCCGACAGCGCCAGCGCCAACCCCAGGTTACTCATCTGGGTCCCCACCACGCCGCCCGCCAGCTCCCCTCGGGCCCGGCGGTCCATGGCGAGGATATAGAGCAGCTGATCGCCGTCCACCAGCTCGCCCTGATCGTCCACCATAATGACGCGGTCCGCGTCGCCATCCAGCGCAATCCCCAGATCGGCGCGCAGGGCACGCACCTGTTCCTGCAACGCTTCCGGCGCCGTGCTGCCACAGCCCTGGTTGATATTGAAGCCGTCGGGCTCGGCAAAAAGCGTGATGACTTCCGCGCCCAGCTCCTCCAGCACGTCCGGGGTGGTGTTGTAGGCGGCGCCATTGGCGCAGTCCACCACGATGCGAAGGCCGGACAGGTTCAGCTGGGGTACCGTGGACTTGCAGAATTCGATATAGCGTCCACGCGCGTCCACGATCCGGCCCACCTTGCCCAGTTGGTGCGCACTGACCACTTCCATGTCCCGTTCCAGCATGGTCTCGATCTCGGACTCCAGATCATCCCGGAGCTTGCGCCCGTCCGGGCCGAAGAACTTGATGCCGTTGTCGGTATAGGCGTTGTGCGAGGCGGAAATGACAATACCGGCCCGGGCGCGGAAAGTGTGGGTGAGATAGGCAATCGCCGGGGTGGGCATGGGGCCGAGCAGGCGCACGTCCACGCCCGCCGCGGAAATGCCGGCTTCCAGAGCGGATTCGAACATGTAGCCCGAAATGCGCGTGTCCTTGCCGATCAGAATCCGTGCGCCCTCCATGCCTTCGCCCAGTACCCGGCCGGCCGCCCAGCCCAGGCGCAGCACGAAATCCGGCGTGACGGGCCATTGGCCCACAGTGCCGCGCACGCCGTCGGTGCCGAAGTATTTGTGTGTCATTCGGATTCCCCCGCGTTCCGTACAGCCTGTGTCACCCGCAGTACATCCCGCGTTTCGCATACATCATGGGCACGCACGATGCGCGCGCCCCGTTCGGCAGCCATAACGGCCACCGCCAGACTGCCCGCCAGACGCTCGTCCACGCCACGATCCAGCAAACGCCCCAGGGTGCCCTTGCGGGAAAACCCCACCAGCAGGGGCCGATCTTGCAGCCCCAGTTCATCCAGTCGCGCGAGCAGGCGCAGATTATGCGCATCCGTCTTGCCGAAGCCCAGGCCCGGATCCAGGATCAACCGCTCCCGGGGAATGCCGGCTCGTTCGCAGGCACTAATGCGTTCGTTCAGGAACTGGCGGACTTCCGCGACCACATCCGTATACTGCGGTTGGTCCTGCATGGTGGGCGGCTCGCCCTGCATGTGCATCAGGCACACCGGCAAACCCGTTTCTGCGGCCGCTTCAAGCGCACCCTCGCGGCGCAGCGCGCGCACATCATTGATCAGCCCGGCGCCCGCGCGCGCCGCTTCACGCATGACCGTCGGCGAGGAGGTATCCACGGAGAGTACGGCGTCCACCCGGCCCGCAAGCGCTTGCAGCACGGGCAGCACCCGATCGAGTTCCTGTTGTTCGGGGACGGGCTCGGCACCCGGTCGAGTGGATTCACCGCCGATATCAATGATGGCCGCGCCATCGGCCACCATCTGCCGCGCCTGCGCCAGCGCCGCTTGCGGGGCCTGGAAGCGCCCGCCGTCGGAAAACGAATCGGGGGTGACATTGAGCACCCCCATAACCACGGGTTCGGACAGATCCAGCGCGCGATCGCCGCAGATCAGCGTGTTCGACGCCATCAATGGGTATTGGCGGGACCACCAATGGGGTCGTCACCGGTCGGGCCCGGGTCCGGGCGCTCGCCGGTGTCCGCCGGCGCCGATCCGCCGCCACCCGAATCCTGGTCACGCCAGTCCTTGGGCGGACGGGGTTTGCGCCCGGCCATGATGTCGTCGATCTGCCCGGCGTCGATGGTCTCGTACTGCACCAGCGCCTCGGCCATGGCCTCGAGCTTGTCCCGGTTCTCGTCCAGCAGCTGCTTGGCCTTGTTATAGCAGCCATCAATGATGGCCCGCACTTCCTTGTCGATCTCCTCGGCGGTCTGCTCGGAGATATGGCTGCCACCCTGCATCTGCTTGCCGAGGAAGGGCTCGCCCTGATCCTCCTCGTAGCTCAGCGGCCCCATTTTCTCGGATAGACCCCACTTGGTGACCATGTTGCGCGCCATCTTGGTGGCCCGCTCGATGTCGTTGGACGCACCCGTGGTCACGCCGTCAAAGCCGTGCAGCATTTCCTCGGCCAGCCGGCCGCCGAAGAGCCCGCAGATAGCGGATTCGATGGCGCGCTTGGAGTGGCTGTACTTGTCTTCCTCGGGGAGGAACATGGTCACGCCCAGCGCGCCCCCGCGCGGAATGATGCTGACCTTGTAGACCGGATCATGTTCGGGCATGAGCCGGCCGATAATGGCATGACCGGATTCGTGCCAGGCCGTGTTCCGCTTTTCCTTCTCGGACATGACCATGGACCGGCGTTCCGCGCCCATGAGGATCTTGTCCTTGGCCTTCTCGAACTCTTCCATGCTCACCAGGCGCTTGTTGGCGCGCGCGGCAAACAGCGAGGCCTCGTTGGCCAGGTTGGCCAGATCCGCGCCCGAGAAGCCGGGCGTGGAGCGCGCGAGGACGCTGGCGTCCACGTCATCGGCCAGAGGCACGTCGCGCATATAGACGTTGATGATCTGCTCGCGGCCGCGGATATCGGGCAGCGGCACCGTTACCTGCCGGTCAAAGCGGCCCGGGCGCAGCAGCGCCGGATCCAGCACGTCCGGCCGGTTGGTGGCGGCGATGACAATGACGCCGTCATTGGGATCAAAGCCGTCCATTTCCACCAGCAGCTGGTTCAGCGTCTGTTCGCGCTCGTCGTGACCACCGCCCACGCCGGCACCCCGGCTGCGCCCCACGGCATCGATCTCGTCAATAAAGATAATGCAGGGCGCATGCTTCTTGGCCTGCTCGAACATGTCGCGCACGCGCGAGGCGCCCACGCCCACGAACATTTCCACGAAATCCGAACCGGAAATGGAGAAAAAGGGCACCTTGGCCTCGCCCGCGATGGCCTTGGCCAGCATGGTCTTGCCCGTACCAGGCGAGCCCACCATGAGCGCGCCGCGCGGAATCTTGCCGCCCAGGCGCTGGAACTTGGCCGGATCGCGCAGGAATTCCACCAGCTCCTGCACCTCGTCCTTGGCCTCTTCCACGCCGGCGACATCCCGGAAGGTGACATTGACTTCATCCTCGCCGGTCAGCCGCGCCTTGGACTTGCCAAAGGACATGGGACCGCCGCCACCGCCGCGGCCGCCGCCCTGCATCTGGCGCATGAAGAAGATGAAGATGCCCAGGATCAGCAGGATGGGCAGAATCGACAGGAACAGCTGGGTCAGAAAGCCCTGGCGTTCGGGTTCCTTGTTCGTCACCTGGACGTCGTTCTGCAGCAAGGTGGGGATGAGCTTCTCGTCGCCCACCGCGGCGGGGAGCACGGTCTTGAAGCTCTCGCCGTTGTCATAGCGCCCGTTCACCTCATAGCCCTCGATGGTGACGCTCTGCACGCGCCCATCCTCCACCTGGTTGATGAACTGCGAATAATTGACGCTGTTGGTAGTGGGCTGCGGGCTGATGCTCTGCGCCACCACATAGAGAACTCCGGCTATCACCAGCCAGAGCACGATATTCTTGGTCATTTCGTTCAAGGGAACACCTCTCACTCGCTTCGAGCTTGCTTTCGCGCAACGCTTCAGGCCCCGCCACGGCGCCATTGCCGGCCCGGAACCTGCCCCAACTTTACACCATTTGCCGCCCGGACCCCAGCAGATACACTTCGGGCGAGCGCGCCCGGCTGGCTTCCGGCTTGCGGCTTTTCACCGACCGGAAGCTTGCCTTCATGGCCTGGCGGAATTCGTCAAAGCCCTCGCCCTGGAAGACCTTGATCAGGCACTGCCCCTCCGGGGCCAGCACCGTCTGCGCCATATCCAGCGCCAGTTCCGCCAAGGCCATGACCCGCGGCTGGTCAATGGCCTGATGGCCCGAAATATTGGGGGACATATCCGATAACACAAGGTCCGCCCGTCCGCCGTCCAGCTCGTCCAGCAACCGCTGATAAATGTCGTCCTCGCGGAAATCGCCCTGCAGAAAGGTCACACCCGGCACGGGCTCCATGTCCAGGATGTCGCTGGCGATCACGCCTCCCTTCGCGCCCACGCGCGCGGCCGCCACCTGGGACCAGCCACCCGGCGCCGCGCCCAGGTCGACCACCTGCTGCCCCGAGCGTAGCAGCCCGTCCTTGTCGGCGATTTCCAGCAGCTTGAAGCACGAGCGCGCCCGCCAGCCTTCCTTGCGCGCGCGCTGAACCCAGTAATCCTGCTCGTGCTCCCTGATCCAGTTTTTGCTGCTCTTGTTCCGCGCCATGTCGTGCGCCCGATCCGGGAAAACGTTACCATGATCCGCTTTTCGAGGAGCGGCCATGTCTTTGAGCCAGAAAGAGCGGAAACAGTTCCGCACCATTGCCCACCAGCTCAAGCCCGTGCTTACGCTCGGCGATGCCGGCGCCTCGGAGGCCCTGATCGAGGAGCTGGAAGCCCGGCTGGAAGACCATGAACTGATCAAGGTGAAGGTCAACGCCCAGAGCCGCGAGGACCGGGCCGCGCTCATCGATGAACTCTGTGCCCGGTCCGGCGCCGAACTCGTGCAGCGCACCGGCCATGTAGCCCTGCTCTACCGCCCGGCCCGCGAACGCAAGCCCCACCTGTCCAACCTGACCCGCCACCAGGGCTGAGCGGGGTTCCCCAACATTGTGGGAGCGGCATCCCTGCCGCGATTTTGTTCCAGAGCCTCTGAAAATAGTCGCGGCAAGGATGCCGCTCCCACAAGAAATCAACCTTGCACCTCTGATTGTTCCCTGACCGGGTTTTGCCATCGCCAATTTTTGTCTGTCGTCAGTGTCCTGGTCCATGGACCAGGACACTCAGCGCACCGACGCCGCCGTACTGCCTGTACGGGTAGGAGGTGCAACGCCGCTACAGGCGACAATGGGCATGGCCCGAAGGGTCACTCCAGAAAACCTGTTTTCTGGAGTGACAAATTCCGATCGGGGCCGACTCAGAGATGCGCCCTAAAGGTGTTCCACCTTCTCGATCTCGTATTCCACCCGGCCACTGGGCGTTTCGATTTCCACCGTGTCGCCCTCTTCCTTGCTGATCAGTCCCCGAGCGATGGGCGAATTGACGGACAGCTTGCCCTGTTTGATATCCGCCTCGTCGTCGCCCACGATCTGGTAAGTGGTCTGCTCGTCCGTTTCCACATTGGTGATGGTCACGGTGGTGCCGAAGATGACCCGGCCCGTGGGCTTGATATCGCGCACGTTGATGACCTGGGCGTTGTTCAGTTTGCCCTCGATTTCCTGGATTCGGCCCTCGCAGAAGCTCTGCTGTTCACGCGCGGCATGGTATTCGGCATTTTCCTTCAAATCGCCGTGCTCGCGCGCCTCGGCAATGGCCTGGGTGATACGCGGACGCTCTTCCATTTTCAGACGTTCGAGTTCCTTGCGCAGGGCCTCGGCGCCCTCCACGGTCATGGGTTCTTTTTTCATACCGACCTCATTTCAGCATGCAGGTCCTGCAGGCGGCGTACCGCCGGATCATCTTCGTTTTCGAAAATCAGGGCCTGACAGACCGCACGCGCGGCGGCCATGGTGGTGGTGTAGAACACCTTGTGCTGCAGTGCCGAGCGGCGAATCGTGAACGAATCCTTGATCGCCTGCTTGCCCTCGGTGGTGTTCACAATCAGATCGATCTCGTCGTTCTTGATCTTGTCCACGATGTGCGGCCGACCTTCCAGCACCTTGTTCACCGGCGTCACCGCCAGTCCGGCCGACTCGATCACGCGTGCGGTGCCCCCGGTGGCCACCAGTTCGAAGCCCAGATCGATAAGACTGCGCGCCACTTCCACGGCGGCGGGCTTGTCGACTTCGCGCACGGAGATAAAGGCCGTACCGCTGGTGGGCAGACGCTCGCCGGCGCCGAGCGACGCCTTGCCGAAAGCCTCGGCAAAGCTTGCCCCCACGCCCATGACTTCGCCCGTGGATTTCATCTCGGGGCCCAGAATGGGATCCACCTTGTTGAACTTGGCGAAGGGAAAGACCGCTTCCTTGACGAAATAGTGATGGGGAATAATCTCGCGCGTGAAATCCTGCTCGGCCAGGCTCGTACCCGCCATGCAACGCGCCGCCACCTTGGCCAGCGATACGCCGATGCACTTGGACACATAGGGCACGGTGCGCGACGCGCGCGGATTCACCTCGATGACGAAAACCTCGTTGTCCTTGACCGCGAACTGCACATTCATCAGCCCCACTACGTTGAGCTCACGCGCCATGGCCGCGGTCTGTGCGCGCATTTCTTTCTGCACATCCTCGTCCAGCGAATAAGGCGGCAGCGAACAGGCGGAATCGCCCGAATGCACACCCGCCTGTTCGATGTGCTGCATGATGCCACCAATAACCACATCGGTGCCGTCACTGACCGCGTCCACATCCACTTCCACGGCGTCGTCGAGGAACCGGTCCAGCAGCACCGGTGATTCATTGGACACCGAAACGGCATTCTTGAGATAGGACGCGAGCTCCGCCTCGTTGTAGACGATTTCCATGGCGCGACCGCCCAGCACATAGGACGGACGCACCACCAATGGATAACCGATTTCCGCGGCCAGCCGGTAGCCCTCGTCCTCGCTGCGCGCGGTACGGTTGGGCGGTTGCTTGATATTGAGTTTGTTCACCATCTGCTGGAAGCGCTGACGGTCTTCCGCCTCGTCGATGGCGTCCGGCGTAGTACCGATAATGGGCACGCCCGCCGCCTGGAGCTCGCGCGCCAGCTTCAGCGGGGTCTGGCCGCCGAACTGCACAATCACCCCCACGGGATCTTCCTTGTGCACGATCTCGAGCACATCCTCCAGCGAGACCGGTTCGAAATAGAGCCGGTCGGAGGTATCAAAGTCGGTGGACACCGTCTCCGGGTTGCAGTTGACCATGATGGTCTCGTAGCCATCGTCAGCCATGGCGAAGGCGGCGTGCACACAGCAGTAGTCGAACTCGATGCCCTGTCCGATGCGGTTGGGCCCGCCGCCCAGCACCATGATCTTCTTGCGGTCACTGGGCTCCGCCTCGCATTCCTCGTCATAGGAGGAATACATATAGGCGGTGGAGGTGGCGAACTCGCCGGCGCAGGTATCCACGCGCTTGAATACCGGCACCAGACCCAGCTCATGACGCAGTCGCCGAATGTCCGCTTCGGTGACACCCAGCAACAGCGCCAGGCGCGCGTCGGCGAAGCCCTTGCGCTTGAGCCGGCGCAGCATCGCGTAATCCAGATCGGAGAAGGTGCCCGCGGCCACGGTGTTTTCCTCGACCACCAGATCCTTGATGTGGGCCAGGAACCAGGGATCCACCTTGGTGATGCGCTGCACTTCCTCCACGGTCATGCCCGCACGGAAGGCATCGGCCAGCACGCGAATCCGATCCGGTGCGGGCGTGGACAACGACTGAATGATTTCCTGGCGCTGATCCGGCTCGTAAATCGGATCAAAGCCCTGAATGTCGTTTTCCAGTCCGCGCAGCGCCTTCTGGATAGACTCGGGGAAGTTCCGCCCGATGGACATGACCTCGCCCACGGACTTCATCTGGGTGCTCAGCACCGGATCCGCGTCCGTGAATTTCTCGAAGGTGAAACGCGGAATCTTGGTAACCACATAATCAATGGTGGGCTCGAACGACGCCGGCGTACGTCCGCCGGTGATTTCGTTCTGGAGTTCATCCAGCGTATAGCCCACCGCCAGCTTCGCCGCTACCTTGGCGATGGGAAAACCCGTGGCCTTGGACGCCAGCGCCGACGAACGGCTCACTCGCGGGTTCATCTCGATCACCACCATGCGCCCGTCGTCCGGATTGATGGCGAACTGCACATTGGACCCGCCCGTCTCCACACCGATTTCGCGCAACACCGCCAGCGAGGCGTCGCGCATCATCTGGTATTCCTTATCCGTGAGCGTCTGCGCCGGTGCCACCGTGATGGAATCGCCGGTATGTACGCCCATGGGATCCAGATTCTCGATGGAGCAGATAATGATGCAGTTGTCCTTGTGGTCCCGCACCACCTCCATTTCGTACTCTTTCCACCCGAGCAGCGACTCGTCAATGAGCAGCTCGTTGATGGGCGACAGTTCCATGCCGCGTTCGCAGATCTCCTGGAATTCCTCGCGGTTGTAGGCAATGCCACCGCCGGAACCGCCCAGGGTGAAGGACGGGCGGATAATGCAGGGAAAACCCAGGCGCTGCTGCACCTGCCAGGCCTCATCCAGGGAATGGGCAATGGAGGCGTTGGCACATTCCAGGTCGATGCGCTTCATGGCCTGATCGAACTGATCCCGATCCTCGGCCATGTCGATAGCCTGACGGTTGGCGCCGATCATTTCCACGCCGTATTGGTCCAGCACGCCGTGACGATCCAGATCCAGCGCGCAGTTCAGTGCTGTCTGTCCACCCATGGTGGGCAACAGCACATCCGGGCGCTCCCGGTCGATGATTTTTTCCACCGTCTCCCAGGTAATGGGCTCCACATAGGTGGCATCCGCCATGGCCGGATCGGTCATGATGGTGGCCGGGTTGGAGTTCACCAGAATGACCCGATAGCCCTCCTCGCGCAGTGCCTTGCAGGCCTGGGCACCGGAGTAGTCGAACTCGCAGGCCTGGCCGATGACGATAGGCCCGGCGCCGATGAGCAGGATACTTTCAATGTCCGTTCTCTTGGGCATAGTTGGTTACCGTCGCGTGGCGATCGTGCCGGAAACGAATGTGTGCCTCAGGGGCGCATCAAATCGATAAAGTGATCAAAGAGCGGCGCCATGTCGTGCGGCCCCGGACTGGCTTCCGGGTGGCCCTGGAAACCGAACGCCGGCTTGTCCGTCAGCTGAATGCCCTGCAACGAACCGTCGAACAGCGACACATGGGTGACGCGCACATTGGCGGGCAGTGTCTCGGCATCGGCGGCGAAACCGTGGTTCTGACTGGAGATCATGACCACGTCCCGATCATAATCCTTCACCGGATGGTTGGCGCCGTGATGACCGAACTTCATCTTCGTGCTCTGCGCGCCCATGGCCAGCGCCAACAACTGATGGCCCAGACAGATACCGAACACCGGAATATCGGTATCGAGCAGTTCCCGGATGGCGCGGATGGCGTAGTCACAGGGCTCGGGGTCGCCCGGCCCGTTGGACAGGAAAACCCCGTCCGGTTGCATGGCCAGCACCTCGGACGCCGGGGTTTCGGCGGGCACCACCGTCACCCGGCAGCCGCGCTCGGCCAGCTCGCGCAGAATATTGCGTTTGATGCCGAAATCCCATGCGACCACATGGTGGCTGCCGCCGGAGCAATCCGGATAGCCCGTGCGCCGGTCCCACACCCCCTGGCTCCATTCATAGGTGTGCGCGGTGCTCACCTGCCGGGCCAGATCCATGCCCTTGAGTCCGGGAAAGGCGCGCGCCTGCGCCAGGGCCCGCTCTTCGTCCGGCGCCTCGCCGGCAATGATGCAGCCGGCCTGCGCGCCCTTTTCGCGCACAATGCGCGTGAGCCGCCGGGTATCGATATCGGCAATGCCCACCACATTCTGGTCACGCAGATACTGCGGCAGGGACTGCTCGGCGCGCCAGTTGCTCACATTGAGCGACAGATCCCGGATAATGAGTCCGGCCGCCTGAATCCGATCGGACTCGGCGTCCTCTTCGTTAACCCCCACGTTGCCAATATGGGGATAGGTCAGCGTGACCAGCTGGCGCGCGTAGGAGGGATCGGTCAGGATTTCCTGATAGCCGGTCATGGCCGTGTTGAAGACCACCTCGCCCACGGTTTCTCCGGGGGCGCCAATGGACAGGCCCCGAAAGAGACTGCCATCTTCCAGCGCGAGAATGGCGGGTACCGTCAACGCAACCTCCAGTCCAGGTTCCGGGGGCAGGGTGAACCGCCGGCTACCGCTCGCAAAAAAGCGAGATGGAAGCTCCATCTCGCTTGCCGGATGCCCGAGCGGACATCCCGTAGTCCGTGGCTGCAAAACCCTGATTCGGGCAGGCGCGTATTCTAGCCGCACGGGGGCCTGCTGTCACGGTGTTTCGGAGGGTCAGCCCGATTGCCGGGCATGCGGGCGCAGGCTGCGACCAGGGTCCGGGATGATGCTGGTACTTTCTACTTGCTGCTTTCCACTTTCGACTCTTACTTCAACCCCAGGACATCCTGCATATCGAAGCGTCCCGCCGGGTGATCCGCGAGACAGGCCGCGGCCCGGACAGCGCCGCGGGCAAAATTGAGCCGGCTGGTGGCCTTGTGGCTGATCTCCACGCGCTCGCCCTCGCCGGCAAACATCACGGTGTGCTCGCCCACGATGTCGCCGGCGCGAATGGTCTCGAAGCCGATCGTCTGGCGGTCCCGTGCCCCGGTGCGGCCCTCACGGCCGTAAATGGCGCACTGCTGCAGATCCCGGCCCAGGGCGTCGGCCACCACCTCGCCCATGCGCAGCGCTGTACCCGAGGGGGCGTCGATCTTGTGCCGGTGATGCGCCTCGATCACCTCGATGTCCGAGTCCTCGCCCAGCACGCGCGCGGCCATATCCAGCATCTTGAAGGTGAGGTTCACACCGATGGAGTAATTGGGCGCAATGCATACGGCAATGTCCTCGGATACCCGGCGCAGATGATCCCACTGTTGATCATTCAGGCCGGTGGTGCCGATCACCAGCTTCACCCCCGCGTCGCGGCAAAGGCTCAGATGATGCGCCGTTGCCTCCGGCAGGGTGAAATCAATGAACACATCGGCATCGTGGACCACGTCCTCCAGTCGGCCCGCCACGGCCACATCCAGCCGGCCCAGCCCGGCCAGCTCGCCGGCGTCGGTACCGATGAGCGAGGACTCCGGCGCATCCACCGCCGCACTCAGGGTCACGGTCTCGCTGGCGTGCACCGCCTGAACCAGGGCCCGACCCATGCGTCCGGCGGCGCCGATAATGCCTGTTTTCATGAACTACCCCCGGGGCCAAAAACGACAGTCTACCCACAAGCCCGCCGGCGCAAAAGCGCGGCCCGCGGCGTCGCGCCGGCGCCATGGCCACAGAGGACGCGGGGAAAAGGCGATCAAGCTGGTCAGCCCACAGGAAAACTTCCGGTCATGCCTGCCCGGCTGCCCCTTTCCCGGGAGAGCGTCTTGATTTCCGGCCTTCTGGCCGTTACGGGTTTCTAATCCTGGCTTTCCGCTTTCGACGCTTCAGTTGGGCCGGACCCGGTCGGCCATCCCGGGCCGATAGGGCTTTTCGAGAACATTGTAGAGATTGACGTTGTTGCGCCACATGTATTGGCGTCTCTGCTTGTCGAACTCACCGAAGGACAGGTCGGTCTCCTGCCAGGCACGCACCTCGGCGAGGCGTTTCTCCCCATAGAGCCGGTCCAGGGCCTCCATGGCAAAGGACGCTTCCATGTTGGCCGCCTTCTTTAACTGTTTAATGGCGCGCTGCTTGGCGTTGTTGCGGTCCACATAAAGCAGGGTGTTGCCGTATTCGTAGCGCAGAATGGCCATGTCGTCCTGGAGTTCGATGGCACGCTTGAACAGTTGCTCGGCGTTGATGGGCTTCGCCCCTACGGCCATGCGCCCGGCCGTGGCGCCCACTCGCCGGATCACATTGGCGTCAAACGCGGCATTCAGGGCCAGCGCCAGCGCATGATCGGGCGCCACGGCGAGCGCCTCTGTGGCCGCATTGATGGTCTTGATGGCCCAGCCGCTGTCGAGCGCCCGGGTCAGGCGCGTATCTTCGGTCATCCGGCCGAAGCCGTACGCCAGCCCCAGGCGCATCATGACGTAATCCTTGTGAAACTTCACTTCGCCGGGACGATAGGCAAACTTCTCGCCGTAATAAATAATCCGATTGATGGCGTCCTGCAGAATCATCTGCTTGGCGTTGAGGCTGTCCGCGAGATAAACGCCGTAGATCAGCTGGGCGAAAATCCCGGGCACTTCGGCGTAACCGCCATAGCGGATGCCGAGATCACGTGCCTTGCGAAGATCACCACGGAAAAACGCCTGCCAGGCCTCGAGGATATTGAGGCTGTGCATTTTCCATTTGCGATCCTGGTAGCCGAGTTCCCGCATGATC
>CAJXLA010000021.1 GCA_913055795.1 uncultured Alcanivorax sp. | reverse complement strand
CGTCGCAACAAAGCACACCAGCTGCACGCTTCAGGCCGCGCTGAGCACGCAAAGGGTTTTTCAACAGCCTGCTAGGAGAGACAAGGCAAGGTTTGACAGGCCTCCAAGCTCGCGAATCTTCTCCTGGCACCTAGCACCTGGCACCTGGCACCTGGCACCTGGCACCTTTTTTACCAGGGCAACTCGGACCCATCCGAATGCCGGAAGGTGCCGGTGTTGTCCAGATTCAGTTCATCCATGCGCTGAACCAGACGTTCCGCCGCCTCGGCGGGTTTGATATGGCCATTGTGGCCGGTCATGTCGGTCTGAACGAAACCGGGATGCAGGATGGCGACGGCAAGGCCCTGACTCTTGAGATCCTCGGCCAGCGACTTGCCGGCGGCGTTCAGGCCGGCCTTGCTGATCCGATAGCCGTAGCGCCCGCCCGAGTCGTTGTCGGCGATGGAGCCCATACGTGAAGTCATCAGCCCCACCTTGCCGCCGTCGCTCATCCGGTCGAGCAACGCCACCGTGGTATGCAGCGGTGCCAGGGTGTTGACCTCGAACTGCTCGCGGATGGTGTCGTAATTCATCTTTTCCAGATTCTCGTCACGCATGATGCCCGCGTTGTGATAGAGCAAGTCGATGCGGACATCGCGCAGGGCCTGCTGCAGTTTGCCGATCCCCTCGTCCGTACTCACGTCGACTCCGGAAATGACGTTCACATCCAGGCTTTCCAGCTCCTTCGACGGACTGCGGCAAGTGGCGTAGACGGTGTCGCCGCGCTGACTCCAGATGCGGGCCATTTCCAGGCCGATGCCGCGGTTGGCGCCGATAATGACGATGTTCTGGCTCATAAGAGCACTCCTTCCGGGTTGATGGGCATGAACCCAAGATGAGGCCATGCCCGTGCGGGTTCAACAGCGCGGGTTGAATCGGCACCGCTTACCCCCAATGATGGACCCAACAGGCTGTTGGAAACCCCTTGCGCGCTCAGGCTTTCACGCCGCGCTGAGCACGCCAAGGGTTTTTCAACAGCCTGGCAGGGCCTGATGCGATTGCGGGCCGAATTTTCCGTGACACAGGGGAAGGAATCATGACCATTGCTGAAGGCGACCGCATTCCCGAAATGACGCTCAAGACCAATGGCGCCAACGGGCCCGAGGACATTGCCACCGGCGATCTTTTCAAGGGCAAGAAAGTGGTGCTCTTTGCCGTGCCCGGGGCCTTCACGCCGGGCTGCTCCAACACCCACATGCCCGGTTTCGTGACCCAGGCGGACGAGCTCAAGCAGAAGGGCGTGGACGAGATTGTCTGCACGGCCGTGAACGACGCCTTCGTCATGGACGCCTGGCAGAAGGACCAGAATGCCGAAGCCATCACCATGCTGGCGGACGGCAACGCCGACTTCGCGAAGGCGCTGGGCCTGGACATGGACGCCAGTGGCGGCGGTATGGGCCCGCGCAGCAAGCGCTACGCCATGATCGTCAACGATGGCGTGGTGGAATACCTCGGGGTCGACGGCAAGGGCGTGGAAGAGTCCAGCGCCGAGACCGTGCTCAGCAAGCTCTAGCAGGCTGCTCGCCAGCCTGCCCGTGTTCCGCCAGACGGGGGGACACTTCTTCGTCCCTCCTCTCTCTGGATAGGCCTCCTCCGCGCGGGGAGGCTTTTTTATGGGCGACCCTCAGCGCCCTCGGGCTCGCCCAATAAGACCTTGATCCCCCGCCGGCCCTGTAGGAGCGGCCGTCCCGGCCGCGAACCGGTTGAGCTCAAAAAACGAATTGGAAAACCACAGAGATCACAGAGAGCACAGAGGTCGGGAAATTCGGTCTCTGTGCTCTCTGTGCTCTCTGTGGTTCATACCCGGGGTTTGGGTTACCTGATCCTCCGTTATTCGCGGCCGGGACGGCCGCTCCTACGGGAGGGAGAGTCGCGCGTCAGCGCTTGCGCGCCAGCGTCACACCATCACCGATGGGCACCAGCGAGAGGTCCACGCGCTCGTCGCCGTGGAGTTTCCGGTTGAACGCACGCAGGGCGAGGGTGTCCTCGGACGGGTCCCGATCATCGGCCACGCGGCCGTGCCAGAGGGTGTTGTCCACCGCGACCACGCCGCCGGGACGCACCAGTTCCAGACAGCGCTCGTAGTAGATGTCGTAGCTCGTCTTGTCGGCATCGATAAAGGCGAAGTCGAAGGTCCCGTTCCGGCCCTGCTCGATCAGTTTCGCCAGCGTGTCCGCCGCTGGCGCCACCCGCGTTTCGATGCGATCGGCTACGCCGGCTTCTTCCCAGTACGGTTGCGCCATGGCGATCCATTCCTCGTTGTAGTCGCAGGCGAGCAGGTGTCCGTCCGCGGGCAACGCCAGGGCCATGGCCAGTGCGCTGTAGCCGGTAAAGGTGCCGATCTCGACCACCTCGCGCGCATTGAGCATTTTCACCAGCAGCTGCATGAACTGCCCCTGTTCGGGGGCGATCTGCATGTTGTGTTCGGGGAGCTGCGCGGTTTCTTCCCGAAGGCGCTTGAGGACGTCCGGCTCGCGCAGGGACACGTCCAGCAGGTACTGGTGCAGGGTATCGGTCAGCGGCGTGCTTCGATTCGACATTTGAAAGACTCATTGGCCGATGTGGTTGAGGTGGATCAGTGGTTCCCGAAGTCCAGTTCCGGGTAGTGCCGGAAAATACCGTCCTCGTTGAACGGAATCCGGCGGGGTGCATCCAGATAGGCCGCGATCCGGTCCAGTCCGGCGACCCGGTCGCGCAGTGCCATCAGATCCGGATGACGCTCGGCCAGGCCTTGCATCGCCGAAGGGAAGGCATATTCGAGCCCGGTCAGCACCTGAAACAGGGACAGGTCCACATGCGAAAGGCTGCGGCCGATCATCCAGAGTGCACCGCCACCATTGCCGTTGAGCACACGCTCAAAATAGCCCAGAAATTTCGGCAGCCGTTCACGCACGAAGACTTGGGCCGTGCGCCGGGCCTCATCCTGTTGTTCCTCGTAGAAGAGTTCCGGTGAGATCGGATGATGAACATCATGGGCCTCCACTACCAGATCCGCGATGGTGAGCTCCAGCTGCAGCGCCCAGTGCCGGCCTTGCTCGGACGTGGGTGACAGCTTCAGCCGTGGTCCCAGAAAGTGCAGGATATTGGCGGTCTGCCCGATAAGCTGCTTGTCCGCCTGCAGGAAGGGCGGCGCGAAGGGCGGCCGGCAGGCGTCCATGGCGTCCGCCACGGCCGCAGCGCCCTGTTCGCGGCCCACGTCCACATAATCGGCTCCGCCGGCCTCAAGGGTCAGTCGCACGAATTCTCCGCGGCCCTGAATACCGGGCCAGTAGTAAAGGTAATAGGTCATCGAGTTCTCGGGCTAAAGCGGGCGAGTTCCCGGTTTGATTGTGCACCTTCTGGGCGCCCCGGATGAAGCGGCGGGTGTTCGGCACATCGCGCGCATAGGGCCACGCACGCCCGTGGCCTCATTCCGGCGCCCGGGACAGGACTGCAATTTGGCCCGGAAGAACCTGGATAAAATGGTACGTTCGTACAAAATGTCCGTCTGGTCAGGGCATCCCGTGCGCTGCAGGATGCAAACAGCCGAACATGCACAAAACCCGGGAGAAGGCATGGCGAAACAGGTCCAGGCGCAAACCAATGATGTACTCGCGGATCACGATGCCGTGGGGCTGGCGGAAGCGATTCGGCGCCGCGACATCTCCCCCCGGGAAGCGGCGGAGGCGGCCATGGACCGGATTCAGGCCGTTGATGGTGAGCTGAACGCCGTGGAGCAGGCCCGTTTCGAGGAAGCCGTGTCGAACCTGGGTGATCTCGGCCGGGGTGGTTTCGCGGGTGTGCCCACCATGATCAAGGACAATATGGACGTGCGTGGCTGGCCCACCCGGCACGGGGCCGAGGCCTTTACCCCGCCGGTGGCGGACAACAATGATCCTTTCGTGGATCAGTTTCTCGATCAGGGGTTTACCGTGCTGGGCAAGACGCGGCTGCCGGAGTTCGGTTTCAACGGCAGCACCGAATTCCAGAACCAGGAGCCGGTGCGCAATCCCTGGCATACGGACTATACGGCGGGTGGTTCTTCCGGTGGCGCGGCGGCGCTGGTGGCCTCGGGGGCGCTGCCCATCGCCCATGGCAATGACGGCGGCGGTTCCATCCGGATTCCCGCCGCGGCCAGTGGTCTGGTGGGTCTCAAGTCCACGCGCGGGCGGCTGGTGAAATCCCTGGCATCGCGTTCATTGCCGGTGAATCTGATCAGCGAGGGTGTGCTGAGCCGGACGGTGCGTGACACCGCTCGTTTTCTGGCCCAGGCGGAGCAGTATCACCAGCCGCGTCGTCTACCGCCGGTGGGTCTGGTGGAAGGGCCGGGCTCGAAACGGTTGAAGGTGGGCGTGGTGCTCGATTCCATCACCGGCACGCCCACCGATACCGAGACCCGTGAGACGGTGGAGGCCACTGCGCGCGCACTGCAGCATCACGGCCATGGTGTGGAGGAAATAGCTCCGCCCGTTCCCGAGCGCTTTATCGAGGATTTCAAGACCTACTATGGGTTCATGGCCTTCATGGTGAGCCGTTTCGGCCACCGGATGATGGCGCCGGATTTTGATCCGGAAAAGCTCGATGGTCTGACCCGGGGTCTGGCCGCCTACTATGCCGAACGTAAGCGCAAGACGCCGGCGGTGATGACAATTCTGCAACTGAGCCGTTTCTATTACGCCCGGGCCATGCGGGATTTCGATGTCATCATCTCGCCGGTGCTGGGTCATACCGTTCCCGAGCTGGGCTGGCTCAACCCCAATGTCCCCTTCGAGACCCTGTTCGAACGCCTGATTCAGTATGCCTCCTTTACCCCGGCCAATAACGCTTCCGGCGGACCGGCCATTTCGTTGCCCATGGGGATGTCACGGGCAGGCACCCCCATCGGCGTCCAGGCCGCGGCGGCCCATGGCGATGAGCGCACCCTGCTGGAGGTGGCGTTCGCGCTGGAACAGGATCCGGGGTGGCAAAGTATAAGGAGCTAGGAGCTAGGAGCTAGGAGCTAGGCGCGAGGGGCGAGGGGCGAGAACAACACCGGACTTGAACAAGTCTCGGAGCTGGCAAAGCTGGTGCTCGCACCTCGCACCTCGCACCTCGCACCTCGCACCTCGCACCTCGCACCTCGCACCTCGCACCTCGCACCTCGCCCCTCAATACACCGGCTTCATATGCGCCTTTTCCGGCCGGTTTTCCGGATGCAACTGCCGGTTCAGCCTCCAGGCGGCCTCATCCACCAGCTGTTTGATGTCATCGTGGCGCTCGGCATCATATTCCACGGCGGCGGCGTGGACCCGGGGCGATCTTTCAGGGTCATCCAGATGGCGGTATTCCGACAGGGCCGTATTAATGCGCTCCAGGACCCGGTCGACGCGGGCCTGGTCACAGTTGGGCAGCAGTACGGCGAACTCGCCCGTATCCACGCGCCCGCGCACATCGGATTCACGGCAACTTCTCAGCAAGACATCCGCAAAGCCGCTGAGCAGCCGGTCGGCGTGTGCATGGCCGTGCAGTTCACTCCGGATATTGCCCTCGCCCAGCTGGAAGAAGGCCAGGGTGGCCGGATGGCGGAAGCGTTCGCAAAAGCTCAGCGTCTGACGGGCCAGTGCATGAAAGCCTTCCGAGTCCGAAACGCCGGTGAGCGCGTCCAGGGTACCGGCACGTGGACCGTCCAGCTCGCGCTCGGCCACGTTGGCCAGGTCCCGCAGCAGCACCAGATCCTCTTCCGGAAATGCACGGGCTTGGGCATCACAGACACAGAGCGTGCCCATGCGGCTGCCGTTGCCGGCGGCGATGGGGCAGCCCGCATAGGCCGCGATACCAGGCTTTTCGGTAACATAGGGGTTGTCGGCAAAACGCGCGTCGGCGCGGGCGTCGGGAACGACCAGTACGTCGTCGTCGTGCAGGGCGTGGCCGCAGAAGGAGTAATCGCGCGGGAGTTCGCGCAGCTCCAGTCCGCAGCTGGCCTTGATCCAGAGCCGTTCGGCGTCCACCAGGGTGAGCATGGCCCAGGGGGTCCCGAGCAGGCTGCGCGCGATGCGGCAGAGCCGGTCGAAACGTTCCTCCGCTGGGGTGTCCAGCAGGCGCAGCGAATACAGTGTATCCAGCCGGAAAGATTCCTCGGCGGTCTTGCGTGGCGGTTCCATGGCGACCTCCGGGTGAGACACCTGACCTCACCGAATGACCTAAACCCTCGTTCGATTATGGTGCTTTTTCCCGCAACCGGGAACAGGGACACACTTCAAAACAGGCCGTTCCGACGGGAGGCGCCCCGGCTTACCTCGCGGGACCCGATTCGCTATCCTGCGCGCCTGCCGGACAAGGGGAACAAGCCATGCATGAAGTGAACTGGCGCCGGGACACGGCGGCCATCTGGCGTGCACGCACGGAAACCCTGCGGCCCGTGCGCCATCTGGACCCGGTGCGTCTGGAGGATTTGCTGGGCGTGGAGACCCAGAAGGCACAGCTGGTGGATAACACCGAACGCTTTCTCGCCGGCCGGCCCTGCAACCATGTGCTGCTCTGGGGCAGCCGGGGCACGGGCAAGTCCTCGCTGGTAAAAGCCGTGCTCAACGAATACGCTCAGCGGGGGCTGCGCCTGATCGAGGTGGACAAGGACGACCTGCTGGTGTTGCCGGAGATCGTGGACGATATCCGTGAGCGCCCCCAGCGTTTCATCATCTACTGTGACGATCTGTCCTTCGGCGAGGGTGAGCACCAGTACAAGCACCTCAAGAGTGTCCTGGAAGGCTCCATCGAGCTGCCGCCGGACAATGTCTGTCTCTATGCCACTTCCAACCGACGTCACCTGATGCCGGAATACGAGCGCGAGAACGAGACTACGCGGGTCGTGGACGGCGAGATCCATCATGGCGAGTCGGTGGAGGAAAAGCTCTCGCTGGCGGACCGCTTCGGACTCTGCCTGTCGTTTTATCCGGTCAGCGAGGCGCAGTATTTCGCCATGGTGGATTATCTCTTCCCCGATGTGAGCGACCGGGACAAGCTGCATATGCATGCGCGGCGTTTTGCCATCGACAAGGGGGTGCGTTCCGGGCGCACCGCGCGCCAGTTCTACAACGCCTGGTCCGGGATTTTTACTCCCTAGGAGAACCGGGGTCTGGTTTATCCGGAGCGGAGGGTGGCGACTCCGGGCGAGTGGAAGGGTTCTGGTCCCGCAGGTCGTCCCGCACGATCTTGTGCCACAGTGGCACGCCCACGAAATAGGCGGCCCGAGCGACCACATGCGCGGCGACCGGCGCGGTCAACATGATGAAGGCGATGATCGCGATCGACCGGGTGGTGACCGCCGCCTCGGCAAAGAAAAAGGCCACGCCGACCATGATCAGCCCGCACCCCAGCGCGCCCGCCTTGGTGGTGGCATGCATCCGCATGGGCAGGTCCGGCATGCGCAGAGCGCCCAGCGCGGCCAGCAACAGCCAGGCCGAGCCCAGGATCAGACAGAGTGCGACGAGCCCTTCAGTCATCCCGGTAGCCCCGCTTTTCCAGATACCTCGAGAACCCCACCGCCGCGAGAAACGCGGTGAGCGCCAGGACCATGGCCACATCCAGAAACGCCCCGCGTTCGGACGCGACCGCATAGACGCCGATAAAGGCCACCGTCAGCGATGCCATGAGTTCCAGTGCCACGACCCGGTCCGGCAGCGTGGGTCCCAGCGCCAGCCGGATGAAGGCGATGACCAGGGCCAGGCTCAGCAAGGTGAATGACAGGGTAACGGCCAGTTCGATCATGGGATCACCTCAATACCGTCAGTACGCGTCGCTCGAAGGCCCGGAACTGCTCCAGTTCGGTCTCCATGTCCGAGAAGTACATCAGGTGCACATAGATCATTGCGCGGTCGGACGAAATGTCCAGGGTGAGCGATCCGGGCGTCAGGGAAATCAGATTGCCCAGTAGCGCGATCTCGACGTCCGTTTTCGCCTTCATGGGGAAACCGATCACGGCCGGGCGCATGTAATCGGTGGGGGTGACCACGTCCCAGGCCACCTTGAGGTTGGCCCGGATCAGTGCGCCCAGGAAATAGAATGAGAAGCCGAACAGATTGGGGATCCGGCGCAAATAGGCTACCACTTCCGGAATTCGGCGCAGCGACAGCCCGATGATCAGGTAGCCGAGCGCGAAGCCCACCAGCAGATTGCTGGCCGAAAGATCGCCGGACACAGCGATCCAGATCAGGGCCAGCAGTATGTTCCAGGCAAAAGGGCTCATGGTTGGTCACCCAGTACTGCGTTGATATAGCCGGACGGGTCCAGCAGCTGCGCGGCTGTACGTTCCGAAAGCCGGTACACCGGTTCGGCCCCGATGCCGATGGCGACGGTCAGCACGCAGAGCATCGCCACCGGCAGGATCATCAGCGAACCCGGTGGCGGCACCCCGGGATCCGCTTCCGAGGGGGCCGGTTTCCAGAACACTTCCGCCCAGATCTTGGTCATCGAGTACAGCGTCAGCAGGCCCACAATGAGCGCAACCGTCACCAGCGCCCAGCTACCGGCATCGACGCCGGCCCGGATCAGGATGAACTTGCCGAAAAAGCCCGACAGCGGCGGCAGACCCGCCAGGGAAAACGCGGGGATCAGGAAGACAACGGCCAGCCAGGGTGCGCGTTTATAGAGACCACCCAGTGCCTTCAGCTCATAACTGCCGCCCAGCCGATAGGTCAGTCCCGCCACCAGAAAGAGGTTCGATTTCACGATAATGTGGTGGATGATGTAGAAGATCCCGCCAATAAGCGCCAGCGGCGTGAACAGCGCCAGCGCCATGACCATGTAGCCGATCTGGCTGATGATGTGGAACGACAGGATCCGGCGGAATTCGAACTGGGCCGCGGCGCCGAGTACGCCCACCAGCATGGTGGCGCCGGCCATGGCCAGCAGCACGGGCCGCAGCACGAACTCGTCCAGCGGAAACATCAGGCTGAAGGTGCGGAACAGGGCATAGACGCCCACCTTGGTGAGCAGACCGGCGAACAGCGACGACACGGCGATCCGGGGCGTGTGATAGGACGCGGGCAGCCAGAAGAACAGCGGGAAAACGCCGGCCTTGATCCCGAATGCCACCAGAAAGAGCCCGGCCACAACCTCCACCATGGGGTTGTCCTGGTGATCGGCCAGTTTGACGGCCAGATCGGCCATGTTGAGCGTACCCGTGAGTCCGTACAGCAGGCCGATGGCGGCCAGAAACAGGGCCGAAGACACCAGATTCAGGGTGACGTACTTGATCGCGCCTTCCATCTGCGCGCGCTCGCCGCCAAGGATCAGCAGCGCGAAGGAGGCGACCAGCATCACCTCGAACCAGACGTAGAGGTTGAAGATGTCGCCGGTGAGGAAGGCCCCGCAAACGCCGGCGATCAGCAGGTGCATGAGCGGGTAGTAGCCGAACTGCTCCGGGGCACGCTCCAGGCTGCCGAGCGAGTACAGGGCGATGGCGGTTGCCGTGATGGCAGCAAGGAGCACCATGATGGCGCCCAGGAGATCGGCCACCACAACGATGCCGTAGGGGGCCTTCCAGTTCCCGAGATGCAGCACGGCAATCCCGTCCTGCCAGATCCCATGGACCAGCGCAACTGCGGCGGCCAGCAGCCCCAGCACCGCAACAAGGCTGATCAGCCGTTGCGCGAGCACCGAGCGCCAGCTTGCGAGGCACAACGCGGCGGCCAATAGCGGGATCAGCAGCGGCAGCACGATCAGGGTATTCGTGCTCATGTATCCGTACCCTTCATCTGATCCATGTCGTCCGCCTCCACCACTTCATAGGCGCGACGGATGAGCACGACCGCAAAGGCCAGTACGCCAAAGCCGATCACGATGGCGGTCAGAATCAGTGCCTGTGCCAGCGGATCCGCAACGATCGCCGGCATCGACTCCCCCTCGGGGATCAGCGGGGGCGCCTCGCGGGTCAGCCCGGACGCGGTGAAGATGAGCAGATTGGAGGCGTTGGACAGCAGTACCAGGCCGATCACCAGCTTCACGATCGAGCGGCGCAGGATCAGATAGATGGCCGCGCTGTAGAGCACGCCAACACAGATTGCCAGCAGGGTGTTCATTGCACGTCGTCCTCGGCCAGGGAGAAGAGAATGGCCAGCACGGTGCCGGTAACCACGAGATAGACGCCCAGATCGAACAACAGGGGGGTGCCCGCCTTCACCAGGCCGAAGGCCGGAACCGTCATTTCGATCCAGCGCGCCTCCATGAAGGGCCGTCCGGACAGGATCGGCGCAAGTCCGGAAGCGATCGCGATCAGCAGGCCCCAGCCGATCAGATCACGGGGGTCGACGGCGATCATGCGCCGGGCGGCCTCGACACTGGTGAAGAACATGTGCAGAGCCACCGCGGAAGCGGCGACCAGGCCCGCGATGAAACCGCCACCGGGCTCATTGTGCCCGCGCAGCAGCAGGAACAACGAAAACAGAATCAGCAGGGGCAGGATGAACAGCCCCGTTACACGCAGGATCAGCGAATGCTCGGGAACCGGTTTCATTGCGGCTTGTCCTCCGCTTTCAATCCAAGCATGGCCAGTACGCCCACCGCGGCCAGCGCCAGCACAAAGATCTCGCCCAGCGTATCCAGGGCGCGGAAGTCCACCAGGATGACGTTGACCACATTGCGGCCGTACCCGGAGGGCACGCTTTCCGCGATGTGCCACGCGGAGATGCTCTCGTAAAGCCGCTGGTCCTGCGCTAGCAGCAGCAGGACGGTAAAGGTGGCCCCCAGGGTGATCGCCACCGTCGCATCCTGGACGCGCACCCGCGTGCTGGAGAGCTTGAGAAACCGGGGCAGCCGGAACAGCACCAGCACCAGCATGATCACCGCGAGCGTTTCCACCAATACCTGGGTAATTCCGGGATCCGCGGCGCTGAACAGGACAAAGACCAGCGCCACGGTGAATCCCACCGCGCCCAGGGCAGCCACCGCGCCCAGCCGTGACCCGCTGGTGGCCGCCAGGATCGCGGAGGCGCTCATGACCAGCATCACCATCACCTCGTGAATGGCGATATCGGTGAGGTCGAAAGCGATGTGCAACGCCTGCCCGCTGCGCGCCAGCAGGATCCAGACACAGGCCACCACGAACAGCAGCGTGGTCAGCAGGTAATGCCGCAAATAGCCGCTCTGCAGCATGCGGGTCTGCCAGCCGGCCACACGCACGAGCAGCGCCATCATCCGGTCGTACAGCCACTCGGGCCCGCGCGCGGCCAGGGCATCGCTGAAACGGGTCATGTGCCGGAAGTGCGTGCGCCAGCGGTACAGGAGCAGCCCCAGGGCCAGCGAAGCGATGCTCGTGGCCAGGGCCAGGTTGAGGCCATGCCAGAGCTTGAGCATGGGCGTTACCGGATGGCCGGTCACCGCGCTGGCGGCCGGGGTGAGCAGGTACTGGTCCACGACCGGCGTAAACAGGCCGAACAGAATGCCGCCTGTGGCCAGGATCAGCGGCCCGGCCAGCAGGGAGGGACCCGGCTCGCGGGCGGGCCGGGGCGTTGCTACCGGCTTGCCGTACCAGGGCTGGATGCCCACCAGGGCGCCCACACCCACGGTCAGTACGGCGCCGATGGCGACCACCGGGGTCAACCACGCCATGCCACTGGCGAAAATGGACAAAAAGAGCTTTTCCTTGGCCACGAATCCGAACAGGGGCAGCACACCCGCCAGCGACAGGGCGGCCAGTCCGGCCGCGGCCGCGCTGACGGGCATGCGCCGGGCGAGACCACCGGCCCGGGTCAGATCCTTGACGCCGGCCTGGTGGTCCAGAATACCGGCGATCATGAACAGCGCCCCCTTGTAGAGCGAGTGCGCGAACAGGAAGGCCATGGCGGCGATAATGGCCTTGTCGCTGCCCACGCCGATCAGCATGGTCAGGGTTCCGAGCGCCATGATCGTGGAGTACGCCAGCACCCGTTTGATGCCGGTGCTGCGCATGGCGAGCCAGATCCCGAGCAACAGCGTGACGGCGCCGGCGGTGCCGAGCAACGCCGTCCACAGGGCCGTGCCGCCGAGCACCGGATGGGTCCGGGCCAGCAGGAATACGCCCGCTTTCACCATGGTGGCCGAATGGAGATAGGCGCTCACGGGCGTGGGCGCGGCCATGGCGTTGGGCAGCCAGAAATGGAAGGGAAACTGGGCCGATTTGGTCATGGCGCCGACGACCAGCAGGACCAGCGCGAGCGGATAATGGGGGCTGGCCTGGATCGCATCGGCGGAATCGAGGATGGTGCGCCATTCATAGGAGCCAGCCACCGAGCCGATGAGGATCAGACCGGTCATCAGCGCCAGGCCCCCGGCGAAGGTAACGAACAACCCCTGCAGCGCCGATCGGCGTGCGCCTTCATCTTCATGATGGAAGCCGATCAGCAGGTAGGAAACGATGCTGGTCAGCTCCCAGAACACGAACATCAGCAACAGGTTGCCGCTGAGTACCAGGCCCAGCATGGAGGCCATGAACGCCAGCAATAGCGCCAGCAGTTTGCCCAGATCCGGATGACGCTCGAGATAACGCCCGGCGTAGAGAATGACCAGCGAACCGATGCCGGAGATCAGCAAGCTCATCAGCAGCGCCAGTCCGTCCAGATACAGCGAAAACCGGATCCCGAGAGCGGGTATCCACTCATGGGTGGTAACCACCGGCGACTGGCCGACTCGCGGCAAAACGGACAGGAACCAGACAAAGAGCAGGCCGGGCCACAGGGCCAGGATCATGCCGGCGTGGCGGGGGAAGCGTTTGACCGCCCAGGGGGCCGCCGCGGCCGCAAGGAAGCTGCCTGAAATCCAGAGGACCATTACCCGTTTTCCAGAATCCTGGCAGCGCCAGCGGCCGGATGAGCGAACCCCGGGCAGCCGTCCTCCAGCAATTCTTTTTCAAGCCTGCGTGGATAGTTGCTAATCAGCTTCCTGATTACTGTGTGGCGCGTGAAATTCGTGTGATGGAGTTGTTCCCGTAGCGCCGGTGGTAGCAATCCGTGTCTACGCATGCGGCAATAACCCGCGGGGACGTTTTGACGGTCTGGTTGGCCTCGCCTATGCTTCCCCGGCGTCCGGCGAGAAGGCAGTATCCAGTGCCACGGCAACCGAGTCTCCAGCAAGGTGAAGGCTTCCGGGTGGTGCCGGCTGTGCACGGCTTGCCCTGGCTTCCGGATCCACCCGTCGGCCGGTGAGCCCGAATCCTGTTATCGTGATCCCGCGCTTGTGACGTGGTATGCCTGACCCGCCAGCTGGACGACTTTGATGACACTTGCCGCCATCATCTTCCTGCCTTTCGTTTGCGCGCTCTTGCCCCCGCTGGTGGCCGGTGGTGCACGGCGGCGGGGTCTGTGCGCCTGGAGCGCGGCGCTGGCACCGGTCGCCGGGCTCGTTCTGTTGCTGGGCCATGCCGAGGCGGTGTTCAACGGCCAGGTGCTGATCCAGCACCGTGACTGGATCCCGGCTCTGGGGCTGAACCTGGCTTTTCGCCTGGATGGCCTGTCTTTCCTGTTTACGTTCCTGGTGCTGGGCATTGGTCTGCTCGTCATTCTCTATGCGCGGTACTACCTTTCGGAGAAGGAGAGCAACGGTCGCTTCTATGCCCAGTTGCTCCTGTTCATGGGCGCCATGCTGGGCATTGTCCTCGCGGAGAATCTGCTCTTGCTGATGGTGTTCTGGGAACTCACCAGCATTTCCTCTTTCCTGCTCATCGGCTTCTGGAATCACGACACCAACGCGCGCAAGGGCGCGCGCATGGCGCTCACCGTTACGGGCCTGGGTGGGTTGGCCCTGCTCGCGGGCGTGCTGTTGATCGGCGATATCGTGGGCAGTTTCGCGCTCACCGAGGTGCTTGGCGCCCGCGAACAACTGTTTGCCCATGAGCTGTACCCGGTGCTGCTGGTGCTGGTGCTCGCGGGGGTGTTCACCAAGTCCGCGCAGTTCCCCTTCCACTTCTGGCTGCCGCACGCGATGGCCGCGCCCACGCCCGTGAGCGCTTATCTGCATTCGGCCACCATGGTGAAGGCCGGGGTCTTTCTGCTGGCACGGCTCTATCCGGCGCTGGCGGGCTCGCAGCTGTGGTTCGAGCTGGTGGTGGGCGCGGGCATGATCACTTTCCTGGGCGGCGCCTTCCTGGCACTGTTCAAGCATGATCTGAAAGGCCTGCTGGCCTGGTCCACCATCTCTCATCTGGGTCTGATCACGCTGCTGTTCGGACTCAACAGTCCCCTGGCGGCCGTGGCCGGCGTTTTCCATATCATCAACCACGCCACCTTCAAGGCGTCGCTGTTCATGGCGGCGGGCATTATCGATCACGAAACGGGCAGCCGGGACATGCGCCGGATCAACGGGCTCTGGCGTTACCTGCCCCATACGGCGGCGCTGGCCATGGTGGCCTCGCTGGCCATGGCCGGGGTGCCGCTGCTCAACGGTTTTCTTTCCAAGGAGATGTTTTTCTCCGAGGCGCTGCAGACCGGGGGGCTGGGCAGTTTCAGCTGGATCGTGCCGCTCTTCGCCACCCTGGGCGGGCTCTTTTCCGTGGCCTATTCCGTGCGTTTCATTCACGATGTCTTTTTCAACGGCGAGCCCATCAATCTGCCCCGGTTTCCGCCTCATGAACCGCCGCGTTACATGAAGGTGCCGGTGGAGATTCTGGTCGGACTCTGCCTGCTGGTGGGTGTGCTGCCCGGAGTGATCGTGGGCCCGGTGCTGGCCGTGGCGGCGGGTGCCACCCTGGGCGGTACGCTGCCGGAGTATCATCTGGCGGTCTGGCACGGGCTGAATCTGCCGTTGCTCATGAGTTTGGTGGCGATGGCCGGCGGTTTGACGGTCTATGCCTTTCGCTATCGGCTCTACGCCATCCAGAACCGCTGGCCCACCATCAATGCCAATCTGTTGTTCGAGCGCTGGATTCAGCGTCTGCTCCTGCTGGCCGAGCACGTAACGCAGCGCCTGCAAACGGGCTCGCTGCAGGCGTATGTGGCCTGGCTCGTCGGCAGTGCCGCTGTCGTGCTGGTGTTCGCGCTGTGGCCATTGCAGGCGTGGCAGGGGGAGCGCACCTTGCTGCCCGTGGACGGCATTGCCCTGGTGGCCACGGCCATGCTGGTGGTGGGCGCACTGGGCACGGCCCTGTTTCACCGCTGGCGGCTGGTGGCGTTGTTGCTCCTGTCCGTGGTGGGTCTGGTCGTGGCGCTGGTGTTCGCCCGATTTTCGGCGCCCGATCTGGCGTTGACCCAGCTATCGGTTGAGGTGGTCACGATTCTGCTGCTGATGCTGGCGATGTATTTCCTGCCCACGCGCAGCCGCCCGGATTCCGGTTTCTGGCGCCGCAGCCGCGACCTGTCCATTGCCGGCCTGTCGGGGCTGACCGTCGGCGGTGCAGCTTTCGCGGTGATGACCCGGGTACCGGACACCATCTCCGACTTTTTCCTCGAGCGTAGCGTGCCCCAAGGCGGCGGCAGCAATGTGGTCAATGTAATTCTGGTGGATTTCCGGGGTTTCGATACGCTGGGCGAGATCACGGTGCTGGCCATCGGCGCCGTGGGCATTTATGCCCTGCTTCATGATCTGCGCCTGCCGTTGGCGCGATTCGACAGCGACGGCCGGCCCTGGGCAGGGGATGCTCACCCCATTATTCTCACTACCATCAGCCGGCCCCTGTTGCCGCTGGCGCTGCTGGTGGCCGTCTACATCTTCCTGCGCGGACACAACATGCCGGGCGGCGGCTTTATCGCCGGCCTGGTGGCGTCGGTGGCGCTGGTATTGCAGTACCTGGCCAGTGGCGTGCACTGGGTCCATCAGCGCGTGCCCGGCGATTATCATCCCGTGCTTGCCCTGGGTCTGCTTGCCGCCGGAGTCACCGGCGTGGCGAGCTGGTATTTCGGCGCGCCCTTTTTGACGTCCACCCATGGTTATGTGCACTGGCCGCTGGTGGGCAAGGTGCATCTGGCCAGTGCCATCGCCTTTGATGTGGGCGTGTTCCTCACCGTGGTGGGCGCGACCCTGCTGATCCTGGCCAATCTGGGCAAGCTCACCGCCGAGGGCAAACGCATTCGGGAGGGCGCCTGATGGAACTGCTGCTGGCCGTCATGATCGGCACGCTCACCGCCACGGGTGTGTACCTGCTGCTGCGCGCGCGAACCTTTCCCGTGGTCATGGGCCTGACGTTGCTGGGCTATGCCGTGAACCTCTTCCTGTTCGTCTCCGGCCGGCTGGTGGTGGGCGAGCCGCCGGTCATCGGCGCGTCGGAGAACCCCTCCGATCCGCTGCCCCAGGCGTTGGTGCTCACCGCCATCGTGATCGGTTTCGGCATGATCGCCTTCGTGGTGGTGCTGGCGTTGCGGGCCCGGGGCGAGCTCCACAGTGATCATGTGGATGGCCACGGGGAGGATCACTGATGGAGCATCTGATCATCCTGCCGGTGCTGCTGCCCCTGTTCACCGGCGTGGCTCTGCTGTTGCTGGCGCGCGGCAGCCGTTCGTTGCGCCGCTGGGTGAGCGTGCTGGCCGCGACGGTGCTGGTGCCCATCACCCTGGCCCTGCTGCTGCAAGGGTTGGAGGGGCCGGCGCGCGTCTATGCCCTGGGGGGCTGGTCGCCGCCGTTCGGCATCGTGCTGGTGCTCGACGGGCTTGCCGGTGTCATGCTTGCGCTCACGGCGGTGTTGGCCCTGCCCGCCCTGCTCTATGCCTGTCGCGGTGACGATGCCCGGGGACCGAATTTCCACGCGCTCTTCCAGTTCCAGCTCATGGGGCTGAACGGCGCCTTCCTCACCGGCGACATCTTCAACCTCTTCGTTTTCTTCGAGGTACTGCTGATCGCCTCCTATGGCCTGCTACTGCACGGGGGCGGCTCCCGGCGCACGCGCGCGGGGCTGCATTATGTAGTGCTCAATCTGGTGGGCTCATCGCTGTTTCTGCTGGCGCTGGGCCTGCTCTACGGCACCGCGGGTACGCTCAACATGGCGGATCTGGCGCTCGCGGTTCGCGAGGCCTCGGGTGACGAGGCGGTGCTGTTGCGCGCCGCCGCGCTGGTGCTGCTGGTGGTGTTCGGACTCAAGGCGGCGCTGCTGCCGCTGTATTTCTGGCTGCCGGCGGCCTATTCCGCGGCCAGCGCGCCCGTGGCGGCGTTGTTTGCGGTCATGACCAAGGTGGGGGTCTACGCCATCCTGCGCGTGTATTCGCTGATCTTTGGCGCCCAAGCGGGTGAACTGGCCCACGTGGCTATCCCCTGGCTCTGGCCGGTGGCGCTGGCCACGCTGCTGCTGGGGGGGCTGGGTGCGCTCACCGCGTTGCGGTTATCGGCCACTGTGGCCTGGCTGGTGATCATGTCCGTGGGGACGCTGCTTGCCGGCGTGTCGCTGGCCACGGCGGCCGCCACGGCAGCGGTGATCTATTATCTGGTGCATTCCACCCTGGCCGTTGCGGCGCTGTTCTTGATCGCCGATCTGGTGGCCCACGGCCGGGGCGACAAGGGCGACCGCCTGACCGCCGGTTCCCCGCCACATCATCGCATGATGGTGGGCGGGCTCTACCTCCTCGGGGCCATGGCGCTGGTGGGGCTGCCACCGTTGTCCGGTTTTGTCGGTAAGGTGGCGCTGATGCAGGCGGCGCCGCCGGCGGCCGGCGGCGGCGCTTTCTGGGTCTTGTTGCTGCTGGGCGGGTTCTTCGCTCTGATTGCGCTTAGCCGGGCCGGTTCCACCCTGTTCTGGCGCCCGCAGCATCAACCTTCGAATGAACCGATGGATCCGTTACGCCTGGGCGTGACGCTGATTCTCCCGGCCCTGATGGTGGCGCTGTCGGCGTGGGCGGATACAGTGCTTCGTGCCGGTGAGCGTGTGGCGGCGCAGTTACACGCACCGGATCGCTACATTGAAGCGGTGCTGGGCTCGGCCGAGGGGAGGACGAAATAATGCTCGGGTCGCGCTGGTTGCCCTATCCCGGTATGAGCCTTCTGCTCTGGGCGGTCTGGTTGTTGCTGGTCAACAAGATCACGCTCGATCATGTGCTGCTGGGTGCGCTGTTGGCCTGGCTGATGCCCCAGGTCACACGCCTTTTCTGGCCCGCCGTTCCCCGGCTTCGTCGATTCGACCGGCTTCTCGCCTTTCTGGGGGTCGTGCACTGGGATATTCTGGTCGCCAATGTGACCGTGGCGAGGCTGATTCTCGGGCCGCCTTCGAAGCTGCGTCCGGCTTTTGTGGAGATGCCGCTGGACCTGGACAACGACTTCGCCATCACGGTGCTGGCCAACACCATCTCGCTGACGCCCGGCACGGTATCGGCGGATGTCAGTGAAGACCGCAAGACGCTGCTGGTCCATGTGCTGGATGTGGACGATGCGCAGGCGCTGATTCGGCACATCAAGTATCGTTACGAGCGCCCGCTCAGGGAGGTGTTTCCATGCTGAATACGGCCCTGACCATTGCTTTTTTTCTGGTGGGCATAGCACTGCTGTTAAATCTGTACCGGTTGGCGCGTGGCCCTTCCCTGCCGGATCGGGTGCTGGCGCTGGACACCATGTATATCAACAGCATTTCGCTGATCGTGCTGTTCGGCATTCGTACACAGAGCAATCTCTATTTCGAGGCGGCGCTGCTGATCGCACTGATCGGTTTTGTCAGCACCGTGGCGGTAACCAAGTTCCTGCTGCGCGGCGACATTATCGAATGAACTTGCGGAGGTTTTCGCCTCTGAGCACAGGAGGATAAGCATGGAACCCTGGGTGGAATGGACGGTTTCAATCGCGATCCTGGTGGGCGCGGTCTTTGTGCTTGTAGGGTCGATTGGTCTGGCGCGCCTGCAGGATTTCTACATGCGGCTGCACGGCCCCACCAAGGCCACGACCCTGGGTGCGGGTGGCACCATTCTGGGGTCGTTGATCTTTTTCAGCGCCCAGCGTGGTGCACTCAGTCTTCAGGAAGTGCTGATCACACTCTTTCTCTTTATCACCGCCCCCGTATCGGCCCATATGCTGGCCAAGGCGGCTATGCATCTGAAAATTGGCCGGCGTTCCGGCACCCGGGGTGAGCCCTGGGATCAGTGAGGGGACCCTCGGTTGGGGGCGTCGACAAGGTTTGTTCACCCGAAATCTTTGATTTCGGGTGAACCCTGCGGGCCGCGCCGTATCTCGCTCAGCTCCGCGTTGCGGCTCCTGCCCGTACAGGCAGTACGGTGGCGTCGCCGCGCCTCGATCTGAGCGAGCTACGGCACGGCAAATCTTATCGACGCCCCCAACCGAGGGTCCTGGGTGGGATTTGTGGCTTCGCCACCCTTGGGGCCATGTCCTTTTTCGCTTGTAGCGGCGTTTCGTCTCCTACCCGTACGGGCAGTAAGGGTAGGAGACGAAACGCAGAGCTGAGTGAAACCCGGTGCGGCCCGGAGGGTGACGAAGTCACAAAGCTCGCCCTGGACCCGGACCAGAGGGTCCCCGAAAAAAACCCGGCAGCGGATCGGGGGAAGGATCATGCATGCTGCCGGGGGCTATAATGGAGCGCCGGCCCCTTGGGGGGCAGGGCCGGACTCCGGCGTCACGGGCCGGCAAGGGTTACCTGGGGGATCGGGGGACCGACCCGCGACTGTCTATTGTGACTCGTCCCGGCGGCAAAAGTTCCCGGGGCCGTTACTCGGTTTCCGGGGTCTCTTCCAGGTCCAGCCACTGGCCCAGCACCGCCCAGGCCTGCTCGCAGCCCGTGCCGCTGGTGGCGGAGAACTGCTGCAGGCTCAGGGAGGCCGGGTGGGGCGCGAGTTCCCGCTGGACGCGCTGCTGCGTCTGCTTGGCAGCGCCGAACTTCAGTTTGTCCGCCTTGGTGAGCAGGACATGGACCGGCATCTGTGCCTCCGCCGCCCAGTCCAGCAGCATGAGATCGAATTCGCGCGCCGGATGGCGGATGTCCATGAGCAGGATCAGCCCGCACAGCGACTCGCGCCGCGCCAGATAGTCCGCCATGTGATGCTTCCAGTTACGCTGCGTGGCCTTGTCCACCTTGGCGTAGCCGTAGCCCGGCAGGTCCACCAGCCGCCGTTCATCGTCCAGCCGGAAAAAGTTGATCAGCCGGGTCCGGCCCGGCGTATTGGAGCTGCGGGCGAGATTCTTGCGGCCCGTGAGCCGGTTGATGGCGCTGGATTTGCCACAGTTTGAGCGCCCGGCAAAGGCGATTTCCCGGCCCTCGTCCGGGGGGCACTCGGCCAGTGTGGGGGCGCTGGTGAGAAAATCGGCCCGGCGCAACAGCGCTTCGGCAGCTTGCATGGCGGCCATGGGGGCTCCTGAGGGCATCTGGCGGCGAAATGACGTTTCCGGGACGCTGGTATATAATGCGCGACGCGCGGCGTCCAGCGCGCGTCCGGAATCCGGATTATACAGGGCCGGCACGGGACCGACAGGGCCCCCGGGCGGCCTTATCACCGAAGCGAAGGGGAAAGGAAAGGTCATGAAGTCTTTGAGCAAAACAATCCTGCTAGTGGTGATCGGTCTGGCGGCTGACATGGCCCTGGCCGCCGGGGATCCGGACGCGGGTAAAGAAAAGTCCGCCGCCTGTGCGGCCTGTCATGGTCAGGACGGCAATTCGTCTTCGGCGCAGTACCCCAAGCTGGCGGGCCAGGGCGAGCCCTATCTGGTCAAGCAACTCAAGGACTACAAAAGCGGTGCCCGGGAAAACGCCATCATGGCCGGTCAGGTGGCGAACCTGTCCGAACAGGACATGGCTGATATTGCCGCCTATTACGCCGAGCAGGAAATCGAAACCGGCACGGCGAATCCCGATTACGTGGAGCAGGGCGAGAAGATCTGGCGCGCGGGCATCGCGGAGAAAGGCGTGGCCTCCTGCGCGGGTTGCCATGGTCCCGCCGGTCAGGGGGTGCAGGCGGCGGCATTTCCGTCACTGGCGGGCCAGCATGCCGATTACACCGTCAGCCAGCTCGAGGCGTTCCGCAACGCCGGCCGCAACGCGCTGGATGGCCCCAAGCGCAATAACGATCCCAACGGCATGATGCGAGACGTGGCGGACCGGATGACCGACCGTGAAATCCGCAATGTGGCCAGCTTTATCGCGGGTCTGTCCGAGGGCGACGAGGACCAGTAGCGCGCCGGCCTTTGTAGGTCTGTTGTAACGGCGGGGTTTGCCGGACCCCGCCCGGGGTGCCCAGCGCGTTAGGATCGAATAGGATGGGAGGCGGGCTCTCCGGGCCCGTTTTGAAAACCACAGAGGAGAGACCGGATGCGCACGCTGACAACCTTGTTGCTGGCCCTGACGTCCATGATCGCCACCGCCCCGGCCTGGGCCCAGGAAGGGCACGCCCGCTATGCGGTCGATACGCATTACCGGGTTCTGGACGAACCGGTGAGCGTGGACAACCCGGACAAGATCGAGGTCCGCGAATTCTTCTTCTACGGCTGTCCGCACTGTTATGACGCCGAGCCCATCATTAACGACTGGCTCCAGGACAAGCCCGACGATGTCAATTATGTGCGCACGCCCGTGCTGTTTCTGAAGAACGCCGAACCGCTGGCCCGGGCTTTCTATGTGGCCCAAAACCAGGGCATTCTCGAGGAAGTGCACACGCCCATCTTCAACGAGATTCACAAGCACCGCGAACCGCTGTTCAGTGTGCCCGCGCTGGCGAACTTCTTCCGCAATTACGGCATGAAGCCGGACAAGTTCAATGAGCTGTATTCGTCCTTCGGCGTATCGACCAAGGTCAAGCAGGCGGAGTCCCTGGCGCGCGAATACGGCATTCGCGGGGTACCCGCGTTCACCGTGAACGGCCAGTACGTGATTCTGCGCAAGAATCTGAAAAACGACCAGGAAACCTTCAAGGTGATCGACTACCTGATCGAGAAGGTGCGCCAGGAAAACAACTGACGCTCCATGCTGCTTGAGCGGGCCCGCCACGCCTATGCCGACTGGAAAAAGCGCCCGGCCGGCTTTTCGCCCGCGCGCGAGGGCCGGCGTCGGGCTCGCCAGGCGCGCCAGATCGAGCTGCCCGATAACCGCCTGCGTCTGCTGACCTACAACATCCAGGCCGGGATCGCCAGCCAGGGCTACGGCGACATGGTGGCCGGCAGTTGGAAACACCTGGTCGGGCACACCGCCAGCCGGGCCAATATCGAAGGTATTGCCGACGTGCTGGATCATTATGATCTGGTGGGTCTGCAGGAAGTGGACGGCGGCAGCCTGCGCTCGCGCAATCTGAATCAGCTGTTGCATCTCGCCGCGCGCGGCGATTTCCGCTTCTGGCATCAGCAGCTCAACCGCAACCTGGGCCGTTTCGGCCAGTTCAGCAATGGCGTGCTGGCGCGGGTGCTGCCCTTCCATGTGGAAGATCACCGCCTGCCCGGGCTGCCCGGTCGGGGTGCCATCGTGGCGCAATTCGGTCATCCGGATGAGCCGTTGATGATCGTGATCGTGCATCTCGCGCTGGGCGAGAAATACCGCAACACCCAACTCGCCTATTTGCGCGATCTGCTGCGCGGCCGGCGCCATGTGGTGGTCATGGGGGATTTCAACTGTTTCGGCGAGCATCTGCTGGACAGCCCGCTCATGGAGCTGGATCTGCAGCTCATGGACAACGTCCATTATACCTATCCCAGCTGGGCGCCCGACCGGCACCTGGACCATATCCTGGTCAGCCCGTCGCTGGAGGTGAACCATACGCAAACGCTGAGCGACTGCCGTTTGTCCGATCATCTGCCCATGGCCATGGAGCTGACCCTGCCTGAAGCCCTGGTCGCTGCCGCTCGCGAGGCTGGTTGACCGTTATGAAGGTCTTTGTCTACGGCACTCTGCTCACCGGTGAGACGAATCACGGCCTCTTGGCCCGGGCCGGTTTGCTCGGTGACTGGTCCACCCCGCCGCGTTTCACCCTCTATGATTTCGGGCCCTACCCGATCCTTTGTACCCGGGGCACGCAGTCCGTGGCTGGCGAGGTCTACCGGATTGATGAAGCCATTCTCAAACAGCTGGATGTGCTCGAGGATTACCCGGAGCACTACGACCGGGATCGAATCACTACGCCCTGGGGCCCGGCCTGGTTCTACTTCCGGCGCCGTCCGCCGGCACGATGCCGGGTCATCCCCGCCGCCGACTGGCGTCAACGGGGGCAAGGTTTCCGTGCGCACTCATGACGCGGGCCCGCGTGCGGCGCTCGCGTGCGGCATCCTGATTCTGGTGAGCGCCTGTGATCCCCGCCCGGACGCGCCGCAATGCCGGACCCGGGCGCCCGCACCGGAAACCGAGCGGCAAGCCAATGCCGGCTGTGTGATTCTCGATCAGGATCACCTGCTGGTGCTGCGGCACCGTTTCGGCGGTGAACTGGGGATCCCCGGCGGAGCCCGGCACAAGGGTGAATCCGCGCAGTGTACAGCCCATCGCGAAACCTGGGAGGAAACCGGGCTGGACGTGCGCGTGGGGCGCGAGCTCGGACGGCTGCGTTACGGATACACCCTGTACCGTTGCTACCCGGACGAGTCTCTCGATCACTCGACCAAACCCGTATTGCCCTGGCATGCCCGGCTGGAAACCACCGGAGTCGAATGGATGCCCCTGGAAGCACTGCCCCGGGACCAGTGGCGTTACCGCGAACAGGTGGATGCCTTTCTCGAGCGGGTCAAGCGGGCCCGCTCGCGCGAGGCTCAGTAACGCGTCTCCGCCATCCCCGAAAACTGCTTGGCCAGGTAGGTGGCGTAGTTGTCGGTCATGCCGGCCAGGAAATCCAGCGCGCGCATGATGCACTGATAGACCCGGTCCGGTTCTTCGAGTTCCTGCAGTTCGGGCGGGAAACTCGATGCGCCGATCAGATCGACAATGCGCTGGTGGCGGTAATTGGCCTTCTCCGGTGGTGTAACCGAGGCATCCACCAGGCCGTCCAACAGGGCATCGATCACCTCGAAGGCGCCGATCTCCAGCTCGATCTTGCGCGGATGTTCGAATACCTTGTTGCGCGCGAGCTGCTTGGCGTCACCCACCACCCGCTGCACGGGCTCGGAGCAGTGGTGGATTAAATCCCCCGTCATTTCGCCGTTGAGAAGCGCCTGCTGATTCGCCAGAAAGGCCTGGACGCCCGACTCGATAAAGGTTTCGATGATCTTGCCCCGCAGCAGGGCGGCCTTACGCCCGTCGCGCATGTCCGAGTTGATCAGCCCCCGTACTTCCTCGGTATCCGGCAGGGCGGGACTGAGCAGGGCATGCACCTCGTCCCAGTGCAGCAGGTCCATCTCCAGCCCGTCTTCCAGGTCGATGATGGCATAGCAGAAATCATCCGCCGCTTCCATGAGATAGGCGAGCGGATGGCGCGCATAGTGATCCGGGCCCAGTTGCCGCAGCCCGGTGGCCGCGCAGACCTCGGCAAAGGCGTCCGCCTCGGTCACAAAGGCGCTGTACTTGCCCGGCCGGGGGGCGTTTTCGGATTCCGCGGCGGCCGAAAGCCAGGGATATTTCAGGAAGGTGGCCAGAGTGGCATAGGTCAGCCGCATGCCACCGGCGTACTGGTGGTACTCGGATTGCGTGAGAATCCGGAACCCCTGGGCGTTGCCCTCGAAGGACGCCAGATCCGAGCGCTGTTCCGGGCGCACCGCGTCCAGCCAGTGGGTGCCGTTTTCCCGGAACCAGGCGCGGATGGCGCGCTCGCCCGTATGCCCGAAGGGCGGGTTGCCGATGTCGTGGGCCAGGCAGGCGGACTGGACGATATCGCCCAGATCGGTGTCGTCGACACTGTCGGGCAGCGCACCCGCCTTTTTCAGGCCCTCGCCCACGCGAATGCCCAGGGTGCGACCGACACAGGATACTTCCAGGCTGTGCGTCAGCCGGTTATGGACATGATCATTGGTGGCCAGTGGATGTACCTGGGTCTTGCGTGCCAGCCGGCGGAATGCGCCCGAGAAGATGATCTTGTCGTGGTCGCGCAGAAAGGCCGTGCGGCCGGTCTCATCCTTGGCCGGGCGCCCGCCCAGCCGGTCCTTGTTCAGCAGTGTGGCCCAGTCCAAGAGAACTCCCGCCTGGTCGAATTAGCAGCAGGCTGCAAATGTACGTGTTGTGCCCGGCCGGCGAAAGGGATTGTGCCGCTGTCGCGGGCATGCCAGTGTGCCGGACGTCTCCCGGCGGAGGTGCCCCATGCCCGAGCGACAGATCCTGATGGTGGTGACCGGCGCCGCCGATCCCGCCCGTGCCGACCGGAGTGGACTGAATGGCGCGTCCCTGACCGGACCCAGAGCCATGCTGACGGAAGCGGGCGTGAATATTTGCGTTGCCAGTCCCCGGGGGCGCCAGCTGGACGCCGACGACGGTGAGGTCTTGAACGCGTACTCGCTGGAAGCCGTCTGGGAAGACGATTTCGACGGCATTCTTGTAGCCGGCGGGCCGGGTGCCCTGGTGGACTTGCCGGACAACCCGTTGCTGATCTCGCTGATCGAGCGCAGCATCCGTGGCGGCCGACCCGTGGCCGCGGTGGCTGAAGGCGTTACGGCCTGGGTCGGCTGCAAGACCGCCGATGGCGGCGCTCTGGTCCAGAATCGCCGCCTGACCTGTCCGGCCGAAGACGAAGCCACATCCGAGGCTCCCTTCGACCTGGCCGACCGCCTGCGCCAGCTCGGCGCCATACTCGACCGCGCTGACCCGGGTCATATTCATGTGCTGGAAGATGACGGCCTGATCAGCGGCCAGAACCGCGAATCCGCTCTCGAAGCGGCCCGACGTTTGGTGGCAACGCTCGACTATTCCGGCAGCGAATAGGTTCGGGTTGTTCGGAGACCTGTAGCCGAAAGATAAAAGACCAAAGACGAAAGAAAAACAGCAGGGCGCCGAAGGCGCCCTTCCATTTTTCTTGCCACTTGCGACTTTCGACTTGCTACTCATTCCAGAACGTCTGGAATGATTCGCGTCCGGGCGCTCAAGTCGCCGACGCCTGGTGGTCCCGCCCGAGATATAGATACATCGCCGGCACCACAAAAAGCGTGAAGGCCGTGCCGATGGTCATGCCGGAAGCGATCACCACACCGATGTTGAAGCGCGCGGCCGCGCCGGAGCCGGTCGCCATGATCAGCGGAATCATGGCCAGCACCAGCGCGGCCGTGGTCATCAGTACCGGGCGCAGCCGGATGGAAGCGGCTTCCTCGATCGCCTCGCGCTTGCTGTAGCCTTCTTCCTGGAGCTTGTTGGCAAACTCCACGATCAGAATGCCGTGCTTGGAAATTACGCCGATCAGGGTCACCAGCCCCACCTGGGTGTACAGATTCACGCTCAGGCCCAGGGGCATGCCCAGACTGACGAACACCATGGCACCAAAGATGGACATGGGAACCGTGACCAGCATGATGATCGGATCCCGGAAGGATTCGAACTGCGCCGCCAGCACCAGATAGATGATGATCAGCGCAAAGAAGAAGGTCAGCATCAGCCCGCCGCCTTCCTGCACCAGCTGCCGTGACTGTCCCGCATAGTTGCGTGCCACGTCTTCAGGCAGCTCCTCGTTGGCCGCTTTTTCCAGGACATCCAGGGCCTCGCCCAGGGCTACACTGGGCAGGGGGGCGCCCGAAATGGTGACGGCATTGAGCTGCTGGAAGCGGTTCAGCTTCTGGGGCTCTACTTCCTGCTTCAGGCTGACAATGGTGGACAGCGGAATCAGCTCACCCGAACCGGTGCGGATCTGGTAATCCTGAATTTGTTGCGGCGTCAGCCGGTTGAGCCGCTGCACCTGGGGAATCACCTTGTAGGCGCGGTTGTCCAGCGAGAAGCGGTTGGCCTCGGCCGCCGAGAGCATGGCCCCCAGTTCCCGGCCCAGCTGATCCATGGTGATGCCCAGGGTCGCGGCCTTCTCCCGGTTCACCATGACTCGCGAGCGTGGCTTGTTGATCTTGAGGTCCTTGTCCAGGAAAAAGAACTTCTGGCTTTCGCGCGCCTTTTCCAGGATCTTCTCCACCGGTTCCTGCAGTGTCTCCACCGGCTGGGTCGTGCCCAGCACGAACTGCACCGGCGCGCCGCCCCCTGCTGAAGGCAGCGAGGGTGGAATGAAGATCTGCATGTTCAATCCGGCGATCTGGTTCAGTGATTGCTGCAATTGCTGCTGTACACCCTGGGTGCCGATTTCACGTTCACCCCAGGGATCCAGCGGAAAGCCGGCAATCGCCTGGTTGGTCGCCTGGGAGCCGGGTCCGCCCATGCCGTTGAGCAGGAACACATGTTCCACGCCATCCGTGGCCAGTCCCTTTTCGGTGATCTGATCCGTATAGGAGCTGAGATACTTCAGGGTGGAATAGGGGTCCGCCTCCGCCTGGGCCAGCACAAAGCCGCTATCTTCCTGGGGCTCGAGCTGCTGGGGTGACATCATGAACAGGAAGTAACAGGCCACCAGCACGATACCGCCAAAAACAGCCACCACATGCTTGTCGTTCATGGCCCCGTGAAGCCGGCGCAGATACCAGAAGCGCAGTTGTTCGAACTTGTGATCCAGCCAGGCTTCGAAGCGGTTGCCGTCATTATCCTCATGGGGCTTGAGCAGCTTGGAGCACATCATGGGCGACAGCGTCAGCGCGATCACGCCCGACAGCAGTACGGCGCCGGCCAGCGCAAAGGCAAACTCGGTAAAGAGCGTGCCCGTAAGCCCGCCCAGAAACCCAATGGGCAGATAGACCGCGACCAGGGTGGTGGTCATGGCCACCACGGGCCAGGCCAGTTCACGCGCGCCTTGCAGGGCCGCGTCCTTGGGTGACAGACCTTCCTCGATATGGCGGTGAATGTTCTCCAGCACGATAATGGCGTCATCCACGACGATACCGATGGCCAGCACCATCGCCAGCAGTGTGAGCAGATTGATGGAAAAGCCCATCAGCATCATCAGAAAGAACGCGCCCACCAGCGACAGGGGCACCGCCACGGTGGGAATGATGACGGTGCGCAACGAGCCCAGGAACAGATAGATCACCAGGATGACGATCAGCACCGCCTCGATAATGGTCTTGATTACCTCATTGATCGAGTCTTCGATGGCGTCCGTGCTGTCATAGGGAATCGCCAATTCCATGCCCTCGGGTAATTGTGGCCGGATCTTGTCCTCGAGCGTCTCCCGCACGTCAGCGATAACATCCAGGGAGTTGGCGTTGGGCGCCACCTGAATGCCCATGAAGGTGGCATCCTTGCCGTCAAAAAGCACCGAGGTGTCATAGTTCTCCGCACCCAGCTTGATATCCGCCACATCTTCCAGGCGAACGAGGTCGTCGCCGGACGAGCGCACCACAAGTCGTCGGAACTGCGACGCCGAGTTGAGATCGGTGTTCGCGCTCATGTCGATGGCGACCATGAGCCCCTTGCTCCCGCCCACTGCGGAGAGCACATTATTCTGCTGCAGCGCCGCATAGACATCACCGGGGGTGACATTCAGCGAGGCCATGCGGTCGGGCTTGAGCCAGGCGCGCATGGCGAAAGTACGCGCCCCCAGAATCTGCGCACGCTGCACACCCGCCACGGTGGAGAGCTCGGGCTGGACCACGCGCTTGAGATAATCCGTGATCTCGTTGTTGCCCAGCATCTGCGAATTGAACGACAGATACATCGCGGCCACGGTCTGGCCGACCTGCAGATCCACGGTCGGGTCCAGTGCCTGTTCGGGCAGCTCACTGCTCAGTTTGTTGACTTTCGCCACCACCTGGGTGAGTACTTCGTTGGCGTTGTAATCCAGCCGCACATAGGCCTGGATCGTGGACATGCCCTGCACCGAGGTGGACTTGATGTAGTCGATACCGTCGGCACTGGCGATTTCCTGTTCCAGCGGCGCGGTAATGAAGCCTTCCACCAGATCCGCGTCAGCGCCCGTGTAGACGGTGCTGACACTGATCACCGCGTTCTGCATCTCGGGAAACTGGCGCACGTTCAACAGGCCCACCGCGCGCAGCCCCAGCAGGAAGATCATCAGGCTGACCACCGAGGCCAGCACGGGTTTCTTGACGAAAATATCCGTGAACTTCATGGGCGCTCTCAGCGATTATCCGGTTGCGGGGCCGTGTCTTCCGGCGGCGTGACCGAGTTGTTGATCTGCACTTCCGCGTTGTTGCGCACTTTCAGCAGGCCGCTGCTGACCACGCGTTCGCCGGGCTTGAGACCGTTGGTGATCGCGATCAGCGTGCCCTGGGTACGCCCGGTCTCCACGAAACGGCGTTTGACGATCAAGGTGGGCTCGCCCTCGCCGTCCGCACTTTCGCCGGCATCGGATTGGGCGGCCTTGGCGTCTTCCTTCTCCTTGATCACGTACACGGAGTTGCCATAGGGGTTGAAACTGACCGCGGTGCGCGGAATCGTGACCACATCCTCGGAGCCCGGGAGCTGTACGTTCACATCCGCAAACATGCCCGGCCGCAGTTTCTGCGCCTCGTTGGGGAAACGAGCCTGAATATTGAAATTGCGGGTGTCGGAATTCACACCGGGTTCCAGGGCGGTGATGCGGCCCTCGAAGGTTTCCTCCGGATAGGCATTCAGCTCCACACGAACCTTCATGCCTTTGTCGATTTGCGACATGCGCTGTTCCGGCAGTGAGAAATCCACATGAATGGGCGCGAGCGACTGCAGGTTCACCACGGGTGTGCCGGGCTGAATGTATTGACCCTGGTCGACCTGGCGGATGCCGAGTTCTCCGTCAAAGGGCGCGCGAATGGTCTTCTGGTTGATGCGCTCCTGTTGCGCTTTTGCCTCGGCTTCCGCCTGCACCAGCTGGCTGCGCTGCAGGTCCCGTTCGGATTCGGACAGATTGTTGTTCGCGTAGAGCTTGCGGGCACGGTCGTAACCGGACTGTGCTTCCGCGGCGGCCGCCTGCAGCGCGCGCAGTTGGGCCTGATCCACATCGTCGCGCAGTTTGAGCAGCACATCACCTTCTTCGACCGGATCACCGGATTCGAAATTGATCTTCTCCACAACGCCCGGCGCCTCGGTGGTAACCTCCACGCCGTCTATCGCGCGCACCGTACCCACGGCATTCAACGACAGCACCCAGTCGTCCTGTTTCGCTTTCGTGGCGCTGACGGTAACCGTCTGACCGGCAGCCATTTCCTTGAAGACCTGGCTCATCATCTTGTCCTGGAACCATTTCAGGCCGAACACGCCACCCAGGACGACGGCGCAGGCGACGAGCATTATGATCATGCGCTTGTTCATAACGACTCCGGGTTGTCTTGAAAGGAGGGTGCGGCACCGGCCATGCAGCTGAGCGGATCTTCCCGATCCGGGAACACCTGCTGGTGAATGCGCGTCAGCAAATCATTGAGCGCCTGTTCGTCCCAGGCGTCCTTGACGGGTTGCCAGCCCATGCCGTTGAGCAGCAACTGCTGGTGGGTCAGCAGTCGGCGGTAGGGCTCGCGGATGTTGTACTGATCCAGCAGACCTTCGGCGTGCACGAGGGTGTGCATGCCCTGGGCCATGGTCCAGTTGCCCACAATCAGCTCATAGGGATTCAGACCCTGATCGACCAGGTCGCCCGCTTGCACGGCGTCGCGCACGATCTGGCCCACACATTCGCCCAGCGGTCGTCCGGTTTCCAGCGACTGGTTCCGGCGTTCCGGTGAGGCCGTGCGCCATACCGCCTCCGTGGTGACATACTGCGCCAGCCGGAAATGCTCCGGGTACTGGCGCGCAAAGATGATGTCCGCCACGGCGATGGCGATAATGCGCTCGCGGCTGGGAGCCGCCCAGTCCAGCACGCGCTGGAACAGCTCCACCCGGCTGGCCACCAGATGACTGTTGAGCGCGAGCAGCAGATCCTCCTTGGAAGCGAAATGCTGATAGAGCGTGCCCGTGGCATAGTCACAGCCACGCGCCACCCGCGCCATTTGCAGATTCAGCAGACCGTTGTCGCAAATCAGCTGGCGGGCGTGATCCAGAAAGCGTTGTTCCCGCTCGGCAAATTCGCGCTGACGGCGTTCACGGGTACCCATGGGATTCTCGGTCAAGCGAAAGTGCGCGGATTCTGAACCAAATTCACTATTTGATCAATCTTCGTTAGAACCGCGCCAGGACTTCGTTCAGATGGGTCAGGCCCAGTTGGGTACAGGCGAGCCGGTCGTTGTGGGCGCATAGCAGCCCCTCCTCACGGAGTTCGCTCAGGGGCTCGCGCAGCGTTTCGGCCCCGACTCCCGTATGCGCCTCCAGCAGGCCGGTGTGCACACCGTCCACCAGGCGCAAGGCGTTAAGCACGAACTCCAGCGGCCGTTCCTCGCGGGCGAGATCGCGGCGTCCGCGCGTGCGGCTGCCCACCGCCTTGAGGTAGTGCTCGGGCTGGCGCGTCTTGCCGTAGCGCAGGATCCGGTCCTCCTGCGGGAAGGTGATCTTGCCATGGGCGCCGGCACCCAGCGCGAGGTAGTCGCCAAAGCGCCAGTAGTTGAGATTGTGCCGGCAGGGGCGGCCCTCGCGGGCAAAGGCGGAGATTTCGTAGCGCCCGTAGCCCGCGTCGGCCAGTCGCGCGAGCCCGGTGTCCTCGATGTCCGCCAGACGGTCCTCGTCCGGGCGTTCGGGCGGGGCGCTGTAAAAGGCCGTGTTGGGTTCGATGGTGAGTTCGTACCAGCTGATGTGCGCCGGCTCCAGTGCTATGGCGGCGTCCAGATCCGCCCGCGCCTGCGCGGGGGTTTGTCCGGGCAGCCCGTGCATCAGATCCAGATTGAAGTCATCGAAGCCCGCTTCCCGGGCGGCCGCCACTGCCCGCCGCGCTTCGTCCGGCCCGTGAATCCGGCCCAGGGCCTGCAAGTGTTCCGGGTGAAAACTCTGCACGCCCATGGACAGCCGGTTGATTCCGGCCTCGCGAAAGGCGGCGAAACGGCCCTGTTCCAGGGTCCCCGGGTTGGCCTCCAGCGTGATTTCCACATCCGGCGCGAATTCCAGCCGCGCGCGCAGCTCGGTCAGCAGCGCCTGGTAGAAATGCCCCGAAAGCAGGCTGGGTGTGCCCCCGCCAAAGAACACCGTCTCGACCCGCCGACCCTGCGCCGCCTGTACTTCCGCGTCCAGGTCTTCCAGCAAGGCATCCAGATAGGCCTGCTCGGGCGGGTCGCTGTGCTCATGGGAGTTGAAGTCGCAATAGGGGCACTTGCGCACACACCAGGGCAGGTGCACATAGAGCGACAATGGCGGTTGTTCCAGCGGCATGGCGATGGTCCGGTGGCGCGATAGCGCTTGCCGGGGCATCCCGGCGGTCGGCAAACTCCGCAGACACTGTAACATGGCGGCATGACGACACGGGGACTGCGGTGATCCAGTGGCTGGCGGACAATGTGGTGCTGGTGGCGGTGGCCTTGCTGGCCGCGGGCGCGGGTCTGGCGCTCGCCCATGAACGCCGCCGTCGGCAGCGCCTGGTGGCCGGTTATGCCCGGCTGGACCTGGAACGCCTGCCCGAGGCCCATCTGGCGCCGCTCATGGGCCCGGACCGGTTCTGGTTGTTGAACCAGCCCGCCTGGTGGCGGGCGGCGGAGCTGGCCCGGGGTCACTGGCAAGGCCGGGAGGTGGTGCAGTTCCGGCTGACCCTGCCGGATGCCATCGGCCGGGGCCAGCACCAGACCGCCACCCTGATCCGCGACGCCGGTGAGTTGCCCGCGTTTCATCTGCGTCCAGAGAGTCTGCGTGACCGCATGGGCGCGGCCCTGGGCGATGCCGGCATCGACTACCCGGCCCTGTCGCGCTATACCGGTGCCTCGACCACGGACGGCGATGGTGGCGCCACGCCCCGGGATATCCTCCCCACGGAATTGCTGGAGTACCTCCAGCGCGACAGCGGCTGGTGCCTGGAAGCCCGTGGCGGTCATCTGCTCGTTTTCCAGGGACACAACATGGTGCGCACCCCGGCGGATATCGAATGGCATCTGCAACAGGCCACCTGGATGCACGCGCGTCTGCTGGCAATGTACAGCGACTGAGTCCGTGCCGGGCCCGTGATTGCGTGGCCCTGTCGCTTCTCGTACGCTGCGAAGATTCCTGTGACCTCGCGCGGGTCAACGCATCACGGAACGAAATCCCGGGGGGAGAATGGACATGCTCGGGCTGCCGCCCTGGCTCTGGTGGGTCATCATTGCCGTTGTGCTGGTGCTGGCGGATCTGACGCTTCTGGGTGCGCAGTTCCTGCTGGTCGCCGGCGCGCTGGCGGCGCTGGTCACAGCCCTGGCCTCGGTACTGGGGCTGGGCCTGGCCGGCCAGCTCTGGACCTTTCTGATTGCCTTGCTCGTTTTCGCCCCGGTGCTCGTGTACGGGCTTCGATCCAGGATACGCGGCCAGCGCGCAGGCCCGCTGGAATCCGGCTGGGAGAGCGGCGCGCGGGTCACCGTGGAAGCCCGGGGCGAGCGCAGGATCGCCCGGCTAAAGGGCGACGAATATCCCGTGACGCTGATGGACGGAACCCGGCCCGACGTGGGCGAAGACCTGATCGTTGATCACATGGAAGGCATCACCCTGAAGGCTCACCGCCCGGACGCGCCGCAAACCGAACACTGACGCACACCCACAACAGGGAGTTGATGACATGAATATCGCCTTGATTGCCGCGCTGATCGTGGGACTCGGCCTGATTGCGTTCATGGCCAAGGGCTTCTTTATCGTGCAGCAAAGCGAAGCCGTGGTGGTGGAGCGCCTGGGCAGTTACAACCGCACCCTGGATCCGGGCATCAATTTCATCATTCCGGTGCTCGAGCGCGCCCGGCCCATCAAGATCCGGCGCTACGAAAGCTCCGGCATCGCATCGCGCGAATTGCAGGAACGGGTGGTGCAGGAGACCAAGATCGACGTGCGCGAGACGGTGCTGAACTTTCCCGATCAGCCGGTGGTGACCAATGACAACGTTTCCATCCAGATCAACGGCGCGCTCTATTTCCAGATCCAGAGCCCCAAGCAGGCCGTCTACGAGGTGGAGAATCTCATCCAGGCGGTGGAAGTGCTCTCCAAGACCACGCTGCGGGCCGTGGTGGGCGCGCGCGAGCTGGATACGCTGTTTTCCTCGCGTGACGAGATCAACAACGAGCTGCAGACCGTCATGGACGAAGCCGGCAACAAATGGGGCGTCAAGGTGAACCGCGTGGAGATTCAGGACATCACGCTGCCCGACGAAGTCGAGGACGCCATGCGCCAGCAGATGACCGCCGAGCGCAAGCGCCGCGCCACCGTCACGGAAGCCAACGGCTACAAGGAAGCCCAGATCAAGGAAGCCGAGGGCGACAAGGAAGCGGCCATCCAGCGCGCCGAGGGCGAAAAGGGCGCCATCGAGAAAGTGCTGAGTGCCGGGCAGGAAATGAATCAGGACATCGAACCCAGGACGGTGATCAGCTACCTCATCGCCCAGCGCTACATGGAAAAACTGCCGGATATCGCCAAGAACGGCGACCGCGTGCTGGTCCCCTACGAAGCCACGGGCCTGCTGGGCAGCCTGGAGTCCATTCAGGAACTCTTTCCCAACGGTGGCGTCCTGAAGAAGTAACCGGAAGGCGGTTATTGGCCCCGGCTGTATTCAGCCGGGGCAGGTACGGCTGGCTTCGCGCTGGCAGGCGAGTTCCGTATCGAACCGGCACGTCATGAACCGTCTTCTCCATCCTTGTCGTTATCATGACCGGTCGAACGGCGAGCCAACTCTTCCAGCGCCCGCAGGCTTTCCTCCTCGCCCCGGGCTTCCTTGAGCGCCCGGCGGCGTTCCTCGAATTGCTCGTACTCTTGCTTTGCCTTCCGGTCGGCGCCGCTCTTGCGGACGCGGCCATGGCCAGCAGGCTGTTGAAAAACCCCTTGCGCACTCAGCGTGGTCTGAAGCGTGCAGCTGGTGTGCTTTGTTGCGACGGGAAGGGTGGTTCCCTTTCCGAGCGACAAAGTGCAGCAGATGG
>CAJXLA010000020.1 GCA_913055795.1 uncultured Alcanivorax sp. | reverse complement strand
AAAAGGGGCAACGATGAGTGCGGGCCAGCCTGAAAGCCTGAGTGCGCAAGGGGTTTTTCAACAGCCTGCTAGCGCGAACCCGTGATCGGCAAGCGGAGTTCCGCTTCGCGAACCAGGGCCAACCCCCTGATGACCTCCCCGTTTTACGGGAAAGATCACCGAAGGGTATAAGCATTCAGGCCGGCGCTGAGGAGACCAGGTCCAACACCTGCCGGTAACCCGGCGGTTCGCCCACGACGCCTTTCTCCCGTAGTAACCGGTGCATGAGCGGCAGCCGGTAATAGGGCACCGAGGGCATGACATGGTGTTCGATGTGGTAATTCACCCGGATGGGCGCGACCAGCATCCGCGCGATGGGACCGGCCCGGGTGGTACGGGTGTTTTCGAACATGTCGGTGCTGTTTGCGGTGACCGCGTGTTCCGCCATGGAGCGCACACGCAGAAACAACGGATAGGGAATCAGATAGGCCAGGAGCCAGACCAGATAAAGCTCGCCATGGCCCGCCGCCGCCAGCGCCGCGAACAACACCAGATGGGTCAGGATGGTGGGCGTGGCGTTACGCACAAAGGTAGCGGCATAGTGATACCAACGGCGCCCATTGCGCGGCAGCCATTCGACATCGGCCGCCACCGTCCATTTGAGCAGGCCGGCGTTCATCAGCGCCAGCCCGAATAGATACTTGAGTCCGGTTTGCGCGGACAGGTCGCGCAGGAACTTGCGCGCCATGGACCGGCGCGTGGTGGGCAACCCCTGCACCAGGGTGATGTCCGTGTCTGCGTCCGTGCCGGTCCGGGTGTGGTGCACGAAGTGGTGCTGCCGGTATTTTTTCAGATCCAGCCCAATGGGCCGCCCGCAGAGCCAGTCCATGGGTGTCTCATTGAGCCAGCGCGTGCGGAACAGGGTCCGGTGGGTAGCCTCGTGGGTGAGAATCGCCAGCGCCAGCTGACGTCCGCCCACCAGGGCCAGCCCGATCAGCGTCACCGGCACCGCCAGATACCAGGCCTGATGCCAGCTCCAGCCGACCACGGCCAGGCTTGCCACGATCACCCCCCAGGTGGAGAGCACGGCCCAGCCGCCGCGCAGATCCGAGCGTTGCGTCAGCCGGCTACGCTCTTCCGGGGTGAACAGCCGGGTTACCTTGCGTCCCGTACCGGGGCTGTGCTGATCAATTACATCATCGTTCATGGCGTCACTATTAATTACTAAAATATACAATTATTGTTATACCAAGTAACATTAAAGGCCGCAACCCCACGTCCGTACCAGCTGACCCGCGCGCGGATCAGCTATCGCGGGCGTGACGGTAGAGTTCAGACCAGATCTCGTGGCCGCGGCGGTCGTATTCCAGAAGAACGTCAAAGAAGGCCCGGCGCTCTCCGGCGTCGGTGAGTTCCGCCGGCAGCAGCGGATCATAGACCATCTGCCGGATGGCCCGGTCGCCGATCACAAAGGATTCGCGCGCGGCTTCTTCCGGCTCCAGCTTGTGGGCCCGTTCAAGCCAGTCGCTCAGCTCGGCCCGGGTGGCCTGGTAATCGGCCACCTGCTTGCCGGTGTCCCACAAGGCGCGGGCCTGCTCATCGCGATCGGCATCCAGCTCGCGCAGACCGAAGACAATGGCTTCGTCGTCCAGCCCGCGCTGTGTCAGGCGCTCGCGCACGCCGGCGACGCCGCCGCGCAGATTGTCCGGGCGCAGATAGAGGCCGCGCTCCAGTTCGCGGAAGCCGGACAGTTCCAGTGCCCGTTCGCGCCGGCGCAACGCCGCCCGGTCACTGCGCCCCAGATGCCCGGTTTGCACACCGATCCAGTGGCCCCGCCAGGTTTTCAACTGGTTCAACGCATGCCGCCAGCCGCGCACGTCGTCCGCCATTTTCCGGGCATGGAGCGTAAGCTGGTACACACCCCGCTCGCGGGCCTCGATCAGCCCCTCGGTGGTCAAGCGGTTCAGCGTCACCCGGACACTGCTCTCGCTTACCCCGAAGAGGGCACAGGCGGTAACCGCGTTGCGGGCGGTCAGGGGCCAGTCGACCCCCGCGGCCATGAGGTTCATGATCAAACGCTTGGCATTGGGCTTCATGCGCGCACGGCTCCGGATATTGCACCTGACCAATTCATAACATATATTATCATATTTAGTATATTACTGTAATCTTTGCCCGGACGAGGATCGCCATGGAAACGCTCGATACCCTGACCTATGAAGTGGATGGCCGCATTGCGCGGATAACGCTGAACCGCCCGGCACGCGGCAATGGCATTACCATGGATCTGCCGCGCGAGCTGGCCGAATGCGTGGAAAAGGCCAACCTGGATCCGAACGTCCACGTCATCGCGCTGGCGGGTAATGGCTCCGGCTTCTGTGGCGGCTATGATCTGGTGGAAAGCGCCGAGGAGCGCATGGACGGCGACGCCAGTGAGCACCGTCCCGCCGGCTCGCCCCTGGATCCGGCCGTTCAGGCGAACAACCACGACCCGGACCAGACCTGGGACCCGACGGTGGACTACGCCATGATGAGCCGCAACGTAAAGCGCTTCATGAGCCTCTTCCACGGCGAAAAGCCCGTGGTCTGCAAGGTGCACGGCTTCTGCGTGGCCGGCGGCACGGACATGGCCCTGTGCTCCGATCTGCTGCTGATCGCCGACGATGCCAAGATCGGCTATCCCCCGGCCCGCGTCTGGGGATCGCCCACCACGGCCCTGTGGGTCTACCGGCTGGGTCTGCAAAAGGCCAAGCGGCTGTTGTTCACCGGGGACTGCCTCAATGGACGCGAGGCAGTGGACTGGGGCCTGGCGCTGGAATCGGCGCCCCCGGAAGAACTGGACAAGCGCTTCGAAACCCTGCTGGCCCGGATCGCACAAATGCCGAAGAACCAGCTGATCATGATGAAGATGCTGACCAATCAGACGCTGCATAACCAGGGTCTGGAAACCACCCAGATGCTGGGCACCCTGTTTGACGGCATGACCCGACACACGCCCGAAGGGTATGCCTTTCAGCAACTGGCAGCGGACGAGGGCTTCAAGGAAGCCATACGTCAGCGCGACGAACCTTTCGGCGATTACGGCATGAAGACGTTCAAGGGATAAGGCCGGGTTCCCGGTTACGAATAATCATCCTCGCGTTGATGACGAATAGCCAGCACAGTCACGGTTTCCCGGTTTTCGATTTCGAAAAGGGCAACGTAGCCCGATTGACCGAAGGGGATCACCAGTTCACGCAGAAAAGGATCATCGGGCGTGGCCTTGCGGCAGGTGAAGGGGAAGTCGGCGAGCAAATCCGTGGCTTTTCCGATGGCCTGGCGCGCATGACTTGCTGCCTGGCGATCTTCTTCCGCGAGGAAACGGAACAGACGAAGCAAGTCTTCACGGGCCTGGCCCGTGAAGCGAACCTGGTAGCTCATCCCTGAACGGCCTCCCGCTTATTCCGTGGAATCCAGAATATCGTCCAGTTCCCCCAGCACGGTCCCGGCCGCGTGGTAATCGCTCTCCCTGCGGGCCTGCTCGCGGGCGGCCAAGCCTCGCGCGATAAAGGCCTGCCGGTTTCGCCGCTGCTCAATGCCCGCGCGCACGGCCTGCTCCATGAAACCCGACAGGGTTTCACCATTTTCAAGCAGGGATTCAAGTTCCTCGCGCAACGAGGCGTCCACCCGCAGCGCGGGCAAGGTAGCGTCCTTCATCCGGCGCATTCCTGTTATTGCGATTCTCCCAGAGTACGCGCATTACGTTTGTGATGCAACGCGCGGCCACACGCCCTCGGTGCCCGTTGCAATTCCACGCTCTCATCCCGATATCCGGGGGTAGATCCCTGTTATAGCCGAATCGAAAGAGGAAGAGCGCCATGGATACCGTTCGCTTCGCCGACACCGATATCGAAGTCACCCCCGTGGGTTTGGGCACCTGGGCCATCGGCGGCTGGATGTGGGGCGGCACCGACGAGAAGGCCTCCATCGACACCATCCATGCCGCCATCGACAAGGGCATCGGCCTGGTGGACACCGCACCCGTCTACGGCTTCGGCCGCTCCGAGGAAATCGTGGGCAAGGCGCTGGCCGACGGCCGTCGGCAGAAAGTGGCCCTGGCTACCAAGGTGGCACTCAACTGGAACGACGAACACAACAAGGTCTGGCGCGAGGCCACCGCCAACCGCATCCAGAAGGAAGTGGAAGATTCCCTGCGCCGGTTGCAGACGGACTACATCGACATCTACCAGATCCACTGGCCGGACCCGGTCGCGCCCATGGAGGAAACCGCGAAGGCCATGGAACGGCTTTACCGGGACGGCAAGATCCGCGCCATCGGCGTGTCCAACTTCAGCCCCGAGCAGATGGACGCTTTCCGCGAGGTGGCGCCGCTGCACAGTGTTCAGCCGCCCTACAATCTTTTCGAACGCGGTATCGATGACGACGTATTGCCGTATTGCCACAACAACGGCATGGCCACCATCACCTATGGCGCACTCTGCCGGGGGCTGTTGAGCGGCAAGATGTCCGCTGATCGGGATTTCCAGGGCGATGACCTCCGTAACAATGATCCCAAGTTCCAGGGCGAACGCTTCCGGCAGTATCTCAATGCCGTGGACAAGCTGGACCAGCTGGCGCGGGACCGTTTCGGCCATACCGTGCTGGAACTGGCCCTGCGCTGGCTGATTGATCAGGACGTCGTTACCACGGCGCTTTGGGGTGCACGGCGTCCGGAGCAACTCGATCCCGTAAGCAATGTCCAGGGCTGGCATCTGGATGACGCAGCCTTTGCGGAAATCGACCGGATTCTCGAGCGCGAGATTACCGACCCCGTGGGCCCGGAATTCATGGCTCCGCCGGCGCGGGACAGCGCTGCATAGCCGCGAAAGCGCGCAAGTTACCCTGACCCTACCGCCCTGCCCGCATCCGGATAACCCATGATGGCGGCCCCGGAGATTCGCGCCGGGGCCGCGCGTGCGGGCGAGGGTCGTGGGTTCATGTTCATACGGCGCCGTGTGCTGCCTCCGGCCCCTACCGCCGCTTCCCCGGGCGGCGACCAGCAAAGCGGCCACACCCGGCAGTAGCACGAACAAAACCAGCGCCGAGCAGCGTCCGGACTCAACGGCGAGCAACAGATAAAGTGTACCCGCGACCAGCAAGGCACCGATGGCAAACCAGACAGCTCCGATAACGCGATAGCGATCCGGATGATCCTCTGTCATAAGGCAGCCCTGACCCCGTTCATGGATACGGATGGACACAGCGAAGCAAACCGGAAAAGAAGCAGGCGTTGCGCCCACGCGTGCATCGAGCCAAGCCCTGCAACGCCGTCGAAACCTTTTGTTATGACCACATCATCGCCGATGCCGTGATGAAGCCCGCCCACGACGTCCTGGATGAATTCGTGCAGGAACTACCGCGGGGCGCAAAAGTGCTTGAGGTGGGCTGCGGCGGCGCTCAGGCGGCCGCCGAACTGCTTCGTCGCGAGCCCACAGGTCTGGATCTCGCCGACCATCAGGTCAAACGCGCGCAAGCGCTGCCCGGATGCCACCTTGGCCCAGGGCTCGGCGCTGGAATGGAAGACGGGCCACTGGCCAATCCCGGCACCCCCGGTTAGCATCAACCCTATTTCCGTGTAGCGGCACAATATTGTCGCGCACCATCGGCACAGGCACGGGCTCCATGCTCACACTGCGCGTTCTGCTGCGGTCGGACCCCTACCGCCGCTTCAGCCAATACCTGAACATCGACCTCAAGGCGCGGGTCGAGCGCACCCTGCTGACGCTGCTGGGTCTGATCGTGCTCCACACGGTCGCCATGATGGTTTTCGAATCCCTGGGCATCGCCGATGCGGTCTGGCTGACGCTGACCACCATGACCACCGTGGGCTATGGCGACCTGTCCGCCACCACGCCCGCAGGCCAGATGGCGACGATCGTACTGGCCTATTTCTTCGGCATCACCGTGCTGGCCCAGCTCGCCAGCGACTACATCGATTATCGGCTACAGCGCAAGAACAAGATGATCCGGGGCCAATGGAGATGGAAAATGCATAATCACATCCTCATCGTGAACGCGCCCAAGGCAAACGCAGAGACCTACTTCCTGCGCCTGGTAAACCAGATCCGCGAAGGCCCGGAATGGCGCGACCGCCCGGTACAGATCCTCACCCGCGACTTCCCCGACGGCCTGCCGGAATCGCTGCAGGAACTGGATGTCGTGCACTACCAGGGCTATCCGGATGACGACGATAGCCTGCGCGCGGTGGGCATCGACAAGGCCGCCGCCGTGCTCGTACTCGCCCGCGACGAATACCGCCGCTCCTCGGACAGTCTGACGCTGGATGTGCTGAGTCGCCTGAGCTTGCTGGTCGGCACACCACGCCCGCGGGTCATCGCCGAGAGCGTGCTGGATACCAACCGCGAACGCCTGGTGGCCTTTGGCGCGAACACCGTGCTGCGTCCCGTGCGTTCCTACCCCGAAATGCTGGTACAGGCTCTGGTCGCGCCCGGTGCGGAAAAGATTCTGGAAAACCTCTTTACCCACCATGACGACCAGACCGTGCGCTATTCAGTCAACGTCCAGAACCACAAATGGTCGGATATCGTCACGGCCATGATGAATGCGAACCTCGGCACTGCCCTGGCCTATGTCAGCTCGGACGACCAGGTCATCTGTCATCCACGCGCCGACCACCGTATCGATGCGAAGGCATTGATCATGATGGTGCGCGAGGATGAAGTGCCCAGCGAGAATGAGGTCAAGCAAGCCCTGGCGGCTGTCTGAAAAAGAACAATCACCCGGAGTACCCCACCCCAGGTCCGGTCCAGTAAAGTGCCGCCCCCGACCAAACCCCTTCTTCGTCTTCCCCTTGAAAAGGGGAAGACGCGTTATCCACCCACGAAGGCTGATTGAAAGGTCTCTGCCCTTCATCAAGGGGAGGTCAGGAGGGGGCCTCTTCCAGCGCCTCGTGCAAAACTTCCTGCAAATGCTCCGGCAAGTTCCCCGCCAGACGCAGCGCCGCATCCTGCCCGCGCGACGACATCTTGCCCCAGGTACGCTTGACGATGCGCATCCATTTATCCCGGTCAAACTCGGCATGCTCCTCATAAAAAGGCGCAAAGTAGCGCTCCAGGAAGACCAGACAGGCGACATCTTCCATGAGCTGGGTATCGGGGTCCTTCTTCAGCTCTCGCTTGGTCAGCATCTGCGCCACATGCTCACGATGCCCTTCGTCATAACCGGCCTCGGCCATGATTTCCGTTGCGCGCTCGGCATGGAAACGGCCACAGGCCTGGCGCCATTCGTAGTAGCTCTTGCGGCCCTCGGGATAATCACTGCGCGGAATCCGCCAGCGCTCGATATGCTGCGCGCGGCACGCGATCTGCACATCCTCGGACGGCTCGGATTCCAGTTCATGGAGCCAGCGGGTCATGTGCCGGCCATAGGCCAGTTCCTTCGGCATCTCCTCGCCGTCCACCGTTTCCGTGTTGGGATCGGCCGCATTGGCCGCGTCGATGGTTTCGAGGGTGTGGGTCAGTCGGTCGGCTTCGGGCGTCACATCACTCTCCTCATGCAGAGTTGTCATTCTCGCATGGTTCCCCCTGGAGCGGCAGCCCCTGCCACCCGGGTGGATAGCGCACACCGGTTCAGGTTTAAAAATCCATTCGAAACCGGACCCGGGAGCTCATTTGACGTCCAAAACCAAACCCATCTTCCCAGTGAATGCGCGCTCCGCTGGTCCGTTCAGGTATCCGTTTGATGCTTGCGGACATTGTCCAGTTTCCAGCGCAGAGCTGGATGGGAGCTGAGCCGTTCAACCATTTCACCATCATCCGGAAAGAGTACTTCCGGCAAAAGCTCACCCTGATGGACCTGGTCGATGTATTCCTGCTCTGAACTGGTGAGTCCCTCTACGAGGGGCGCGATGTTTTGCCAGGCTTGCTCCTTCAGACGCACAGCCTCGACCTTCTGATCACGGCTCAGCATGGGCTCGAGCTGCTCCCCGATTTGCTCATCCGTAACTCTTTCAAAACGGTCCCGGTTATACTGCATCAGCGGTTGCGGCAAGGTAGCCGCCAGGGCCACATGAAGGCTTCGCAAAAACGGTGATTGCCAGGCCCTGCCCACAAGATCCGGTAATCGAAGTGTATCGAAAAGATCCCGAGGCATGCAGCGATCCAGAGTCGCACGGAGCTTGCCCGCCGCCAGCTCGGCCCAGGAGAGCGTCCACAGACTCGGCCGATCAATGCCGGGCGGCTGCCACATGACATGCTCTTCCAGATCCCCCAGGGGCACTCTGTGCAAATAGTTCAAATCAATCTCGATGCGATCCGCCGTACCGGCCAGGTTAGTATAGGCAAGATAGAGCTTCCGACCTGCGTGGGCGTCCCGAGACCACTGAACGCGGTAACCATGCCCCTGACCGAGCCGAGCCACGGCCCGTTCAACCTCCGGACGCTCCTCGCGCATGCGCTCGCGGTCGGCATGGCCGATATAGTTAAAGTCCAGATCCACCGACAGACGCGCCGGCTCGGATTAAGCGCGGTTCCGCCTTTGAGTGCCAGCACATGTCCGAGCAAGGGATGGCGACTAATGTCGGCCGCCAGCTCGCCCAGGCGCAACACCTTCTCCAGCGTCTCCACCCGGAATCCGGTCTCCGTACTCCAGCGTTCTACGCGTTCACGGCTCAGGTTCATCGGGTTCCCTCCCCTCGATCAGCTCTTCCGGTACAATCAGGTTCCACTGGCGAAACAAAATGCCCCGCCCCTGATTGCGGATCAGGTACCTGGGGCTGGCCGGGACATGGTCGCGAATGTACGACAAATCCGGTTCCCGCACGAAAAAAGTGGTTTGATAGGTTTCGAGAAACCACCCCAAGGCAGCCCAGAGATGCTTTTGACCATGGGCTTCCAGCAACCGGAACAGCAAAGCGAGATCCAGCATACTGAAGCCCGCGGCTGACTCGATTAATTCCGCCAGACCGCCCACCCGTCCGGGCTGCCGAAAACCATCGATCAGGGTAGCTTCCGGCCCCGTAACCTGCAGCGACCGATCCAGCCGAAAGACGGTACGACGCGCCGCAGTGAGCATCCCGCGGTCCACCAATGCCCGGGGCCAGGCAATGAACTGCACCTCCCCATCCATCAATGAAAAGTGGCGAGGGTGACTTTCACTGTACGCAGTGTAGTGGCGCCACTGGGAATGAGCGGCTCCTAGTAACTCCAGGGCGGCATGATGACTGAAAACCGCATCCGGGCGGATAGCGGCGGCGACCAGGAAGGGGTCAGGCTGGAACCGCTCCGGGTCCATGTCGGCGGGCACACTGGCATAAACGCCCCGCGCCACCTTCCGCACCTTGCCGCGCTGACGGGCATAGTCCAGCCGTTCCGACACAGCCCGACGGCCGCCGGCCGGATCCAGCGCCTCAACCGCCTCGTCCAGACGGAAGACCTGGTGTCTCTGAAGGAAGGTGGCCGTATCCATGGATACTTCACATTACTTGCGGATATACGGGATTTTATCCCACACTTCCGCAAGCTTTGCAAAGTCCTTCCGCCGATCCGTCCTCTGCAAAGCCCGTTTCGCCGAAAGGCCGGCACTTGAGGTTATCCCCCTTCCGACCCCCTACAAGCTCAGAACGATCCGCCCGAGATGCTCGCCCCGCGCCATGGCCTCGTGGGCGGCGGGTGCGTCCTCGAAGGGAAAGGTTCGGGCCAGATCCGGTTTCAGGGTCCCATCGTTGAAGAGCGGCGTCAGCCGGTGACGGAAGAGCCGGGCGTGGCGGATGCGCTTCTCCAGCGGCTGCGCGCGCATGGTCATGGCCTTGAGCCCGCCCCGGCGCATGAGCAACGAGCCCAGATTGAGCTCCGCCTTCAGACCGCCCAGCAAACCGATCATCACGGCCCGGCGCTCGGTATTCAGACTCGCGAGCGTGTCGTCCAGCTTCGCCCCGATCACCGCGCCCACCGAGTGGTGAGATACGCCTCCAGCACGGCCGCCGCCTTACAAGACCATCCAAGCGCGCATGCCATCCTGACAGGCTGTTGAAAAACCCCTTGCGCGCTCAGCGTGGCCTGAAGCGTGCAGCTGGTGTGCTTTGTTGCGACGGCCAGGGTGATTCCCTTTCCGAGCGACCCAGTGCAGCAGATGGGCGCTTCAGGCCGCGCCCCGGGGGGCTTTTCAACAGCCTGCCAGAAGACCTGCCGACCGCGGCTCCGAAGGAAAGTGACGCCCCGGGGTGCGCGTGTATCAGAGGCGTGGGGCGTGTTGTTACGCGCAATTGGAGCGTAGTGGCGCTGTCAGGTGCTAATGGGCACCACGCCCATCAACCACACATGCAGCTTGGCCACGAAGGCGCCGTAGAGAACCAGTCCCAACACCACCACGGTGATGTCCCGACCAACGCCCGCTACCGGATAGGTCTTGCCGGCGGCGCGGTCGCGTTTGCGGCTGACGATGAAGTCGGCCACGGCCCAGGCGAGGAAGGCGCCGAAGAGGACGAGGTCATGCAGGCCGCCATTGGCCAGCAGGTGGGCCAGGGCCCAGATCTTGGTGGCCAGGAGCATGGGGTGGCCGATGCGGGCCTTCATGCGGTTGCCGGGGACATAGGCGGCGACCAGCAAGATCATGGCCGGGATCATGAGCAGGGCCACCGGGTGGCTCATCCAGGCGGGGCTTTGCCAGAGCCAGGTGGGGTCGGTGCTGCGGGCTTCGCCATAACCGATGACGAGGAGGACGAAGCCGACGATGGAGATGACGGCGAAGATGCCCTTCCAACCCCAGGTGCCCAGTTTTTGCATGCCCGCCTGGCGAAAGTCGGGGGCGAGCATGTGGATGGAGTGCATGCCGAGGAAGATGATGAGACCGGTTATGAGTAGTGTCATGGTTTTTCCTTTTTGCTTCGGATTCATCAGGTGCGCATGGCGCACCCTACAGCAGTGATTGTTGTTCCGTGTGGTTGGTTGTGCCTTCGAGCCAGTGTACTACCTTGCGGGTTTCTTCCGGCTGGTTTTCGTTGCCGGCTTCCATGAGGGTCTGACGTTCGCGTTCGGTTCGGTTTAACGGTTCTTCGTTGCTGATGTAGCCGTTCGCTTCCAGGTATTCCCTGAGATCCTGGATTTTCTGTTTCTGGAAGCCTTTGACTTCCTTGTTGTCCAGGCCTTCGATCAGGCGTTGGGCGTTCCCGTCGTATTGTTCGGCCAGGGCGGTTACGCGGTCGATGTAGGTTTCGCTGACGGCGCCGGAGTCTTCCAGGGTGCCACGGTCGACCGGATAGCCGCGGCCGATGTTGCGCGCATGGAACCAGGCCCGGGCGGCCTGGCAGCGGGCCCAGAGGCGGTGGCGTTCGTTGGCGTCCGGGATGATGCGCCGGCCGGTGTCGTGGTTGAGGAAGAGTTCGAGTTGGCCCAGGCGGTGCAGGCGCCAGTATTCCATGAGCCGGTGCAGCCACTGGAGGTCGTCGCGCATGATATGGAAGAGATGCAGCTGCCCCGGGTCGGCGGACGGGTCCACCGGGGGCACGCCCAGTTCGGCGGCGTATTCTTCCACGGTCTGGCCGGCGGGCGCGGGCAGGGGTTGTTCTTGCGGGACCCTGTAGTCCATGGGTGCGGTGCCCGCTTGCTGCAAGCGGATCTCGGCCATATCGATATGGTTGGGGCGCACGCCGGTGACGTCTTCCCAGAGGCCGAGCTCGTGACGCCGAGCACTGAGGTAGAAGATCTGGCGGCCTTCGTCGCGGGCCAGGGTAGTGAGGCTGTCGGCGACGGCGGCGAACCGCTGTTCGTCGCTGGTGGTGAGCGCTTCGTCCAGAAAGAGCGGCAGCGGTTCGTGGCTTTTCTCCAGCCGGTGCGTCCAGGCCAGGCGCACGGCGAGCAGCAGTTGCATGCGGGTGCCGGAGGACAGATCGGTGAGTTCGCGCACTTCGTTCTGCTGCAGATCGCGCGCCTTGAGGTCATCCTCGTAGAGATCCAGGCTCCAGGCGTGGTGGGTAAAACTCTCGAAGCGCCGGCGCGCATCGGCGAGCACCTCCGGTTCGTGTTCGCTGCGGTGTTCCGCTTCGACATCGTCGAGCAGGAAGAGCCCGGCTTCGGCAAAGGTCTGTTCCTGGAGGCGGTCTTCCAGCGCGGCGCGGGCTTCGTCTTCGTCCGCCAGCGCTTCTTCCAGCCGGCGGTCGCGCCCGGCCTGACGGACTTCGGTTTCCAGGCTGGAGTAGTCGCTGATCAGTGATTCCAGCTGCTCCGCCTGTTGCCGGGCGCGGTCGCGGTCAGCTTCCAGGGTTTGGCGTTCGCCGGCCTCGGCGCGTTCGATGAGATCCTCGCGTTCGGCCAGCGCCGCCTGGAGTTCACGGGCCTGACGGTCGAGATCGCGCAGGCGTTGTTGCGCGGCCTTCCAGTTCTCGAGCTGGTCCACCCGGTCTTCCAGGGCACGGCGTTCGCCCGGTTCCATCCCCGCCGTGCGGTAGAGCTCTTCCACTTCGTTTTCGCGGGCGCGCAGTTCGCCGTCCAGGCGCTCCAGGTTGCGCGCGGTTTCGTCGCGTTCGCGTTCGGCTTCGCCGGCGGTGCGGGTGCGGTTACGCAGTTCCGCCAGCGCCGTGTCCAGTGCCCGGGCTTCGCCAGACACCTCCAGCCCCCATGATTCGATGAACTTTTTTACTTCTTCGTGGGCTTCGCGCACGCGGTTTTCACCGCTGCGGATGCGCTGATCCAGTTCCTGACGTTTTTGCCGCGCGCGGCTATAGCCATCGACCAGACGCACAAAACGGTCGATCCCGGCGGCGGTCAGGGCCGGATCGAAGTCCAGCTCTTCCGCCAATTCCTGTTTTTGTTGTTCCAGGTTGTCCAGTTGCCGCCGGGCCTGATCCAGGCGAGTCTGATCCTCGCGCGCGGCCAGGGCGCGCTGGTGCAGCTCGCGCAGGCGATCCAGTTCCTGTTGCAGGATCGCTAGCCGTTCCTGCACGGCCTTGGGCTGCCAGGCGGACGGCGGCGTAAGGTCCTGTTCGGCGAACTGCTTTTGTGCGTTGGGCCGGGTGCGATCCCATGCAATGAGCAGGCTGATGCCCACACCCAGGGCCGCTACCCCACCACCGACCATGGCCATAACGGGCTGGGCGAAGGCGGCTAGCATACCGGTCAAGACACCGCCCACCACGGCGGTAATGCCGACCTGCCAGGCGCCGGTGTTACCGTCGGCGCCGAGCCAGGCGGTCAGTGCCTGGACGGCGCTGCGGTGGCGTTCGATTTCGTTTTCATGCGGGGCGTCGGCGGCATCGCGCAGGCGGGCGGCGATTTCATCGCGCGCCTTGCGGGCCTGTTGCAGCTCCTGCGCCAGGCTTTCGGCACGGCTCACCGATTCCGGATCCAGCGCCGGGCGCTTGCTGCCGCCCAGGGCCTGCAGGGCTTCGTCTTCTTCCGTGCGCAGTTGCTGGCGCTGATCCCTGGCCTGATCGAGATCGCTCTGACGGTGCTGGGCATCGTCGATGGACTTGCGGTGGGCGTCCAGCTTGCTTTCGTCCGGGCGGGCCTCGGCCAGCCCGGTTTGCTGGAGCTTGTGTTGCGCTTCCTGGTGGCGGTGGCTTTCGTTGGCGTGTTCGCGCGCGAGGCGTTCGCGTTCGGCTTCGAGCTTGTCGAGGCGTTCGATCTCGTGGCCGTCGAGGCGGTCCATGCCTTCGGGGAAGGTTTCGAGCACGCCCTCGGCCTCGCGGTGTTCGCGCAGGCGTTCGAGCCATTGCAGGGCACGGTCGAGAGCCTCATGTTCACTGCGCGCGCGCCGGGCTTCGTCGATTTCGCGCTGGAGTTCGGGCAGGCGCTGTTCGCGCTGGCGCAGATGGCCGTAGTCCGCCTCGATCTCGCGGCGCTGGCGTTCGGCTTCGCGCAGTTCGCGGGTTTCGTTCTGCCCCACCCGGGGTTTGCGTTCGAAGAGACCGCAGCGCAACGCGCGCAGGTCATAGCCGCCGGCCAGCGCCTGATGAAGCTGTTCGATCAGGTCCGCGTCGTCCTCGCCCACCCGGACGAGGTTCTCCATGGTGAGCCAGTAGCAGTGCAGGCTGTCCCGGTCCGGCAGCGCGGGCGGGTCCACCACCTGGCCCTGACGTTTCCAGACGCGTGCCGAGCCATTGCGGCTGGCCGTAAGGTCTTCGCCATTGCTGAAGTCGGCTTCCAGGGTCAGCGCCAGCGGATCACTGGCCGAGGCGGGGGCGATGAGATAGCGCAGCGCACGGATCAGGCTGGACTTGCCGATGGCGTTGGGGCCGGTGACCAGATTCACGCCCGGTTCGATCTGTTGCAGTTCGAAGCCGGGATCAATGCCGGGTAGCTGCTGGATCTTGAGGCGCACCAGTCTCATTCGCCCGCCCCCTGTTGTGCCAGCAGGTCCTCGAGCATGCGGGTGCCGCTGCGCCAGAGCCAGTCGACGACTTCGTCGTCTTCCAGTGGTTGCGGATCCAGTGCCTGCCAGCGGCTTTCGCGACGCAGCTGGTCCAGACGTTTCCTGCCGTCAGCGATCAGTTGCCGAGCCTCTTCGCTGTGCGGGGTCTCCAGCCGGAGCAGGCGCTGGGCAAGCAGGCCCGGCGGGTCATTGCGTTCGGCCAGCTTGTGCAGCGGGATCTCCGGGCGGGTCTCGGCGATGACCTTTTCAATAAAGTAGTGCGCGCCCGTGGTCTCGCCTTCATGCAGGAGCTGGCCCAGGTCGTTTTCCAGCAGGCGCGTGGCCTCGGTGCCGAGATCCGTGCGGCCGGTGACGCGCAGGCGCAGGCCCACGGCCCTGGGCGCCTCGGCGAGCCCGGCCAGGGTGCGGTCGTGTTCGCGCAGTTTTTCCAGCAACCGGGCGCGGGCGCTTTCGGCTTCGTCCAGTTCGGCGAGATCCAGCTTCAGGGGCTCCCAGCGCAGCGGCGCCAGCACCCATGGATCGATGCCTTGTACCCGGCCGCCCTCGAAGGTAATCAGCCAGGGGCCGTGATCGCCCGGCTCGCCCGGGTCCAGGCCGGTGAGCGAGCCCAGATAGCCCACCGGCCGGGTGACGCTGAGCGCATGGGGGACATGGATATGGCCCAGCAGCCAGGCATCCAGGCCGGTGTCGCGCAGTTCATTTGCCATGACCGGCGCATAGGGGCTGCCGCGCTGATCCAGGTCGCAGTGGAGCAGGCCCAGATTGGCGCCGGGCCCGCGCTGGAAGTCGTGTTCGGCCACCGGGCTGGTGGGCACCCGGGCCTCGCGAAAGGACCAGCCGTGGAGGGTGGCTTGTTCGCCGCCGGCTTCCAGAGTCCGGGTCTCCCATTTTCCATCGCGGCCGACCAGATCGAAGTCGTCCAGCTGATCCGCCAGCCGGGGCAGCACATGCACATCATGGTTGCCGGCCACGCCCAGCACCCGGATGCCGGCGGCGGCGAGCTCCTCCACGCCGGCACGCAGTTCCCGATAGGCCTCGTAGAAATCGTCCTCGCGCTCGACCACGTCGCCGGCCAGCGCGACCGCATCCACGCCCTCGGCAATGGCGCGCGCCACCACCCGCCGCCATGCGCCGGCCGGGCCCAGCGCGCGCGCGTCGCCGGCCAGCTCGTGCGGCAGGCGTGCGGGGCGGCGGCCCAGGTGGATGTCGCCGACGGCGAGGAGTTTCAGGGGCATTGGGGCTCCGTGCCAGGCTCAGCGGTGGATTGCGGCAGGGATGCGCTCCCACAAGTGTCAGTAGCGGGGCAAGGTAGCAGATATGGTGGGCGGGGCTGTAGTTGTTTGCCGGAACCCCGGTTCTTTGCCCATAAAAAAACCGGCCGGAAGCCCGAAGGCTCCGCGGCCGGTTGCAGGGGTTTGCAGGAGACCGGCGGGGTGGACGATCGCCTGCGTTTCTCTCCCCAGAGGGGAGCCGCCCCAAGTCCGGGGCGGCAAAGCCAGGGTTTTACAACCCTGGGCACACGAATCAGCGACGAATTGTGTGAACTGATTCAAATCCTAGAACCAATCATGGCGTTAGGGAAGGGCTGAGGCCACTCCATGGGCCGGACGCGCGGCTTCGCGGGACCGGCGGACGAACGGTCCCTGGCAGGGTATGAGCGGTGACCCCGGAACGTTCCCGATGAACCGATCCACAGGCCCGGCGTACGGCGCGCGAGCCGGCTTTGCCCTGCTATGATGCCCGCGTTCAACACCCCGGCGCCGGGAGCAATCCTCTTGCCACTGTCCAATACCGCCAAATCGGACCTGTTGCTGCTGGTGGTCACCCTGCTGGCCGCGATCAGCTGGATGTTCTCGCGCGAGGCGGTATCGATGATGCCGCCGCTGATGTTCATCTCGGTGCGGTTTCTGTTGGGCGGACTGGTGCTGGGCCTGGCGGGCGTGCGCGAGCTGAGCGCCCTGACCCGCGAGCAGGTGCTGCGCGCCGCACGGGTGGGGCTGGTGTTCGGCCTGGCCATGAGCTGCTGGATCAACGGACTCTTCCGCATTGACCATGTGGGCGAAGGCTCCTTTCTCACCAGTCTGAACGTGGTGCTGGTGCCGCTGATCGCGCGGGTGCTCTTCAGCGAGGCGCAGCCGGGCAGCACCTGGGTGGCGCTGCCGGTGGCGGGCACGGGCCTGGCGCTGTTGTCGCTGGAAAACGGCTTCCGGCCCGAGCCCGGGCAGCTGTTCTTTGTCACGGCGGCCGCGCTGTTCGCGCTCTACTACAATCTCAACACGCGCGCGGCCAATGCGCGCACCGTGACCGGGCGCGACGGCGTGAACCGCGAGGAGCACATTCCCGTGATCGCGCTCACTTCGGTCGTGCTTTTGACCGTGGGCCTGTTCACGGGCGTGCTTTCGGCGGTGCTGGAGCCCTGGCGCGCCACCCTGTCCGACTGGTCGCTGGAGCTGACCGGCTGGGTGCTGGCGAGTACGCTGGTGGGCACGGCCGGGCGCTTTTTCGTGCAGACCTGGGCGCAGAGCCTGTCGCCGCACAGCCATGGCGTAGTGATCATGATCCTGGAGCCGGTCTGGGTTACGGTGTTCGCAGCAGCCTGGTTCGCTGAAACCATGTCCGCTAGTCAATTCGCCGGCTGCACACTCATTCTGGCCGCGCTGCTGATCAACCGCTGGCGGGCGCTGGGCCGGATGATCAAGGGCTGGTTCCGCGGGAGGCCGGCATGAGTGTCGTCAAGAAGACCCTGGGCCTTAAACCCGTCCCCCGCGCCTGGTACAGCGAACACCGGCAGGGCGAAGCGGTGCGCATCCGCTATCTGGGCACGGCCGGCTTCGTGATCAGCGATGACCGCCGGACCCTGGTGCTGGATCCCTTTGTCACCCGCCCGGATCTGGTGACCACCCTGACCCGGCGCCTGAAGCCGGACACCGAACGCATCGCGGAGCATCTTCCGCACGCCGACGGCGTACTCGTGGGTCATGCCCACTATGATCATATTCTCGACGCACCCGATCTGTGCCACCGGACGGGGGCCCGGCTGATCGGCTCGCGCGCGAGCGTCATGGTGGGCCGGGCGGCCGGATTGCCCGAGCATCAGTTGCGGGAAACGCTCGGCGGCGAGGACATCGCCAGCGGCGACTGGACCGTGCGTGGTCTGCCCTCACGCCACGGCAAGGCCCTGGCGGGCCGGGTGCCACTGCCCGGCGACATTCCGGTGCCGCCACCCTGGCCCGCCCGGCTGGGCGAACTCCGCCACGGCCTGGTACTGAACTGGTGGGTGAATACCGGTGCGCTGCGGGTGGTGCATATCGACAGCGCGGATTTCATCAACGAGGAACTGGACGGGCTGGAAGCGGACGTGGTCTGTCTCTGCGCCATCGGGCGCAAATACCGCCCCGACTATGTTCGTGATGTGGTCAGCCGGCTGAAGCCGCGCTGGGTCATCCCCTGTCACTGGGACACCATGATCACGCCGGTGGAAAACGAACCGGACATGATTCCGGGGGTGGACCTGCCCGGTTTTCTGGACGAGATCCGTGCCGAAGGCGCCGAACCTTTGTTGACGCCCATGCTGGGCGAGCAGTCCTTTCCCGACTGCCGGGAGCACCAGGATTGAGACCCGGGCGGCCGCAAAAGCCTGGTCGACTGGATCGTGCCCAATAACCACACCGGAATCAGAGGAGGGGCTTGGTGACCTCTGTGCTCTCTGTGATCGCTGTGGTTTTTTAAGGAATCCGGAGGCGGTTCCAGGCGGTTGATTTCACCACAGAGAACACAGGGACCACAGAGATAAAGCAGTCTCCAAGGTGCGCACAGCGCACCCTACGCTTTGCCTTTTGCGACACCCTCATACTGAGTGGAAGAGCATCAGCTCTCCGAAAGGGCCTCGATCAGATCCCCGTATTTCGCCTTGAAGGCGGCGCGCTCGTCCGTCTGCCAGGGATGGAAACCGGGTTTGAAGTACCCCAGGGCATAGGGCAGCACGGCGCCCGCCACACCCCGGGGACCCCAGATATCACGCAGCACGCGCAGGCGCGTACGCCAGTTCCAGAGCCCGTCCTTTCGCAGCAGATAGCGGTGGCGCGTATGGGTCTGGTAGAAGAGATCGGCCCACTCGATCACCAGGGCCAGACAGCGCCGGACATAACCGCCGCCGGCGGCCTGATAGAGGTCAAAGCAGACACTCTTGTGCTCGGTTTCCTCCAGCGCGTGCCAGGCCAGGAGATCGCGCATGGGCCGGTCCGCGCCGTCGAGCAGATCCGGACGCTTTTCCAGCAGCAACCGGGCGATGGAGGCGGTCAGGTGTTCCGAGGCGGCGGTCATGGCCAGCCGGTTGATGGCGCTGATGTGCTCGCGCGCCCATTCGCGCTGCTTCTTCATGCGCGCCATGGACTCGCCCAGCCTTGTATAGCCCAGCTCTTCCAGGGCCTCGATCCAGACCTCGTGCTCGCGGCCGTGCCAGGCTTCCTGGCGAATGAAGTCCTGCAGATCCGCCCGCAGCTGTTCCGAAAGGTTTTCTTCACCCACCTGATCCCGCACATCCCGGGCGCTGTCGATAAAGAAGCGCTCGCCTTCCGGAAACAGCGCCTGGAGCGCATTGATGAAGTGCGTCAGCACCGGATCGTCCTGAAGCCAGTAGCGACGATGCCGCATGGCCTCGTAGATGGCGAATTCCGGCCGGCGCGGTACGATTTCGAGGTCGTCGGGACGAGCGGCCATGCGGTTCTCCCGGTCAGGCCTTTATTGCTTCCATAGTATGGCACTAACGTACACCTTTATGGTCATGACGGGTCAAAACCTTGATCCCCGAGTGTCCCCCCGGCGTCCGGCACCGCCCGTACAGGCGCAACTCCCCGGGTCGAGAAGCTGTGTTTGTCTTGTGTAAAAGGGTAGACAAAAGGACCGAAAAGGGGCGTAGTCTGTAAGAAATGCGACCGGTCTCACGTTATGACTATTGACGTCAGACAAGGCCTGTTCCTGCTGCTCTTCCTGGCGGCTCCGGCCGCGCAGGCTCAGGATCAGGATGTAAAGCAACAGATGATCGCTCAGGTGTACGACCAGGGCGGACAGACGCTGTTCTGCCAAGCCCCTTTCGAGCCGGACGATGATATCCAGCTCAACCGGATCTACCGTGAGCAGCAGATCCGGGAACAGTTCGACTGCATCAGCCGCGGGCAGTGCGAAAACCGCGAGGCCTACCGGAACGCGATCTCCGATCCCCACAATTTCTATCCGGTTCAGCGCCGGGTGGATGTGGACCGGCGGGGCACCCAGTTCGGCGACCTGCGCGAGGATATCGAGGTGGCCAGCGACAACTGTCCCTATCAGCTATCCTTTCAGACCTTTGACCCGCCGAAATATGCGCGCGGCAACGTAGCGCGGGCCATGCTCTACATGCATGTTATCCATGAGCTGCCGCTGATCGGTTCGCTGGAGATGTATCAGCGCTGGAGCCGGCTGGACCCGCCGGACGACGAGGAGCGCACCCGCAACGAGGCCATCAAGGCCATGACCGGACGGGGCAACCCCTTTATCGAGAACCCCGGACGCGCGGACGAGATCATGCCCGAATCACCCAAACGGCTGCAGTTCGGTCGATAGCAGGCTGTTGAAAAACCCCTTGCGCACTCAGCGTGGCCTGGAGCGTGCAGCTGGTGTGCTTGGTTGCGACGGACAGGGTGGTTCCCTTTCCGAGCGACCAAGTGCAGCAGATGGGCGCTTCAGGCCGCGCCCTTCGGGGCTTTCAGGCTGGTTCGCAACGGGTTTTCAACAGCCTGCCAGCATTCCATCGCAATGCGGGGACCCCCCATAGGGCATCAACGGCAATCCGTTGCCGCGAACCATTCCAGAGGCTCTGGACAGATCGCCGCGAGGACGCGGCTCCCTCGGCGGGTTTCAGAAGGCTTCCGCGCCCAGGGCCATGATGGCGTCGTCACCCGCCTGGAGTTGCTCCGCCAGCGACCAGGCACGCGGTAGCATCTTCTGGAAGTAGAAGCGCCCCACGGTGAGCTTGGCGTCGTGGAAGTCGCCGTCGCCGGATTTCGGTTCGGCGGCGGCCATCATGCGTGCCCAGAGCCAGGCATAGGTAACCAGGCCGAAAAGATCCGTGTACTCCACAGCCGAGGCATTGAGCACATTGGGGTGCTCCTGCGCCTGCGTCATGAGCGAGTGGGTAACCTCCTCCAGGGTGGCCACGGCGCGTTCGAGCGGTGCGGCGAATTCCCGGACGACGGCATTGTCCGCCTGTTCCGACAACCACTGGCGGATGTCGGCGATGTAGTCCTGGACGAACTGGCCGCCGTTGCGCGCCATCTTGCGCCCGATCAGATCCAGCGCCTGAATGCCGTTGGTGCCCTCGTAGATCTGGGCGATGCGCGCGTCGCGCACGAACTGTTCCATGCCCCATTCACGGATATAGCCGTGCCCGCCGAACACCTGCTGGCCGATCACGCAGGTATCCAGACCGCGATCGGTGAAGAAGGCCTTGGCCACGGGCGTCAGCAGGGCTACGCGTTCTTCGGCTTTCTCTTGTGTTTCCGGGTCATCACTGAACTTGGCCATGTCCAGCTGCATGCCGACATAGGACGCCAGCGCCCGGCCGCCCTCGTTCCAGGCGCGCATGGTCAGCAGCATGCGGCGGATATCGCCATGAACGATCAGCGGGTCGGCGTTGCTATCCGGATTCTGCGTGCCGTGCGCGGAACGCCCCTGGAGGCGCTCGCGGGCATAGTCCACGGCGCTCTGGTAGCTGGCCTCGCCCAGGCCCAGCCCCTGCAGACCAATGGACAGGCGCTCGTAGTTCATCATGGTGAACATCGCCGGCAGCCCTTGGTGGGGCTCGCCCACCAGCCAGCCCTTGGCGTCGTCGAAATTCAGTACGCAGGTGCTCGAGCCCTGAATCCCCATCTTGTGTTCGATGGAGCCACACTGGACGCCATTGCGCTCGCCGGCATTGCCGTCGGCATCCGGCAGGTACTTGGGCACGACGAACAGCGAGATCCCTTTGGTACCGGAGGGCGCGTCCGGCAGCTTCGCCAGCACCAGGTGGACGATATTGTCCGTGAGGTCGTGTTCGCCGCCGGTGATGAAAATCTTGGTACCGGAGACGTTGTAGCTACCGTCGTCATTGGGGATGGCCTTGGAGCGCAGGATGCCCAGATCCGTGCCGCAGTGCGGCTCGGTCAGACACATGGTGCCGGACCATTCACCGCTATACAGACGCGGCAGATACTGCTGCTTGAGCTCTTCCGAAGCATGCGCGTCCAGGCAGAGACAGGCGCCGTTGGTGAGAATGGGATAGAGCGCGAAGGAGGTGTTGCTGCCGTGCAGCATTTCCTCGAAGAGCACGGACAGTGACTTGGGCATGCCCTGACCGCCGTATTCCGGATTGCCGGTGAGCGAAGTCCAGCCGTTCTCGGCGAAGGTCTTGTAGGCATCCTTGAAACCGTCCGGCGTGGTCACTTCACCGTCGTGCCAGTGACAGCCCTGTTCGTCGCCCTGACGGTTGAGGGGGAAAAGCAGCCCCTCGGTGGTCTTCGCCGCTTCTTCCAGAATGGCGTCGGCGAGATCGGGCGTGGTTTCCCGGGTATCCGGCATCGAAGCCCAGAGCTGATCAGCCCGGAAGACCTCGTTCAGGACGAACTTCATATCCCGCAGGGGTGCCTTGTAGACCGCCATGCTGGTTTTCTCCGCTTGGAACAGGGGAATGAAATTCTAGCAGGGGGGCCGGGCAAAGACAGGTGAAAGCGTGACCACCCGGCCATCCCCGGACGTCACGAAGGCGCGGCCGCATCCAGCCCCAGTACCCGGATCAGCCCCCGGGTATGGTGTTCGGTGATATCCGCCAGCGTGTACTGGTCCAGGGTGGCCATGAAAGCCTGCAGCGCCTCCCCCATCATGGAGCGGAGCCGGCAGTGCGGCGTGATTACGCATTGGCTTTCATCCTTAAAACAGCTCACCAGATTCAGATCCGGCTCCATGGCACGCACCACGGCACCGATATTGATTTCGTCCGGCGCGCGCGCGAGCACCACGCCGCCGCTGGGGCCGCGCACCGTCTCCAGATAGCCGCCCAGCTGAAGCTGGTGCACCACCTTGGTCAGATGATTGCGCGAGATATCGTAGGCGCCGGCCATGTCACGGATGGTGGCGCGCTCGCCCGAGTTCAGCGCCAGATAGATCATCACGCGCAGCGAATAGTCGGTATAGAGGGTGATGTGCATCAGCCCGGTCCGCCATCTTTGCGGGGTTGTGTCAGGATCGGCCAGTAGAAGATGCAGAAACGGGCAAAAGCCAGGGTCCAGAAAATGGCCGAGCCCCAGAGTCCGACATGCCAGCCGATCCACTCCATGCCCGCCAGCACGCGGATGAGGGCCGCGAGGCTGATGAGCGCGTAACAGGATACCACGCCCGGCGGCAGCCGAAGTTCACGCCCGGTGTGACCCAGCGCTACCCGCGTCATCACGCCCAGCACCATGGTGGCCATGGCACCGGGGCCGAGCGCATGGACCCAGACCGTGGAAGCCACCAGCCCCTGTTCAGCCAGCGCGCGCAGGGCGAAGCCGGCCACCACCCAGAGATGCCCCAGATGCAGCACCCACAGCAAGGGTTCCCCGCGCACCATCCAGCCGCGCCAGAGCAACAACCGCAGCCCGGTGGTCAGCGCCGCCAGCCAGGCCAGGAACAGAATCGGCGCCCCCGACCAGGCCAGCGCCTCGCCCAGCACCAGGGCGGCGGACGCCGCCAGGGCCAGGTAGTCCAGCGGCGGCCAGGACTGCACATGCTGCGCGCCCATGCCCATGCGATGGAGCCAGTTGCGTGAGAACGCCGGGGTGATCCGGCCGCCGATCACCAGGATCAGCACCGCCGCGAGCAGCACCAGTGCATTCAGATACCGTGGATCGCCGTGCCAGTGGAACAACAGATCCAGCAGCCAGAGCCCGCCCAGCACCGCCAGCACAACCAGCTGCCGGGTCTGGCGCGCGCGCCAGACGCGCGCGCCCATGATCAGCATGACCAGTGGCAGAAAGGCGAGATCCACCACTGCGGTAAGCACGGGCGCCTCGGCACCCACCGCCAACATGACCCGGCCGGCCAGCCAGACCAGCCAGAGCCCGAGCAGGCGTTTGCCGGTCACCGGTTCGGTGTTCGTCCAGTTGCACACGGCGGTAAGCAGGAAACCGGCAATGGCGGCATTGAGAAAGCCCACCGTCATTTCATGCTGGTGCCAGAACAGCCCCGGCACCGCCAGCACCCGCGGATGAATCTGCCAGAGCACCACCAGCCAGGCCGGAATCACAACGACGCCGATAAGCCCGGTGGACAGGAAAAAGATCCGAAAGGGATAGCTGAACAGTTGTTCCAGCGGACGGCGGGCCCGTGCCACCAGGGATTCACGCATCGGGACGGCTCCACAGCCAAAGCGCCACCGCCGTCAGAAAAACGGCCAGCAACAGAGTCAGAACAGGATCCCGCACAGTGGCCCAGAATACCACTACGCTCAACGCCATCAGAAGCGCCGCACCACGTTTGCCCCTGCGCGGTACGGCCCGGCGTTCACGCCAGTCCCGGATCGCCGGGCCGGCACGCGGATGGGCCAGCAAACGCTGTTCGAGCTCCGGCCAGCCGTGGCTGCTGCCCCAGGCGGCCACCAGCAGAAAGGGCACGGTGGGCCAGCCCGGCAGTACCACCCCCACCAGGGCGGCCGCCAGCGACATGATCGAGATCAATTTCCAGCCCATTCGCGGGATCATCGGCTATACATATATCACAGATGCATGTTTAATGCGAAACAGATTGTCCGGGATGGCTGGCCAGGTCACAGCCCGTTGCCCGCCCGGCGTTCCGGCACGATTGTTTCGACGCAAGAAGGAGTACCCCCGATGAAATTCACCGCTGTCAAGACAACGCTCGCTGCAGCCGCGCTGGCGATCGCCGCCCAGGCGGGCGCGGCCGAGCATACCGTCAAGATGCTCAATCAGGGCAAAGACGGCACCATGGTCTTCGAACCCGGCTTTCTCAAGGTGGCCCCGGGCGACACGGTCACCTTCGTACCCGAAGCGCCGGCGCACAACACCAATGCGGTGCTGACGCCGGAAGGCGGCACCAACTGGAAGGGTGACATCGACGAGGAAGTCACGGTCACGCTCAACCAGGAAGGCGTCTTCGTCTATCAGTGCGATCCGCACCTGTCGCTGGGCATGGTGGGCGTCATCCAGGTGGGCGAAGCCACAAACTTGCAAAAGGCGAAGGACAAGGCGGCTTCCCTGAAGGAAACCATGGCCACCAACAAGGAGCGTCTGGATCAGTATCTGAAGCAGGTCAAATGACTACAAGGGGCCCGTTCCGGCGGGCCCGAATCATCGCCGGGCACGGCGATAAGGAGGCACCATGAAACTATTGCAACAACTTCCGTTATTCATGCTGATGGCGCTGCTGCCGGCTCTGGGCCTGGCGCAGGACACCGAAGCCAATTACAACGCGGATGTCACCTTTACGCTGGAAACCGCGGTCGCGGACGGCAAGCTGGTCTATATCGGCCGCAGCGGCAACATCGAAGGCAAGGTGAACCCCACGCTCCAGGTGCCCAAGGGCGCCATGGTCCAGGTAAACCTGATCAACGGTGACGGCGCGTTGCACGACATCGTGGCCGACGCCTTTGATACCCGCTCCGACAAGGTAAGCGGCAAGGGCTCGTCCACGGTAATGGCCTTCCGTGCCGACAAGGAAGGCGAATACTACTACTGGTGCTCCGTGCCCGGTCACCGCGCGGCCGGCATGGAAGGCAAGATCGTCGTCGGTGAAGGCGAGAAGGAGAAGAAATCCGACGCCGCCGAGATCTCGCGTTCGCCCATGGATATTCCTGAGCCCATCGGTGATCGCGGACCGAAGAAGGTGGAATATGATCTGATCGCCGAGGAACTGGAAGGTCAGCTCGCCGACGGCACCAGCTATCGCTACTGGACCTTCAACGGCAAGGTCCCCGGTCCCTTCCTGCGTGTACGCGAGGGTGATCAGGTCACCATCAACCTGAAGAACAAGCAGTCCTCGAACATGATCCACTCCATTGACCTGCACTCGGTCACGGGTCCGGGTGGCGGCGCGGCCGTAACCCAGGCGGCTCCCGGCAAGACGGAGAGCTTCACCTTCGAGGCACTCAAGCCCGGACTCTACGTCTACCACTGCGCCACACCCATGGTCGCGCACCACATCACCAACGGCATGTACGGCATGATCCTGGTCGAGCCCGAGGGCGGCCTGAAGGAAGTGGACGAAGAGTTCTACGTCATGCAGGGCGAACTCTATACGGCCGAGGATCATGGCACCCACGGCAAGCTCGAGTTCTCGCTCGAGAAAATGCTGGACGAAGAGCCGGAATACTACATGTTCAACGGCTCCACCCGGGCGCTCACGAAAACCCATCGCATGGAGTCCGATGTGGGCGACACCGTGCGCATATTCTTCGGCGTGGGCGGGCCCAATGCCACTTCGTCCTTCCATGTGATCGGCGAAATCTTCGACCGGGTCTATCAGGACGCCGCGCTCACCAATGAGCCGCTGCGCAATGTGCAGACCACATCGGTCGGCCCGGGCGCCGCCACCATGGTGGAGTTCGAAACGGAGTATCCGGGCCGCTACATCCTGGTCGACCATGCCCTGTCGCGCATGGAACTGGGTCTGGCCGGCTTCCTCCATGTGGAAGGCGAAGCGGACAAGAAGATCTTCGATCCGCACGGCAAGTCCCTGAAGGGGCACTGACCGGATCCCGCAATCGCGAGACCCGACGGGGAAGGCTTCGGCCTTCCCTTTTTTTTGCACTGCGGGACGCCGGTTGTCTTCACGTGTGTTCCCGACGCGACCAGCTCTCTCGAAAACAACCGCTATCGTGAAAGACTCGTGAGGCCAGCAATGAGTCTGCCTATCGGCCCTATAGGATGCCGTACGGTTCTCAACGTCCCGGGGTCGTCGGATAATCAGCGCCGCATTCCGCAGAAGTGCCCGAGGAGGCAGACGATGCAAAAACTCGTTCTCATGACGCTCATCCTGATTTCGCCGCTCGCCTGGAGCGCGGAACACAAGGTCAAGATGCTCAATCAGGGTGAAGACGGATCCATGGTCTTCGAACCCGGATATCTGCAGGTCGAACCCGGCGATACCGTGACCTTCGTGCCCGTGGACCAGTCGCACAACACTCACTCCGCCCTGAGTCCCGACGGCGGCGAAAGCTGGAAGGGCAGCATCAATGAAAAAGTCTCGGTAACGCTGAATACCGAAGGCGTCTACATCTACAAGTGCCTGCCCCATCTGTCGCTGGGCATGGTGGGCGTGATTCAGGTGGGTGAAGCCACCAACCTCCAGGCGGCGAAGGACAAGGCCGCGTCCATGAAAGGCGGCATGGCCATGAACAAGGACCGTCTGGGTCAGTACCTGGACCAGGTCGAGTAACCGGCGGCACACCCATGCCGTAACCCCGGGGGAGGCGCAACGCCTCCCCTTCCTTTTCCCGCCACTGCGACATCATGCCGCAGTGCCTCGCCGGAACGCGCTCCGCATACTATGCGCCGTTTTCGTTTCCGGAGAGGTGGGCATGAATCAAACCCTGGCTGTACTCGCATGCTTTGTTCCCGTGCTGGTCCAGGCCGACGCGGGCGTTACCCGGGCCGACGACCACGCGCCCATCGGAGTAATGGCCGATCATTACCATGGCGCCGACGAGGTGATGTTCTCGTACCGGCACATGAACATGACCATGGACGGCAACCGCGACGGCACGGACGAGCTATCCGAGTCCGAGGTGCTCAACGACTACCCCGTGGCCCCGCGCGAGATGACCACCACCATGGACATGTTGGGCGTGATGTACGCGCCCTCCGACCAGGTGACGCTCATGGCCATGCTGCCGCTGATCCGCAAGGAGATGGAGCTGGTCAATCGCATGGGCGCCGAATTCACCACCCGCAGCCAGGGCAGTGGCGACCTCAAGCTCACCGCCATCGTCCATCCGGAGGGCGCCGGGCCCTGGCATTTTCATCTGGGGGTGAACGCGCCCACCGGCAGCATCCTGGAGGCGGACGACACGCCCATGGGGCGGATGCGCCTGCCCTACCCCATGCAGCTCGGTTCCGGCACCTGGGACCTGCGCGCGGGCGCCACGCTGCTGGGCCGCCACCATCACTGGTCCTGGGGCGGGCAGCTCAACGCCCTGGTACGCACCGGCGAGAACGATCTCGGCTACCGCCTGGGCAACGAGGTGGAAGGCACGGCCTGGGCGGCCTGGGCGGCCACAGACTGGTTCAGCCCGTCCCTGCGGCTGAGCGCACGGCAGTGGGGGGACATCGCCGGCGAGGACGCGGCCCTCAATCCGGACATGGCGCCCACCGCCGATCCCGAATTACGCGGCGGCCGGCGGCTGGATCTGGGCGCGGGCGTGAACCTCCGGGTCCCGGCGGGGCCGCTCGCCCGGCACCGGCTGGCGCTGGAATACGAGACCCCGCTGCATCAGGACCTGGACGGCCCCCAGATGGACAGTGACGGTATGTGGACGCTGGGCTGGCAGTACGACTTCAGCCTCTGAGGCGTCCTATTCCTCGCGCAGCCCCTTCGAGGCGGAAAGATAGGCCCGGCCCTTCTTGCGCACCGTAGCGCGGTCGCCACGCTCGGACGCCAGATGGACTTCTTCCAGGTACTGCGCGATCCAGTCCACCTCGGGATCGAGCTGCGCGATGGCGTTTTCCAGGGTGTAGGAGATGCGGTGAATCTCGCCCAGGTCCGAGGCACTCAGTTTCTCCTTGTCCAGCAGCGCCTTGAGCTTGCCGTTGTATTCCCGGAGGTTCTTGCGCGCCTGTTCATCGGTTTCGGCGGGCTTGCCCTGGAAGTGCTGCGGCTGATCGTCATGCCCGTGACCATCGTCGTGATGCTGCTTGTGCTCTTGATGGTCCTCGTGCCCGTGCTCCTTCTCGTGCTCGTCGCCGGCGAGTGCCGGGAGACTCGTGAACAGGGCGAAGGCGAGCGCGGCGACGGTGACCAGGCCTTGTGCGGGTTTCATGGGCGCTTCCTCGTTATGGTGCTCTTTAATGAGAATTAAACGCATTTACAGATAAATGCCACTCTAGCAGACGCGTGCGGTTTTGCAATTCGGCGGTCATCTTCCTGTGGCGCCGACCGCGCGGGCTCTTCCATGGACAGGCAAGGCCTGCCCCTTGCCGGGGGCAGGACCGGGGAGGCCTTCGTTCCAGAGCAGGGCGCAGGCTTTCCCTCACTCTGGTTACTCGATGTGTTCTCGAAGCTCCCCCACCTGACTCCGCCCGCGGAGGACCTTACCGCGGGGCGGAACCGGGAAGGCTCCGACATCCCGGCAACAAGCGCCGTTGGGTCGGGGCTACGTCCCCGGCGGGTTCTTGTCCAGCATCCGTTGCAGCGAGCGCCGGTGAATGCCGAGGTCCCGGGCGGCGGCGGAGATATTGCCGTCATGCTCCTGGAGCACCCGCTGGATGTGCTCCCACTTGAGCCGGGACAGGGATAGCGGCTCTTCGGGAATCGCCGGTTCGCCCGCCTCGCCCTCGAGCGCGGCGATGACCTCGGCCACGCCCACGGGCTTGGCGCGGTAGTCCCGCGCGCCGCGCCGGGTGGCTTCCACCGCCGTGGCGATGCTGGCGTAGCCGGTGAGCACCACCACGATCAGGTCGGGCTGGCGCTCGAGCAGCGCCTCGAGCAGATCCAGCCCGCTTTCCGCACCCAGGCGCAGATCCACACAGGCGTGGTCAAAGGGCGTCTCCTCGAGCGCCGCCAGCGCACCTTCACGGTCCAGCGCCACCGTTGTTTCATAGCCGGCGCGTTCCAGCCCGCGCGCCAGGGCCCGGGCGAAGGCGGCATCGTCGTCCACGATCAGTACCCGGCTCATGCGCTCGCCTCGGGCGTCCGGGGCAGGAGCATGCGCGCGCGGGTGCCGCCGCCGTCGCGCGGTTCATACACCAGACGGCCGCCGGCACGCTCGATCAGGGCGGTGGCGAGCAATACGCCCATGCCCAGCCCGGAATGCCAGCCCTGCGTTCCCGTCTGGTGTTCCAGCGAGATCCCGGGCCCGCGATCCAGCACCTCCAGGGCCAGACCATCATCGGCCGTTTCAGCGCGGAGCGTCACGTCGCCCGGCGACACCCTGGCGGCATTGGTCAGCAGATTGTTCAGGGCATCGGTAATACCCTCGTCCACCTCGAGGCCCGAGGACTCCAGGCCGGCGTCCACCTCGACCCCGGGTGCGATCTCCGGATGCAGGGCGCGCCACCGCTCGACCTGCTCGCGCAACCAGGACGCCAGATCGTCGATCCGGATGCGCTGACCCTGCCGGCGATGGGCATGGTCCGCCAGGGTCCGCAGCAGCTCGCCGCTGCGCCGCACCTGGGCCTCGAGGTCATGGATCAGCTCGCGCTGTTCGCCGCTCAGTTGGGTGGCACGCATCTCCTCACAGAGCAGGCGCGCGGTGGACAGCGGCGTACCCAGTTCGTGCGCCGCCGTGGCCGCCTGGGCGCCCAGGGCCAGCAGTTTTTCGTCGCGCAGCCGCTGGAGCTGCATGCTACGCAGGGCCGCTTCGCGCTCGCGCAGGGCCCGCGCGGTGGTGTAGACAAAAAAGGCCAGCAACAGCGCGGCCCAGGCAAAGGCCACCCACATGCCCTGCAGGTGCATCCGGTAGGCCGCGCCAGCATCTCCGGGATTACCGTGCGTCATCCCGCTGCCGGGCCAGGCGAGCAGCGCGAGATACCCCAGCACGGCGGTCAGCAGCAGCACGATCACATAGCGCCCGGGCAGCAGCACGGCCGCCAGCGCCAGTGGCAGCAGCAACAGCATCACGAAGGGATTGGCGGCCCCGCCGGTCAGCGCCACCAGCAGAAAGAGCACGCCCTGATCGGCGAGCAGATGGGCAAAAACCTCCGGATCCCGGCCCGCGCGCGGGTCGCGGCTGCGTCCCCAGACCACAACCAGCAACACCAGATTGCCGGCCAGTAACACCCCCACGGCCGCCACCGGCCAGGGACCGTCGAGCAGACGGGTGCCGGCCCACACCGCCAGCACCTGCAGCACCAGCGACAGGCTCCGGAACCAGGCCAGTTGCCGCATGGGCGCGGCGCCGGCGAGCGGCTGTCGCAAGGGAATCGGGCATCGCTTCATCAATGAGTCTCCGGCGCGAAGACTGCCACAAGGCCCGGCGGGCGAACAGCGGCGAAAGGACGCACCCTCAGGCACTGCCCGTGATAAACAGGGTCAGCACGAAGAGCAGGAACACCAGCGTGACCAGGATGAGCGCGTCGCGCAGCCGCGAGATGCCCTTCCAGCCCCCGGCCATGATCTCGCGGCGCACCCGGAAGAACTCCCAGGTGCCCAGGGCGATGATGATCCCGCCGAGCCCGAACAGGCACAACGGCACCCACAGACGCGTCACCGGTGACGCCGTGACGGCGCTGGCCGCGCCCAGTCCCTTGAGTACCAGGTGAAAGCGCTCGATCACGAACCCCAGAGTAATGAAGGCGACACTGGTGCGAATCCAGTTGAGCAGGTTGCGTTCGTTGGAAAGGCGCGAGCGCTGGATGTTCTGGAACAGCATGGCTTGCTGCCAGTCGGTCATGTTCTCGTCGTCGAGAATTTCCTGGGTATGTTTCGCCATGGGAGACTCCTGATCGAAACTGCGGCAGTGGCCATCTTCGGGAGCATGGTGACGCGAATCAAGATCAGGGCGACACGGTGAAGGCCCGACGGCCGCTCTGCCCGTGCGGAGGAGCTTGGCGCAGAGAGGAATGGCAGGCTCCGCTGAACCACCTCTGCGATCGCCGCCTAAAGCAAAAGGCAAGTCGCAGGGTGCGCTGTGCGCACCTTCAACCAGCAACGGTGCGCACAGCGCACCCTGCGAATTTCAATCACAGAGATCACAGAGGTGAACCTTTTCTTTCTCTGTTCTCTCTGTGATCTCTGTGGTTATTCCATCCGTCCCGGGCCGTTCCGGGTCAGTCTTCCGGGTCTCCCCTTCACAAGGGGAGGATCGAGGAGAGGGGTAACAGGCTGTTGAAAACCCGGCACGGGGCCGGGCTTTTCCTTTGCGATTGGCGACGCGCATCTTCAGAACATGAAGTGCTCGTCCTCGATCGCCATCAGGCACTCCAGGCCACCTTCGATGGCACCCTTGTGCGCGTCGCAACGCGGCAGCAGACGCCGGAAATAGAAACGGGCCGTGTCGATCTTGGCCTGATAGAAGGCCGTCTCCGTGGTACCCGCGTCCAGTTGTTCCTGCGCCGTCTTCGCCATGCGCGCCCAGAAGTAGGCGAGCGAGACATAGCCCGCGTACATCAGGTAGTCGACGGAAGCACCGCCCACCTCTTCCGGGTTCTGCATGGCCTTCTGCCCCAGCTCCATGGTCATGTTGCCCCATTCCTCGTTGCGCGCGGCCAGGGGTTCGATGAACTCCTTCATGGCCTCGTCGCCTTCCAGCGACTGGCAGAACTTGTGAATGATCTTCGTCCAGACGCGCAGCTGTTCGCCCTGGCTCTGCAGCACCTTGCGGCCCAGCAAATCCAGCGCCTGGATGCCGGTGGTGCCTTCGTAGATGGTCGAGATCTTGGCGTCGCGCAGGTTCTGCTCCGCGCCCCATTCGCGGATATAGCCGGAGCCGCCGCAGACCTGGATCCCGTGAATGGCCGATTCCACGCCCACCTCGGTGAGAAAAGCCTTGGCGATGGGCGTGAGCAGCGCCATCAGGTTCTCGGCTTCCTCGTCGCCCTGGTTCACCAGATCCCCCAGGGTAGAGGCATAATAGGTCATGGCGCGGCCACCCTCGGCGAAGGCCTTGGCGGTGAGCGTCATGCGGCGCACGTCCGGATGCACGATCACCGGGTCCGCCGGGCCGTCCGGATTCTTGGGACCGGACAGCGAACGCATGGCCAGGCGCTCGCGGGCGAAATCCAGCGCCACCTGGAAACCACGCTCGGCATGGGCTACACCCTGAATGGCCGTGCCCAGCCGGGCGAAGTTCATGAAGGTGAACATGCAGTTCAGCCCCTTGTTCTCCTCGCCGATGAGGAAACCCTGGGCGCCGTCGAAATTCATGACACAGGTGGCATTGCCGTGAATGCCCATCTTGTGCTCGATGGAGCCGCACACCAGGTCGTTGCGCTGCCCCGGATTACCATCCGCGTCCGGGAGGAACTTGGGCACGATAAACAGCGAAATGCCTTTGGTGCCCTCGGGGGCGCCGGGCGTGCGTGCGAGCACGATGTGAACGATATTGTCGGCCATGTCGTGCTCGCCGGCGGAAATCCAGATCTTGGTGCCGGTAATGGTGTAGGAGCCGTCGTCACGGGGTTCGGCCTTGGTCTTCAATAGCCCCAGGTCGGAACCACAGTGCGGCTCGGTCAGGCACATGGTGCCGGTCCACTCGCCACTGACCAGTTTGGGCAGCCAGGTGTTCTTCTGCTCGTCCGTGCCATGGCTCTCCAGCGTGGCCACTGCACCATGGCTCAGACCCGGATACATGTTCCAGGCCCAGTTGGCCGTGCCGATCATTTCACTGATCGCCGTGCCGGCGGAGTTGGGCAGGCCCTGACCGCCGTATTCCGGATCGCCATTCATGGACGGCCAGCCGCCCTCCACATATTTCTGGTAGGCTTCCTTGAAGCCCTTGGGCGTGGTCACTTCGCCATTGTGATACTGGCAGCCTTCCTCGTCCGCCGAGCGGTAGAGCGGATCGAGCTCGTTCATCGCAAACTTCGCACCTTCCTCCAGGAAGGCATCGACGAGCTCGCGGTTGAGTTCCTCGACGCCCAGGTTCTGATAATGATCCTCGAGGTTCAGAACCTCGTGCAGCACGAAGCGCATGTCGCGCAGGGGAGCTTTGTAATCCGCCATGGGAGATCTCCGAAATATAACCGTGGAGGGGCGGCATCCGGTGCACGGAGCCGACCCGGCGCCAATACTAGCGCCGCCATCCCCGCAGGCACAGAGCGGAACGTGACCGGAGGGTCAAACAGGTGTTTGAATCCGGCTTCGCCTTCGGCTACGCCGTGACAAGTTTCGTCTTCCGCCTTCGCTTTCCTTCGGAAAGCTTCGACGTGACCAGTCCGGCAAACGGCCACCGGCCTGATTGTGCCCGTAGCGAGCGTAGGGTGCGCCGTGCGCACCTTCAATCTCCAGTGGTGCGCACGGCGCACCCTACCTGCGGCGTGACGGAGTCGCCAGCGGCCATTCCGAAAACCCCGAAATAACCACAGAGAGCACAGAGGGGCCTGGCGGTCTCTGTGTTCTCTGTGCGCTCTGTGGTGAAATAGCCGAACCCGCGAATCAGGAGAGTCCCATGATAGACCCCGAACTGCTCGATATTCTGGTCTGCCCGGTGACCAAGGCGCCGCTCATTCTCGACCGGGACAACGACGAACTGCTGTGCAAGACCAGCGCCCTCGCCTATCCCATCCGCGACGACATCCCCGTGCTGCTGGAACAGGAAGCCCGGCAGATGAGCGACGACGAGCTGCGCCGGCTTTGAACGCGCCCCGCCTCGCCCTGCTCGCCGGCTTGACGCTGAGTGCGCCGCTATGGGCGGCGGACACCACCGACAGCGAACGAACGGACGCCGAACACACCGGCCCGCTCCCGGAGCTGCAACGGATCCCGCGCACCGACCGCGACTGCCTGGAACGGGCCGCGGCCACCGCCGCGGACGACACCCCGGCACGGGCCCTGCGCGACTGGTGCAATCCGCCGGGCAGCACCGGGAGCTATACCCCGGCCCACGACGCCCTGCGCTCGCGCCTGGCGCTGGAGGAACGCACCCAGTTCAACCCCTTCGTGCTCACCCCGCACCGGCGCAACTACCTCATGCCCTTCAGCAACTGGACCAACCGCTCCTGGAAAGATCCGGCGCGGGACCCGGACAGCCTTCAACCCCATGAGGTGAAATTCCAGGTCTCGCTGAAGACACCGCTGGTCGATGACGCCCTGGGTGACAACTACACTCTCTACGGCGCCTTCACCATGACTTCCTGGTGGCAGGCCTATAACGAGGACGTATCACGCCCCTTCCGCGAATCCAACTATGCGCCCTCGGTCTTTCTCTCGCGCCCGCTGGGCGGCGGCGCCGGCCGGGTGGAATCCGAAATGCTCTCCGCCGGCTTCGTCCACGAATCCAACGGCCAGCCCGAACCCACCTCACGGGGCTGGAACCGCATCTTCGCCAGTTATGTCTTCCGCACGGGCTCGTATTACTGGCACTTCAAACCCTGGTACCGCATCCCGGAGGAGAAAAAGGATTTCCCCCTGGACCCGGACGGCGACTCCAACCCGGACATCACCGACTACATGGGCAACTTCGAACTAACCCTGTCGAGGCCCTTCAACAACCATGTAGTGGACCTCATGGTCCGCCACAACCTGGACCAGCACGAGGACCGCGGCGCCGCCCAGCTGGACTACTCCTTCCCCGTCAATGAGCGGTTCAAGGGGATCTTTCAGGTATTTACGGGGTATGGGGATTCGCTGATTCACTATAACGAGTATGTTACGCGGGTGAGTGTCGGGATATTGCTGACGGATATGCTGTGAGCAGTTGAAAGTAGAAAGTCACAAGTAGCACTAGTCACGACACGACTAATGACAAAATATTGGCACGCCGTTGGCCAAATACTGAATTATTGCTAGCCTTTACGTTAGGCTAGCTTTTCGGTGGCCATGTTTCGCCAACTGTCCTAGTTGCCTCTAGACGCTTCAGGAAAGGGCATTAAAAATTAAAACGCAACGGTTTTTATATAAATGGAAATACCTCTACTTGAAAATGGCATGGATTCTCTTAAAAAGGGCTTCGCTTTCCTTCAGCATTATGAAG